>CAZMGG010000006.1:0-84417 GCA_964565715.1 uncultured candidatus Brocadiaceae bacterium | reverse complement strand
GCAGATCCGGGAGAACAAGCTGCGGAGGCAGCTCGTCATCGTCACCCACAACCCGAAGGTCGCCGAGCGCGCCGATCGCGAGCTGTGGCTGAAGGACGGCCGGGTCGAGAGCTACACCGGCAAGCAGCCGGCGCGCAGCGCCGGCGCCGCCGCGGCCAGCGGAGGCCACCCGTGATCGTCGAGACCATGCGCACGGTCCGGCTGGGCCTGAAGAGCCTGCTGCTGCACAAGCTGCGCAGTTCGCTCACCACCGCCGGCATCCTGTTCGGCGTGGCCTCGGTGATCGCCATGCTGGCGGTGGGCGAGGGCGCCAGCCAGGAGGCGCTGATGCGCTACCGCGACATGGGCGTCACCAACATCCTGCTGCGCTCGGTGCGACCGCCGGCCACCGCCCAGTCGAGCTCGCAGAGCAGCTTCCAGGAGGTCCCCTACGGCCTGCTCTACGCCGAGGCCGATCGCATCGAGAAGACCCTGCCCGATGCCACCGTGGTGCGGATCCGCGAGGTGCCCCGGCCGGTGCTGCGCGGCGAGTACTTCAAGAGCTCGGTGATCGTCGGCACCGACCCGGCCTTCCTCGCCGTCGCCAACATGCGGATCGCCGACGGCCGCTGGCTCACGCCGCTCGACCTCAACCACCAGACCAACGCCTGCGTGCTGGGCTGGAGCATCGCCCAGACCCTGTTCCCCCTGGAGAACCCGATCGACCAGACCATCCTGGTCGGCTCCGACGATCGCTTCCGGGTGGTCGGCATCCTCCACTACCAGGGCCGCGCCGCCGGTCCGCAGGGCACCACCTACGACGAGTGCGTGTTCATCCCGCGCACGTCGTCGCGCCGCCGCTTCGGCGACTCGATCCGCACCTCGTCGGCGGGCTCGTCGACCAACGAGCGCGTCGAGCTGCACGAGATCAAGGTCAAGGTCGAGGACTCGGAGGCCGTCGAGGCCACCGCCCGCGTGCTGCGCGACATGATCGGGCCGGCGCACAAGACCCAGAGCGACGTCGAGGTGACCGTGCCGCTCGAACTGCTGCGCCAGGAGGAGGCCAGCAAGCGGATGTTCAACATCGTCCTGGCGGTGATCGCCTCGATCTCGCTGCTGGTCGGCGGCATCGGCATCATGAACGTGATGCTGGCGACGGTGACCGAGCGGACCCGCGAGATCGGCATCCGCCGGGCGCTCGGCGCCAAGAAGAAGCACATCATCTCGCAGTTCCTGGTGGAGGCCGGCGTGCTCAGCGCGCTGGGCGGCCTGGTCGGCGTCGGGCTCGGCATGCTGGTGCCGCTGGCCATCGAATCGTGGTTCAAGCAGACCACGATCATCCTGGTGCCGCACGTGCTGCTGGCGTTTGGCATCTCCGCCGGCGTCGGCGTCCTGTTCGGCATCTACCCGGCCTGGCGCGCCGCCAACATGGACCCGGTGGAAGCCCTGCGCCACGAGTAGCCGCCGGACGCGAAGTCCGTACAGAAAGGAAGACTCTCCACCTCGCCCCCGGGGACTCCGGCACCGTGCCTTTGTCCCCTGTGGTGGAGAGCCTCTTGCACCAGCCGGCAGGAACGCCCCACTTGCTGGAACGTGGCCGGATATCCGCCGATGCCATCCAGGTTTCACACCCGGGCCACATTTTCCGGCGCACGCCGTATCGTCCCGCTCCCATGACCGCCGGAGCCGCCCGCCGTTCCGTCCTCGTCGTCCTGCAGGTAGCGCTGTGCGCCCTGGCCGGTTGCCGATCGGGCCCGCCGGCCCCGCGGCCGGCCTTCGACGTGATCCTGCACGGCGGCACCGTCATCGACGGCTCCGGCACGCCTGGGCGGCGCGCCGACGTCGGTATCCGGGACGGCCGGATCACCGCGGTCGGCGAGTTGCGACCGGCCGACGCCGCCCGCCAGGTCGACTGCACCGGCAGGGTGGTGGCGCCTGGCTTCGTCGACCTGCACGCCCACGTCGACGCCGAGATCGCCCGCAAGCCGACCGCCGACAACTTCGTGCAGATGGGCGTCACCAGCCTGATCACCGGCAACTGCGGCACCTCGGTGCGCGACCTCGGCCTGCACTTCGGCCGCTGCGAGCGCGGCGGCCTGGGGCTCAACTACGGCAGCCTGATCGGGCATGGCACCGTGCGCACCCAGGTGATGGGCACCGCGAACCGCGCCCCCACCCCGGAAGAACTGGCGCGGATGGAGGCCCTGGTCGAGAAGGCCATGCAGGACGGCGCCTTCGGCATGTCCACCGGCCTCATCTACGTGCCGGGCATCTACAGCGAAACCGCGGAGCTGATCGCGCTCGCCAGGATCGTCGCCCGGTACGGCGGGCTCTACGCCAGCCACCAGCGCAGCGAGGGCGACGAGGTCCTGGAGTCGATCGCCGAGGCCCTGCGCATCGGCCGCGAGGCCGGCCTGCCGGTGCACCTGTCGCACATGAAGGCCTCGGGCCGGCCCAACTGGGGCCGCTCCGCGGCGATCCTGGCCGCCCTGCGCGAGGCCCGTGCGGCCGGCATGGCCGTCACCGGCGACCAGTATGCCTACGACGCCAGTTCGACCAGCCTCGACGTGCTGTTCCCCGCCGAGCCGCTGGCCATCGGCCGCCAGGAGTTCGCCGCGAAGCTGCGGGACGACGCCGCCTTCCGCAGCGAGATGCATCAGGCCCTGCGCCGCAAGATGACCAGCTCGGGCTTCGGCCACCTCGGCTGGTGCCGGATCGCGTCGGCGCCGGGCCACCCGGAGCTGAACGGGCTGACCCTGGACCAGGCCGCGCCGCGCCTGTGCGAGGGTCGCGCCGACGCCGACGCCCAGGCCGAGGCCGCCATCGCGCTGTTCATCGCCGCCGCGGGCGGCCGCGTCGGCATGGTCTACCACGGCATGGCCGAGGCGGACGTGCGGGCCTTCCTGCAGGAGGACTGGATCGCCGTGGCGAGCGACGCCGGCCTGCGCGACCCCACCAGTCCCGACCGGCCGCACCCGCGCGGGTCGGGCAACAACCCGCGCGTGCTCGGCCGCTACGTCCGCGAGCAACGGGTGCTCTCGCTGGAGCTGGCGATCCACAAGATGACCGCGCTGCCGTGCGCGATCTTCGGCATCGCCGACCGCGGCACGATCCGGCCCGGCGCGTTCGCCGACCTGGTGGTGTTCGACCCGGCCACCATCCTGGATCGCGCCACCTGGCACGAGCCGACCCTGCCGCCGGTCGGCATCGACCACGTGCTGGTGAACGGCGTGGCGGTCGTGGATGCCGGCGTGCTCACCGGCGCCCGGGCCGGCATGGTGCTGCGGGGCCCGGCCAAGCCCCCCGCTGTTTCCGCGGCGCACGCCGCGCCCATGCCAGCGCCGCATCCGTCGAACGCCTCCGTGCCGGTGCGGCGACCATTCCGTCAGTCCGCATCGCTGCCGCCATTCCCGCCCAGGGACGCGCTGCCGCGGGCAGATTGACGAACAGGCATCGTCCGGGCATGGTTCTCGCGCCTGCGCACGGGGAGCCCAGACTGCTTCCGCGCGCAGATTCCCTCACCCCCAGCGCACCTTGCGCTCCGCACCCATGTCCTCCCTAGCAACCCGTCTGTCCGCACTCACCACCGCCCTCACGATCGCCGGCCTCGCCGGCGCCCAGGTCGCCACCGGCTACTCCTTCACCCAATCCGTCGGCACCTACGCGCCGATCAGCGGCGGCACGTTGCTCGGCACCGCCACCGGCACCAGCGGCGCCGCGTCGCTGGACGACGTCACCTTCACGGTGGCACTGCCGTTCGCGTTCACCTTCGACAACGCGGCCCATTCCGACATCATCGTCAACAGCAACGGCAGCATCACCTTCGGGCTGGTGGCGCCGGGCACGAACTACACGCCGCTGTCGGCCACCGCGGCCTACGCCGGCGCGGTGTCGGCCTTCGGCCGTGACATCCAGGCCGGTTTCGCCTTCGCCGGCACCCGCACCCTGAGCAGCAACGTGATCACCGGCGTCAGCGCCTTCGGCCCGGTCCAGGTCGGCGACCTGATCACCGGCACCGGCATCCCGGCCGCGACCACGATCACGGCCATCGACACCGTCAACGGCACGATCACGATGAGCGCAGCCGCCAGCGCCACCAGCACAGGCACCACGGTCTACGCCGCCGGTCCGTGGGCCGAGATGCGTCACGAGACCCTGGGCTCGGCGCCCAACCGCGTGTTCGTCGTGCAGTGGCAGAACTTCAAGCGGTTCGGCACCACGCTGACCACCGTCAGCGGCATGAACCTGAACTTCCAGATCCGGCTGCACGAGGGCTCCAACCTCGTCGAGGCGGTCTACGGCGCCTGCACGCCGGGCCTGACGACCTTCACGACGGTCAACCAGGTCGGCCTGCGCGGCCCGAACAACACGTTCGCGACCAACGTCAACAACCGCCTGAACACCAAGGGCACCAACGACAACTGGCTCAACTCGGTGGCCGGCACCAGCAACACCTCGGGCCTGGTGTTCAACAACACCGCCCCGGCCAACGTCATCCCGAACGGCCTCACCTATCGCTGGACCCCGGCCCTGATCGCCGCCAACGTCGCCTTCGGCGCCGGCTGCGGCTCGATGGCCGCCTCCTGGTACGAGCAGTTCGCCGCGTCGGCCAACGACCTGTCCGGCACGACCCTGACCATGGCGCCGAACGGCAACGGCGGCAGCAACGTCTCGATCGCCCCGCTCAGCACCTTCGTCCCGCCGACGGGCACCGGCCTCGCCCTCACCGATGACTCGGTCAGCGCGCCGCAGTCGCTGGGCTTCAACTGGGCCTACGCCGGCGGCAGCACCAGCGCCATCGCGATCGACAGCAACGGTCGCATCTTCCTGAACGGCACCGACAGCTCGGTGTTCTCCGCCTCGGTCGCCGAGCTGCTCGGCAACACCGTGCACACCCTGAACGTCGCGCACACCGACTTCCTGCCAGACGGCACCACCAACCTGAACAACGTCTACTTCGAGACCGACAACCTCGGCGAGGCCCGCGTGACCTGGCTCAACGTGCCGTGCTACCAGGGCACGGGCAGCAGTACGCTGCAGGCCGTGTTCCTGGCGCCGAACATCCTCGAGCTGCGCTACCAGACCCTGGTCAACGACAGCACCTCCAACTCCGGCATCGCCATCGTCGGCTTCTCGCTCGGCGGCAACGCCGTCGATCCGGGCAACCGCGACCTGACCACGGCCTCGCCGTTCTCGACCGTGGCCGACGCCGCGGCCCTGTCGCTGTCGGCCGCGCCGGCGCCCGTGCTCGGCGCCACCGTGGTCTACACCACCAACAACATCCCGGCGACGGCGGCCTTCAGCGCCCAGGTGGTCAGCTGGGGCCAGCACAACCCGGGCCTGCCGATCGCCGGCGCGCCGGGCTGCCTCCAGTTCGTCGACCTGGCCGGCTCGGTCACCGTGTTCCTGCCCGGTTCGCCGAGCTCGAGCTTCCCCTGGACGGTGCCCAACACCAGCCTGCTGATCGGCGCCGAACTGTTCCACCAGTCGGCCTCGATCGTGCCGGGCATCAACAGCCTGGGCCTGATCACCAGCAACGGCCTGCGCAGCACGATCTCGAACCTCTGATCGACGCTCCGCGGTGACGCCAGGGGCCCGGTGATCCGCACGGATCGCCGGGCCCCTGCGCCTTCCGGCTGGCAGGCGACGGGACCGTCGGGCAAGCTCACGCCGCCCAGCCCCCCCCCCGAAGGACTCCGCTTGAACCTGCTCTGCGCCCTGCCCCTGCTGCTGCTGCCCCCCCAGGAGTCGCCGCCGCCGGTGCCCGGTGCCGACGAGCTGATCGCCGCCTTCCAGAAGCTCACCGAGGACGACCGGCAGACCGTCTGGCGCGGCGTCGAGCGCCGCCTGCAGCGCGAGACCGACCCGCTCCTGCTGCGCACCTTCGGCCGCCAGCGCGGGCTCGCGGCCTATCCGGCGATGACCCCGCCCCACTGGCACCTCGCCCAGGACTTCGCGCCGGGCGTGGCCAAGGTGCGGACCACCGCGGATCCGCAGGGCGCTACCTTCCGCGCGCTGCGGCAGCAGTACCCGCCGATGCGCTGCCTCGACGACCTGCAGCGGGCGGTGGGCTACGACTGGAGCGCCGGCAAGGCCGCCCGCACCGGCATCGAGCTGACCGCCGACCAGCACTTCCAGAACGCCGCCCGTGGGTTCCCGCCCGGCGCCGACCACGCCGTGGCGCAGATCCTGGAGCTGCTCGACACCGATCCGCGGGAACGCCAGGTGGCGGCCTACCTGGAGCACAGCTACGCCGATCTCGATGCGAGGGTGTACCCCGGCGTCAGCCTGTACGAGTGCTGGTACTCCGGCCGCAGGGTCGACGTGCCCGACGTCGACGCGATCCCGTTCGCGCGGACCTTCGTGAAGACGCAGTCGTTCGTCTCACCGATCCCCGAGGGGCGCCGCCGCGAGCGGCTCTACCAGCAGATCAAGGACGCGGCATTCGCGCACCGGCAGTACCGGACGCTGCGCCAGGCGGCGGCGGCGGCGTTCGTCGCGGCCGAGCCGGTGTTCGATCCGACCTACCAGCCGCTGATCGACCGCTTCCACTACCTGTGGGCGACGGTGGACGACGAGCCGAAGAAGCTCGCGGAGCTGCTGGCCGGGACCAGGGACCGGCAGGAACTGCTGGACCAGGTGGACCAGAAGGTGCGCGCCGACGCGGCGGCGCTGGAACTGCGCGAGGGCCACAAGCAGGACCTGCAGCGGCTGGCAGAATGGCTGCGCGGGCTGTGCCAGCAGGAACTGGCCAAGGTGACGCGGTAGGCGCCGGCGGGCGGCTGGAAGACGACCGGTAGCCCCTACCGGCAGTCGCAAGCCTTGTGCAGGTTGCCGTCCATGGGCGAGGCCGGCTTGTCGCACTTCAGCGTGCCCGTGCAATCGCCTGTCGGGCAGATCCACTGCGCATTGGTGCGGTTTCCCGGTAGGTCTCGTATGTGACATCGCAACCTCCAGGTCAACGCCCCTGGGCCATTCCAGAGGCAAAGGGAATGCTGACTACGCCATGTCCGGCGCCCACCCGCACCGACATCGCCTCGCTGCGTGGCATGCCGCCCACCTCCATCACGACCCAGTAGTCGCCGATGGGCAGGGCGAACCACCGCTCCGGCCGTTCCATGGGGATCTCGAGAACCGCCTCACGGGTCGCCTGATCCCGATAGAACACAAGTCTCCCGCCCGAGAATCCGGTCACGCCATCCAGCGAGGCATGGATCTGCTTGATCGCCAGGTCCGGCCCCAGATCGATAACGTGGGCAGGCGACGTCCCGACCGTGATCCTGGCCTCCGGGGAGGAACGCAGGCGTTCGTTCAACAGGGGGTCCGAACTCGACAGACGATACTCTCCGACCGGCAGCCACTGGCGCCCCTCGCGCATCCGGAACATGAATCGGCCAAGCCGAGAAGCCCCATCCCGAGGATCGCCACCACTTCCCGTTCCCATCAACGCCACCAGTCCGTGCGGGTCCACCGTTACTTCGCCGCTCACGCAGCGCAGGTCGACCTCCACGCACCGGCACTCCGCCAAGGCCTTGCCCGCTTCCGGCTCCATCACCCCCAACTCCACCCGATCGATGGGGCGCAGCGGGATCCGGTATCGGCGCCACCCCTTGGATGCCAGCAGCACGTCTACATCCCATTCGTCGTTGCCGTCCGCGCGCATGACATCTGCCAACAGGCACTGCGCCTGCGGACACCGTTCGCCAAGCCGCCTGGTCGCCTGCGGAAGGCTGGCCCCAGTCGTCACCGTACGGTTGTCATTGGCCAGGGGCTGGCTGAAGTAGGTCACCACGTGCTCACCCTCGAATCGCACGGCCGCCCCGACCAGGGGGACCATCACGATGTCCGCAAACCGGATGGCCGGAACGTGCAGCGACTGACCGACAGAACTGCCGCCGAAGGCATGGCCTGGGTGCGCAGCCGCCAGGTAGTAGCTGCCCGCAGGCAGGTTGGAGGCTGTGGCATCCCCCATCGCATCCGTGATCACGCACTCGATGCCAGCACCACCGGCCGACGCCCCTGGGTCCGGCAGGTCCGGCGGCAATACCACGCGCGACAGCGCGATCCGGACGCCCGACACCGGTCGGCCCGAAGAGTCCCGGGCGACCATCCGTACTTCGTGGCCCTGTTGGAGCGCCATCGAGATCCGGTCCGCTCGATCCGTGATGGCAGCCACGGCAGATGCGAAGCCCCTGGCGCGGGCAACGATGTGGCGGGCCCGTCCGCCAGCAAGATCCTGAGCCTGCAACCACAGAAGGCCCTCCTGGTCCGTGGTCCGCACAGCAAGGGGCTCGCCACCGGTGCGGAGGAGCGCCTCATGCACCTCCACGGTGGCGCCCGCGATCGGATTCTGGAGGGCATCGGTCACAGTCACCAGAAGCCGCCTGCCCAGTTCCACACGGTCGGCGCTCCAGGCCGCATCGACTGCTCGCGCTGGCGTTGGGGCGGGTCCTGGCAGTCGAGCCTGCTCGCGCCCTGGCTCCGGACTGCCGGAACCTGCTGAGAGAGAGACGGCCAGGGCACCGCCTAGCATGACTGTGCCAGCAACGGCGAGCAGCGCGCGCCGGCCTGACTGCAGTGACTCACCCCCGTCCCGCCGAGACCAAGCCTGCCGGATGATCAGGTTGAGAACGGCCAGGGCGCCGGTGAACCCAGCCAACGCGCGGTGAAGGGCTGGATCTGCAACGAGCGACCCGAAGCAGCCGCAAGGCCTGTCGGGAACCAGCAGCGAAAGAACCGCGCCGCCCGACGCGAGGCCGACCACCATGAGCAAGGGCAGGGCCGCCCCTGGCCAGGCGAGGATCGCAAGGGCCAACAACGCCTCGAGGACGGATGTGGCGAAGTAGGCAACGGGCCCCAGGGCGTATTCCGGAGCGTGCCCTTCGGCGAACTTGACCGTCGACGACACGAGCAGGATCAGGGCAACAGGCAGACCAAGCCAGCGTGTTCGCCAAGCCTGGATCCGGTTCGAGGAGTCCCTTGCGGTCGATGGCTCTTCCGACATCGAAGGCGGAGTGTATCCCCCCGAGTGTCAAGTCAAGGCCTAGGCGAGGTCAGGATCCTGCGGTGCAACACCACGCAACGCTCTCGGCCGGCCCGGACATCCCCCCCGCGCCTCACCGCCACTTCTTCATCGCGTCCACCCAGGCCTTCTCCAGCTCCACCACGTCCACGTCCTTGAAGGTCACCTCATAGGCCTTCTTCTGGATGTCGGACTCGAAGAAGGTCAGCCACTTCTTGTCCTTCGGGTCGATGTTGCGCTCCTTGCGGAACTCCTCGGTGATCTGCCGCAGGTTCTTCAGGTACTGATCCGGCAGCTCGCCCCACGCCTTGTTGCCCTTCGGATCCTGCCGGTGGCTCTCCAGGAAGAAGCAGAAGGCCCAGGCGAACGCGTAGTTCTGCAATGAGCTCGGGCCGTAGAACTCGCCCTGCGACATCTTCAGGAACGTCGGCAGGTCCGGCCAGGCGTTGGCGCGCTTGGCCCGCATCACCCAGTCCATCCGGAACTTGTTGCGGTCGATCTTGCGCGGCTCGCCCTTGCGCCGGTCGAGCTGGGCGCCGCCGAAGAACTCGCCGTAGCCCTCGTTGAACCAGGACCCCGGCGCCAGGTGGCCGTTGGCGTAGAAGAAGTACTGGTGCATCGCCTCGTGGTAGAGCACCTCCTCGGGCTTGATGTTCTTCAGGTTGGGATTGGCCTTCAGGATGTCGGAGCCGATCGTGCGCACGTCCACCAGCACCAGTTCCTCGTCGACGTGGTTCCAGTAGCCGCCGGTGCCGGGCGGGCCGCCGTAGGCCAGATAATCGTCGTACTTCTCGCAGTAGCGGACCGCCGACACCGCGGAGATCGTGTCGATCGGCGGGAACCGCTCGACGTAGACCTTCCGCATGATCTCCAGGTCCGCCAGCATCTCGTCGATCACCTTCTTGTTGCGGCTGGTGGTGATGAAGATGAAGTTCTGCGTGTCATAGGCCTCCCAGCCCTTCACCAGCTTCTTGCGCACCTCGGTGCGGAACTCGATGCCGGGCAGGTCGCTGCCGTCATAGACGTCGTCGGGCTCGTCGCCCTTGAAGGTGCCGCGCTCGAGGGTCTTCGCCATCGCCTCCAGCATCTCGGCATTGACGCCGGAGACGTCGCCCAGGCCGATCAGGACGAAGGTCTCCGACACCGACTCGAGGCCGTAGACCTTGACCACGTGGCCGGCGTCCTTGCCGCCCTGGCCCGAGCCGATGCCCTGGATCGCCCACTCCTCGCCGTTCTTGTTCTTCACCGGCTTGCCGCCGGTGACCGGCAGCACGTCGTTCTTGTAGCCGCGGCGCTTCAGGTACTCGGGCACCGTGGTGCCGCCGTTGAGCTGCTCGATCACCGCGTCGCGCAGCGACTTCTCGGTCGCCTTCTCGCGCTCCTTCTCCGGGTCCTTCTCGCCGCCGGTGGTCGGCGCCGCCTTGCCGATCCGCGCCACCAGCACCGTCAGGGTGACCTCGTTGATGGTCTTGGTGCTGTCGCCCTTCAGCACCCACTTGGCGATGGTCTGCCGCTCGTTGGGCTCCACCGGCACCGGCTCGAGGACCTTGGGCACCATCAGGCGGAAGCCGTGCTCCACCGAGGTGAAGCGCGCCGAGCGCTGGGCCGGCAGGGCGGCGGTGAGGCAGAGGGCGGCGAGCAGGAACGGCGTGTAGGGGGCTGCCATGGGATTGCGAGCGGACGGGCGACGGCGGAAGGCGGCGCGCCAACGTGGCCGCCGCGCCGGAGGTTCCCTTCCCGCAGCCGCAGGCGGGATCTCCGGGCGCGGGGCATTCTCCGACGGAACGGGCGCGGGCGGAAGCGCCGAGTGCCGGGGAGGTTTGCCGGCGGGCCGGCTAAGGTGCGCCGATGACCGATCGCCCCGACCTCGGCACAGCCCGCCGGGCCTTCGCCGCCCTGCGCGAGCGTGGGGATCCTGCCCTGGACCAGGTGTTCCCGTTCCAGCTCCGCGTCGGCCGCGATCTGATCGAGGCGCGGACGGCGCGGGCGCGGCTGCGGCACGCGGCGCTGGCCGAGGCGGGCCAGCAGCTGGCGGTGGCCGGCGTCGTGGCGGCCGCGGTGGCAGCACTGCTGCTCGACTGGCCGTGGTGGCCGCTGCCGGCCGCCCTGGTGCTCGTGCTGCTGATGCTCGGGCTGCGACACTGGACCGGCCGGCGCGCCGGACCGGTGATGGCCTGGCCGCAGGAGGCCGAGGTGGTGCTGGCCGCCGCGGTGCAGGTGCATCCGAGCCTGGCGGAACCCGGGGCCAACCCGGCGCCGGCGGCGTTCCTGGTGCAGCTGCCGGGCGGTGCCGCGGCCATCGCCGCCGACGAACTGCGGGCAGGGGCCGCCCGCTGCGCCGGGCTGGGCGCGGACGAGCCAGCCGCGGCCTGGCTGCGCGAGAGCCGCGAGTTCCAGCGCTTCGACCGCTGCGCCGTGCCGCCGCAGGTGGCGGGCTTCGCCGATGCGTGGCTGGTCGGCGCCGTGGTCTACCGGCGCCAGGTCGCGGGCGGCGTGCTGCGCCCGGGCGACGTGCGACTGCTGGCGCTGCGGCCGCACGCCGACGAACCCGGCGACCTGTTGCCCGTGGATCTGCTGGCTGCGCCGGAGTGAGCGCCCGGCCGGGCGCCCGCGCTCGTTTTCGGGTTCCCGTGCGGTTACCGTGGCCGCTCCCCACGGCCCTCGTCACCGCCGCTCCGCGGAGGAGTCCATGACCCGACCCGACGATCCCCGACCCGGCGCGTTCTCGCGCCGTTCCTTCCTGAAGGGCGCCTCGGTCGCCGCCGTCGGCGGTGCCGCCCCGGTGGCCGCCGCGGCCATCGCTGCCGAAAGCCGCGCCCAGGATCCCCGCCGCCCGGCCGGCCCCGAGGTGTTCGGGCCGGGCGAGCACGAGATCCGGCTCCTGATCAACGGCGAGGCGCGCCTGCTGAAGGTCGAACCGCGCACGACGCTGCTGGACGCGCTGCGCGACCGGCTGGACCTGACCGGCGCCAAGAAGATCTGCGACCGCGGCGCCTGCGGCGGCTGCACGGTGCACCTGGACGGCGAGCCGGTGAACTCCTGCATGACGCTGGCGATGGACTGCCAGGGCGGCAAGGTCACCACCATCGAGAGCCTGAGCCGTGGCCCCGCCGGCGAGGACGCCCACCCGCTGGTGCAGAACTTCGCGCGCTGCGACGCCCTGCAGTGCGGCTTCTGCACGCCGGGCATGGTGATGAGTTCGCTCGCCTGCCTGCAGAAGCGCGGCCGGCCGACCCGCGAGCAGATCCAGCAGGACCTGGCCGGCAACCTGTGCCGCTGCGGCACCTACGGCCGCATCTTCGAGGCCGTGGAGAAGACCGCCGCCGGGCGGCCGGGAGGTGGCCGATGAGCCGCCGCCCGCACCCGCCCCAGGACCACGAGGGGACCTTCGGCTTCGGCCAGCACCGCGAGAAGATCACGGTGAAGGTGCCCGATGGCGACCTGCTGCCCTGGGACCTCGACACGAAGTTCGCCGTGGTCGGCACCGACCACGACCGCATCGACGGCATCCCCAAGGCCGCCGGCCGCGCCCGCTACACCTACGACATCAACCTGCCGGGCATGCTGCACGCGGTGATCGTGCGCAGCAAGATCGCCCGCGGCACCCTGAAGTCGCTGCAGCTCGACGAGGCGCGCACGATGCCCGGCGTCGCCGCGGTGGTCGCCCTGAAGGACGTCGGCAACCAGATCCGCTGGGTCGGCGACGAGCTGGCGGCGATCGCCGCAGCCACCCTCGACCAGGCCCGCGACGCCGCCGACAAGGTGGTGGCGGGCTACGACCAGGAGAACCACGTCATCGACTTCCTGGAGGCCGACGGCGCCCCGGCCCGCGACGGCAACGGTGAGGTGACCGCGCCCTGGCCGCAGACCGACCGCAGCCAGAGGGTCGAGGCCGCCCTGCAGCAGGCCGCCCACCAGCACACCGCCACCTACCGCACCGAGGTGCAGACCCACAGCTCGCTGGAGACCCACGGCGCGGTGGCGCGCTGGAACGGCAACGACCTCGAGTGCTGGATCTCCAGCCAGGCGACGTTCGCCGCCCGCGGCATGCTGCCCACCACGCTCCGGCAGAAGGGCTACCGGGTGGGCGCCTGCGAGGTCCACGCCGAGTTCGTCGGCGGCGGCTTCGGCTCCAAGTTCACCCCGGGCCAGGAGGGTGTCGCCGCGGCCATGCTGGCCAGGGAGGCCAACGCGCCGGTCAAGCTGATGCTCGACCGCTACGAGGAGCACACCTGCACCGGCAACCGCCCGTCGGCCCTGATCCAGATCCGCGGCGGCCTCGACGGCAAGGGCAACCTGACCGCCTTCGACTACCGCTCCTGGGGCGGCCCCGGCTACGCCGGCGGCGGCGGCACCACCTTCCCGCAGCACTACGTGCAGAACGCCGAGACCCGGCGCAACCACGACGACCTGCGCACCGACACCGACGCCGGCCGGCCGATGCGCGCGCCGGGCTGGCCGCAGGGCTACTTCGGCGCCGAGCTGTTCCTCGACGAACTGTGCGCCCGCGCCGGCCTCGACCCGCTCGCCTTCCGCACGCAGAACGACCCGCAGGTGATCCGCCTCGAGCAGTGGCAGCTCGGCGCCGCAAAGTTCGGCTGGGCCCAGGCCCGCAACCCGAAGCCCGGCAGCCCGCGCGACGGCGACGACCCGCGCTTCCTGCGCGGCGCCGGCCTCGCCTCGGCGCGCTGGGGCGGCATGGGCGGCCCCGGCCGCCCACCCCACGGCTCCCTCTGCCGCATCCACCAGGACGGCACCATCGAGGCCCGTTCCGGCGCCCAGGACATCGGCACCGGCATGAAGACCGTGATGGCCATGCTCACCGCCGAGGAACTCGGCGTGCCCACCAGCCTGGTCAAGGTCACCATGGGCCACACCCAGGATCCGTCGGGCCCGGCGTCCGGCGGCTCCACCACCACGCCGAGCCTCGCGCCGGCCGTGCGCCACGCCGCCGGCCTCGCCAGGGCGCAGCTCGCCGAGGTGGTCGCCAAACACCTCGGCGTCGAGCCCACAGCCATCGTCTTCCGCGACGGCAAGGTCAGCGCGCCGAAGGAGGCCGGCAAGCCGGTCCTGACCTTCGCCGAGGCCTGCAAGCTGATCGGCCCCAACCCGATCGAGGCCCGCGGCGAGCGCTTCAACAACTACAAGGCCTATCACGACGGCGTCTGCGGCTGCCAGTTCGCCGAGGTCGAGGTCGACACCTGGACCGGCACCGTCCGCGTCCGCCGCATGCTCGGCGTGCAGGACTGCGGCCTCGTCATCGCCCCCAAGCTGGCCGAGAGCCAGGTGCTCGGCGCGATGATCCAGGGCTTCACCTTCGCCCTGCACGAGCAGCGCATCATGGACCGCCGCTCCGGACGCATGCTGAACGGCGACTTCCTCCACTACAAGATCGCCGGCCCCGCCGACATGCCGCCGATGGAGGCGGTGATGACCACGGTGATGAACGCCGGCAACAACGTGGGCGCCGTCGGGCTCGGCGAGCCGCCCTCGGTGGCCGCCCCGGCCGCCATCGCCAACGCGGTGTTCAACGCCATCGGCGTGCCCGTCCGGCACCTGCCGATCACCCCGGACAAGGTGCTGGCGGCCCTCGCCCAGCGCCCCGGCCAGAAGAAGGGAGACTGACATGCAGCCATTCACCCTCGTCGTCCCCCACGACCTCGCCGAAGCCGCCGCCGCCGGCCAGAAGCCCAACGCCGCGTTCAAGGCCGGCGGCATCGACCTGCTCGACCGGCTGAAGGAACGCCTGGAGCCGATCGCCGAGGTGGTCAACCTGCTGCCTCTGCGTGCGTCGATGCAGACCATCGACACCGACGCCGGCGCGCTGCGGCTGGGCGCCCTGGCGACGCTCCATGAGGTAGCAGCCCACGCGGCGCTGCAGGGCAAGGCCCTCGCCGCCCTGCGCGAGGCCGCCGCCACCACCGCCACGCCCCAGGTCAGGAACCGCGCCACCCTGGCCGGCAACCTGGTGCAGAAGGCCCGCTGCTGGTACCTCCGTTCCCGCGACGAACACTGCCTGCACGGCGGCGACGGCCCGGTCTGCCTCGCCATGACCGGCGAGAACCGCTACCACTCGATCCTCGGCTACCACAACTGCGTGCGGGTGCACCCCTCCAGCGTGGCGCCGAGCCTGTTCGCGCTCGGCGCCGAGATCGAGGTCCTGCGCGCCGCCGACGCCGCGACCGGCAAGCGCACCAGGCTGCCCATCGCCGACCTGTATCCGGCCGAGGCCACCGCCGAGAACCCCGAGCACCTGCTGGAGCCCGGCGACGTCATCACCGGCGTGCTGCTGCCGGCCCCCGCGCCGGGCCAGGTCTCGGCGTTCCGCGAGAGCCGCGAGAAGCTCAGCTTCGACTGGCCCACCACCACCGCCGCGGTCTCGCTCACCCTGGAGGGCGGCGTGATCCGCAGCGCCCGCATCTGCCTCGGCGCGGTCGCGCCGATCCCGCTGCCGCGGCCGGACGCCGCGGCCCTGCTGGTCGGACAGGCACCGTCCGACGAACTGTTCGTGCGGTGCGCCGAGGCGGCGTTCGCCGACGCGATGCCGCTCGCCCAGAACGGCTACAAGGTGCCGGTCGGCAAGGCGGTGCTGCGGCAGGCGCTGCTGGCCGCAGCCGGGATGGAGGCCCGCTAGCCATGGACTCGAGCAAGGCGAAGAAGACCCATCAGGACCTGGTGCCGAAGGGCATGTGCCCGGCGCTGGTGATGAAGGCGATGTTCACCGGCCGCATGGACGAGGTCGTGCACGACGACCGGCAGTGGCCGGGGGATGGGTACTACTGGTGCAGCAAGACCTGCACGCCGGTGGGCCCCGACGACCAGTTGGTGCACCCCAAGGAATGCGGCCCGCACCGGGCCTGCTACGACGGCGTGCCGCAGGGGTAGGGGCGGCGTCCCAAGCAGCTTGACAGCGCGCGGGGGTGAAGTCGTCTCACCCTCTGTTCCGACATGGGCAGAGTGCCCCGCATCTCGCAGAGATCGCTGCTGGCCACCGCGGCCCTCGTCGCGGTGGCCGTGTATGCCGTTCGTTGTGCCGACACGGCGGCCCCGCGCCCGGCACGCAAGCCGGACGCGCCGTTGGCGATCGAGGCAACGGCCACCCACGAACTCGCGGACTCTCTCCGCGCCGCCGAGGCCGCCGTGGCCCAGGCCATTCCGATCCTGGACGAGGCCCGGCAGCGCCTCGCGGAGTCGCCACGGACCGCCGAGCGAGTCGCCAGGACAAGCCCCTGCGAATGGGCCGGGGGCATCACGCGGACGGATGCCAGCCTCTCAGGCCTGCTCCTGTTCGGCGGGCTGCGAGCCGAGAATCTGATGCGGCATCGCCTGCTCAATCCCACCGATCGCCCGCTGTGCCCGGCAGAGGAATCCGAGCTTCGCAACCTGGTCGGCCGCTACCGCCAGGCGTTGGACCCGGTGATCTCCAACTGGTGCGACGTGGAACTGCGCGAGCAGATCGCGCAAATCGATGCAGGGCTGGTGCCAGCATGGACGCCGCCGCCCGTCACCGAGGCCCGCATGCACAAGGTTGCCCGCTTCGTCATGCGGCAGCAGAAGATCGACTTCGAGCATGCGCTCCGCTACGTGCGCGAGAATCCGGAGACCTGCACGCCGCAGCCGACGGGCGGCTACGTCATGAGCCGCGGCAACTGCTACCTCCTCGAGTCCTTTGGCCCGCTGCCACAATCCGCGGCCGCGTTCGATGGCGTGAAGTTCGCCGCATTCGAGGGCGCCGGCCTGATCGTGGGCTGGTTCGTCCACCATGGCTTCACGGACGGCGCGCAGCCGGACCTGGTCGCTGCCTTGCAGGCGCTGCAGGACGCCGGCCCGTCCAGCATCCGCCGCTGACACCCACACGGTCCGTCGGAACTCCATTTCCGACAAACACTTGGGGTTGACATCCCCGGCCGCCCGGCCTACCCTGGGCTCTCACCCAGAACACGACGGGGCGTCCCCGGCCATTCCCATCCCTGAGCTTGCGGCGCGCCCCACCCCGAGGAGGCACCTGTGAGCTACCCCATCAAGGACATCGAAGGCATCGGCGACGTGTATGGCGAGCGCCTCGCCCAGCACGGCATCCTGACCACCGACGACATCCTGCAACGCTGCCAGGGCCCCGCCAGCCGGCTGCTGCTGGCGCGGGAACTCGATCTCAGCCCGGACCTGCTCGAGAAGTGGACCCGCATGGCCGACCTGATGCGGGTGAAGGGCGTCGCCCGGCAGTACTCCGAACTGCTGCAGGCCGCCGGTGTCGCCGGCGTGCGCGATCTGCGCGAGTGCCGGGCCGACGTGCTGCTGCCGCGGCTGCTGGAGGTGAACCAGCAGCAGAAGCTGTGCAAGGCGCCGCCGGTGCACCGCGAGGTGGCGTCCTGGATCGAGCACGCCGGCGGGCTGGAGCCGGTGCTGCAGGGCTGAGTCACCCGCCCAACTGCGGCAACGCCGACAGGTCCCGCAGCGGCAGCGCCTCGACATCCGCCGCCAGGCGATAGCGGTCCTTGCCGGCGTGGATCACCCACAGCTTCTGCAGGCCGAGGTCGCTCTGCGCCATGGTCATCGACGGCGTCAGTTCCGGCGCCGAACCCAGCTTGAACTCGAAGCCGATCCGGCGTTTGCCGCGCACCACGAGCAGATCCAGTTCCGGGCCGGAATGGGTGGCCCAGAAGAAGCACTCGTGGCTGCGGGCCCCCAGGTGCTGGACCACCGCCTGCAGGGCGAAACTCTCGAACGACAGCCCGGCCTGCGGGTGCCCCTCCAGGTCGCGCCGGCTGGCGATGCCGAGCAGGGTGTGCAGCAGACCTGAGTCGGCGAGGTAGACCTTCGGACTCTTCACCTGCCGCTTGCGCAGGTTCTCGTGGAAGGGCGGCAGGATCCGCACCACGAAGGTGGCGGCCAGCAGGTCCAGGTGATGCCGTGCCGTGTGATCGCTGACGCCCAGCGAACGGCCGAACTCGGCGCCGTTCCAGGTGCGGCCGTGCCAATGGGCCACCATGGTCCAGAACCGGCGCAGGGTCGTGGCGGGCGTGCGGAAGCCGAGCTGGGGCAGGTCGCGTTCGAGGAACGCCGTGATGAACTCCTCGCGCCAGGTGTGGCTGTCGGCATCCGATCGCGCGAGGTAGGACCGCGGGAAGCCACCGCGCTGCCAGAGGCGGGTGAGGGCCTCGGTCCCCACCTCGTCGGGTGAGAAACCGGTGAGGTAGAGGTGGGCGATGCGGCCGGCCAGGGTCTCGGAACTCTGCTGCAGGAGCGCGGGCGCGGCGCTGCCGAGGATCAGGAAGCGGGCCGGCATGGGCTTGCGATCGGCGAGGACGCGCAGGACCGGGAAGACCTCGGGCAGGCGCTGGATCTCGTCCAGGATCACCAGCCCCTGCCGGGACTCCAGGGCCAGCATCGGATCGGCCAGGGCGCGCAGATCGGCGGGCTTCTCGATGTCGAAGTGATGGACCGGCCCCTTGTGCTGGGCCGCGAACTGCTGGGCGAGCGTGGTCTTGCCGACCTGACGTGGACCGAGGATGGCCACCACCGGGAACTGCCGCAGCAGTCCGGCGAGGCGCTCCAGGTGTGGCTGGCGGCGGACCATGACCCTTGAAATCTCGAAGGTTACCTTCGGATTTTCAAGGGTCTGCCCTGGGCAGGACCCTCCCTCATCCGCCGAACGCACCGTCCCGGAGGCGCTGCAGGGCGTTCCATTCCATCCACTGCACGTGCCAGCGCACCTCCCGGTTCGGGCCGTGCTGGGAGCGGGGATAGAACATCACCTCGAAGTTGGTCTTGCCGGCCGTCTGCAGGGCCCACAGCAGCTGCATGGCGTTCTGCAGGTGCACGTTGTCGTCCTTGGTGCCGTGCAGGATCACCAGGTGGCCGGACAGGTTCTTGGCGTTCTTGATCACCGAGGTCTGGTCGTAGCCCGCCTGGTTCTCCTGCGGCGTGCGCATGTAGCGCTCGGTGTAGATCGTGTCGTAGAGCCGCCAGTCGTAGACTCCGGCGCCGGCGATGCCGAGCCGGAACGCCGTGCTGTTGGTGAGCGCGTAGGCGGAGATGAAGCCGCCGTAGCTCCAGCCGGAGATCGCCGTGCGGGCGGGATCGCCGCGATGGTGCTGGCAGGCCCAGGCGAGCGCGTCCTCCAGGTCGCGCAGCTCCGGCACGCCGAGCTGGCGGTAGCAGGCGCCGATGTGCTGCTGGCCGCGGCCGCTGGCGGAGCGGACGTTCACCTGCAGCACCAGGAAGCCCTGCTGGCAGAGGAACTGGTGCCAGGTGGAATGGCTCCAGGCATCGCGTACCGACGGCGCGTCGGGGCCGGAGTAGGTCGGCACGTAGACCGGGTAGCGCTGCTTCGGATCGAACCCGGTGGGCAGCATCAGGGTGGCGTCGAGTGGGTAACCGTCGCGGGCCGGGATGGTGAAGCGCCGCTTCTCGGCGAAGGCGTACTTGGCGCCAGCGCCCCGGCCGGCCTGGCCGAGGTCCTTCACCACCTCGCCATCCGTGCCGCGGCAGAGCCGCACCGACGGCGGCTGATCCAGGGCCGAGTGGCGATCGAGGAAGAACGTGCGATCCTGGTTCCAGTCGGCGGCGTGGCTGCCGGCCCCCTTCGTCAACCGGACGAGGCCCTTGCCGTCGAGGCCCACGCGGTAGACGTTGCGGCCGGTGGCGCCGGCCTCGGTGCCCTCGAACCAGAGCAGGCCCTGTCCGGGATCGACGTGCTCGATGGCGCGCACCTGCCACTCGCCGCTGGTGACGGCGTGCTGCAGCGCGCCGTCCCTGCCGTAGCGGTAGACGTGCTGGTAGCCGGTGCGCTCGCTGAGCCAGAGGAAGGAGCCGTCGGGCAGCCAGCGCGGCGCCTCGGGGCGGTTCACCCAGGTGGTGGACTCCTCGCGGATCCAGCGGGTGATGGCGCCGGTGGCGGGATCCACGGCGCACAGCTCGGCCCAGGTCTGGATGCGATCCTGGATGGTGAGCAGCAGGGCCCTGGCGTCGGGCGTCCAGGCGGCGCGCACCACCAGCAGGTCCTTCGGGAAGCTCGACAGGTCGACCCAGAGGACCTTCTGGTCGCCGGGCCGCGCCACGCCGAAGCGCGCGGTGGGGTTGGGATCGCCGGCCTTCGGGTAGGGCGTCACGTCGGCGGTGCCGTTCCGTTCCTGGTCGAGGAAGCCCGCGGGCACGTGGTCGACTACGGTGAAGCGCTTCACCGCGGTCTGGTCGAGGGACAGGAAGGCGATGGCCTGGGAGTCCGGGCTCCACCAGTGGCCCTGGAAGTCGCCGCGGCCGTAGAGCTCCTCCTGGTAGACCCAGTCGAGCACGCCGTGGAAGCGGTCCGGGCCGCCGTCCGCGGTCACCTGCCACTCGCTGCCGGTGGCGGGATCGAGCACGACGAGGTTGCCGCCGCGCACGAAGCTCACCTGCCTGCCGTCGGGGCTCCAGTGCGCTTCCTGCACGGGCTGGCCCTTGCCGGCGGCGAGCTGCTGCGGGTCGCCGCCGCGCGCCTGCTGGAACAGGTCGCCGTCGCGCACCAGGAGGCGCGGCCGGCCGTCGTCGGCGCCTCGCCCGGGACGGAAGCGGCCGCCGCGGCGTTCGCCCGGGGCCGGCGGCGCCGCCGCCGGTGCCGTGTCGGCATCGGGCTCGCGGGTCTGCAGGGTGTGCGGGTCGAGCCAGAGCACCTTCTTGCCCTGCTCGATCTCGACGTGCACGGAGTCCCGGGCCCAGCGCACCACCGGTGCATCCGACACCCAGGCGATCGGCTTGCCGACGTCCTGGTAGGTGAGGCGCTCGGCGCCCGGCTTGCGGGCCGGGTCCTGGGCCGGCAGCGCCGGCAGCAGCAACATGAGAACGGCGGGCAACGGGCGGAACGGGGTCATGGGCCGCCTTACGCAGCGGTGCCGGCGACTGCGAGCCGGCCGGTCCGGCTTCCCGCCGGCCCGTGCGTCCATACAATCCCGGCCCATGAGCCAGAACCCCTACGCGTTCGCCGGTCAGGTCCCCGCCGCCGAGGCGCTTCCCGCCGAACGAGCCGCCTTCCTCCGCAAGGTCTACTCACTGGTGCTGGCCGGCGTGCTGACGTTCGCCGCCAGCCTGTGGGGCGCGGCCAACGTGCCGTTCATCGCCGACATGGCCGACAGCCTGTGGCGGACCATCGGCGGCTCGCGGTTCGGCTGGCTGATCTACCTGGCGATCATGATGGGCGGCTTCTACGTGGTGCAGTCGGTGGCCCGCACCAGCCCGCTCAACCTGATCGCCTACTTCGCGTGGTCGTTCCTGCTGGCGCTGCTGATGGCGCCGCTGGTGCTGCACGCGGCCCACACGGCGCCGGCGACGCTGAACCTGGCGGCGCTGCTGACGGCGCTGATCTTCAGCGGGCTGACCGCGTTCGTGCTGATGACCGGCAAGGACTTCTCGTTCCTGCGCGGCGTGCTGTTCCTGGCCTTCTGGGGCCTGCTGGTCCTCGGCCTGTGCGGCTGGATCTTCGGCTTCGGCACGCCGCTGCTGTTCTCCGGCCTGCTGGTGCTGCTGTTCGCCGGCTACATCCTCTACGACACCAGCGAGGTGCTGCACCGCTATCCGACGACGATGGCGGTGTCGGCGGCGGTGGTGCTGTTCACCGACGTCGTCTACCTGTTCAAGCACATCCTGATCCTGCTGATGTCGCGCCGCGACTGAGGCGCTCGCCGGGCGCCGCCGCGGCGGCTACCGAGGCGACAGCGGCATCGGCACCTGGTTCTCGATCGGCGGCAACGAGCGCAGGTACTGGTAGACCGCCCGCAGGTCGTCGTCGGTCATCTGGCCATACGCCGGCCACGGCATCGGCGGCAGCACGGGCCGGCCGGTGCCCATGTGCCGGCCCTCCCGCATGGCGGCGCGGAACTGCTCGAAGGACCAGGTGCCGAGGCCCGTGCCGAGGTGCGGCGTCAGGTTGGCGGCGAGGCTCACCCCCCAGGGGCCGGCGAACGCGGTGTTGGTGGCGGTGCCGTGCCAGTTCCAGGGCGCCTCGACCGCAGCCGGCGGCGCCACGATCGGCATCGCCGCCGGATGGCCGCTCAGGTGGCGGGCCGGGTCGGGCTCGGGCCCCTTCGGTCCCATCCGGAACGGCGTGTGGCAGTCGGCGCAGGCGCAGATGCGCACCAGGTAGTCGCCGCGGGCGACCGGATCGGCCGCCTCGCCGGAACAGGCGGCCGCGGACAGGAACAACAGGACGGGCAGCGTGCGGGGCATCGGCCCAGGGTGACGCCGGGGCACCGCCGGTGCAAGTTCGGCCGACTCAGGCCTCCGCCAGTTCCAGCGCGCAGTCCGCGTGCAGCGTGAACCGGCCGCGACCGGTCGACACCATGCGGATGTCCGGACAGCGCTCCTGCAGCCGCTTCCGCAGCAGGATCAGCCGGCTCTCGAGGTTGTCCTTCACCGCCGGCAGGCCGAGCGAGTCGTCGAGGCGCAGCTCCCGGTTGGTCCAGTCGCTGCGGCCGGCCTGCAGGCCGCGCAGCAGCTTCCAGAGGATGCGGCCGGGGAGGTTGCGGACCAGGAACTCGCCGTCGCAGAAGACGCAATCGTCGCTGCGGTAGTAGACCAGCCGGCGCGTGACGCGCGGCGTCGCCGCCGGCGGCGGGGCGGTGGGCGCCAGCACCGCGGGGCCCTCCGAGCGGTCCGCCAGGTCCTGCAGCCGGTCGATCCCCATGGCGATCTGGTTGGCGACGATCTGCAGGTACGCCTCGTCCCACTCGTCGAAGCACAGCGGGTCGCGGCTCTCGAAGGCCAGCACGCCGAGCAGGCGGTCGCCCACCAGCAGCGGCAGCCCGAGCTGCGCCTGGGCGTCCTGCAGGCCCGGCAACGGCACCTCCGGACGCAGTTCGGCGTCGGGCGCATGCTCGCGGAGACGATCGCGGATGGCTCGGCCATAGCGCAGTTCGCCGCCCATGCCCGCCAGCCGCACCATGCGCCGCCGTTCGGCGACGGTGCCGATCAGGCCGCAGCCCGGCGCCACCTCGGCGCCGACGCCGCTCTCGCCGTAGCCGCGGCTGCGGATCGCCAGCAGGTTGCCCGTCGCCGGCTCCTGGATCAGCACCATGCTGTGGGCGAAGCCCAGCACCTCGTCCAGGGTCAGCAGCACGCCGCCCAGCATGTCGTCGAGGTCGGTGGCACGGGCCACCCGGTCGCTGACGAACTGCAGGCCGCGCAGCTCGGTCAGCGGCCCCGGCACGTCGGGCACCACGCGGGCGTCCAGCACCGGGTCCGGCGGCGCCAGGTAGCCCTCGCAGCGGCGCAGCGACAGCACGCGGTAGTGGTCGGCGGCGATCAGGCGGAACACACCGGCCATGCCGGTGTGACTGGCGATCACCTGGATTCGCGCCGCCATGGTGTCGAACACCGGCCCCGACGTCTCCGAGCGCAGGTACCGCACCTGCATCTTCCAGGCGTCGAAGGTGATCGGGTCGTACAGGGTGATCGACGCGTAGGGGTTCTGCTCGACGTTGCGGCGCGTCTTGTTGAAGAACTGGCACGACAGGGCGACGTGCTCCGGGTCGACGTAGAACACCTGGCTCAGGTAGGTGACGTTGGGCTCGCCGTCGGCGGAGCAGGTGCCGATCACGGCGGGCGCCACGCCCTGGAAGCAATGCTGCAGGTCCTGCAGGCGCACGCTCATCGGCGGACCCCGCCGCGGGCCGGCAGGGCCTCGCCGGCCCCGGGTCCTGGCGTCTGCACGAACACCTGGTCGATCCGCACCCGCACCGCGTGGGCGGGCCAGTGGCCGAGCCGCAGGATCAGCCGGCTGGGGATGCCGACGGCGCCGAGTTCCTGCACCAGCCCGCCGCGGTAGCGGTCGATGCAGGCGCGGTCGGCCGGGGCGGCCGGTGCCACGGCGAGGGCCTGGCCCTTCACCTGGATGGTGCGATGGTCGGCGGGCCGCGTGAAGCAGACGGCGATGCGGCCGTTGTCGCGCAGGTTGGCCAGCGTCTGCTCGGCCACCGCATCCGGCAGGAACACGGTCAACTCGGCGTCGCCCTCGACGCGGCAGCCCATGCCGCGGATGTCCTCGGGACACAGGCTGGCGCTCCGGGTGCCGACCTGGATCGACACGCCGGAGGCGAAGAACCGGGCTAGTTCGGGATCGAAGGGAACGGGCACGGCGCGGCGATCTTAGGGACCGTCGCGCCGGGCGCCACGGCCACCGCTACTGGCCGGCGGGCGGCAGCGGCGCCGGCACGCGGTTGCGGATCGGCGGGATCGAGCGCAGGTAGGCGAACACCGCCCGGATGTCCTCGTCGGTCCAGTTGCGGTACATCGGCCAGGGCATCGGCGGCAGGATCGGGCGGCCGTTGCCCATGTGCCGGCCGGTCCGGATCGCGTCGATGAACATCTGCTCGGTCCATTCGCCGAGCCCGGTCTCGGGGTCGGGGGTCAGGTTGGCGGTGAAGCTCACCCCCCACGGCCCGGTCCAGGCGGTGTTGGTCTCGGAAACCTGGGCCACCCAGGGGGCGGGGCTGGCCGGCGGTGCGCTGGCGATGGGCAGCTCGGCCGGGTGGCCCGACAGGTGGCGTCGGGCGTCGGGTTCGGGGCCGGTGGGGCCCATGTGCCACGGGGTATGGCAGTCGGCGCAAGCACCGACCTTGACCAGGTACTCGCCTCGGGCGATGGGGCTGGCGGTGCTGCTGCCGCCGGTGCAACTGGTCCAGAGCAGGACCAGGGCTGTGGCGGCGACGGTGACGACGGCGAGCGGGGCAGGCTTCTTCTTCATCGGTTCACTCCTTGGGGTTGGGATGGGGGTTGCTGGCCAGGCCGCGGATCCAGTCCGCGATCCCGGCGAGTGCGGTGGGATCCGGCACGCGGGTGCCCTGCGGCGGCATCCGCTTGTTCGGATCGCTGCTGGCGAGGCGCAGCCAGAGGGCGCTGCGGGCCGGCTCGCCGGGATGGACCCGCGGCAACGGCGTCGTCCCCTCGCAGAAGTGGCGGGTCTCGGTGAGCAGCGGTGCCAGGGCCTGCTCGCGGCTGCGACCGACGGTCTGCAGCAGATCGAGTCCGAGCGGTGCCAGGGGACCACTGCGGTTGTGGCAGGAGCCACAGTTGCCGTGCAGGTAGCCCAGGACCTCGCGCTCGCCGTCGTCGACCCCGGGGAACGCCGGCGGCTCCGCCAGCAGCGCCGCCGGCAGGCCGCGCAGGACGCCCTGCTCGGCCAGTTCCCGCAGGAATGGCGCCTGCTGCAGCGCGGCGAAGCCCAGCACCGGCCCGCCGCCGGCGTCGTGGCAGGCGCGGCACGACGCCCGTGACGGGATGTCGTAGGGCACACCGGGTGCGCTGTGGGCCGCGGCCGGCACGCCCTGCTCCGGGGCGAGATCGGCATCGCTGCCATCGGGCCGCCAGCGGTAGGTGACGCGCAGCCAGCGACCCTCGGCGGTGTGTTCCAGATAGCGCGTCTCCACCGGGCCGTCGAACGCGAACTCCTTCCAGAGCCTGCTGCCCACCGGGAAGCGCCAGTGGTCCGGATCGCTGGCGTCGATGGCGGTGCCCGGCGGCAACCACAGCCAGCGCTGCTTCCCGGCGCCATCGGTCCACAGGGCGAACTGCGGCGCGAACGGCCGCACGCCTTTGGCCAGCACCCGGCCCGGCAGATCGGCGTAGAGGCCGGTGGCGCTGAGGACGGCCGGCGGCGCATCCGGCGACGGTGCCGCGGTTCCGCCGCAGGCGGTGCACAGCACCAGGGCCAGCAGCCAGGGCCTCACGCGCCCACCGCCTGCCGGAAGGCGTCGTCGCCGAGTTCGGCCCGGGCCGGACCGGTGAGCCCTTCGAACGCCGCCGCCGGCAGGGTGGCGCGCAGCCCGGACAGCAGCCGCCGTCGTTCGCCGGGGTGCACCGCCGGCAGGATCAGCGCCAGCCATTCCGCCCGCCGTGCCGGCGCGACCGCGTCCAGCATCGCCTCCTGCACCTGGCGCAGGGCGTCGTCACCGTGGTGCGCCCACAGCATGCGGTTGACCTCGCCCTCTTCGCGCGCCATGTGCCGCAGCTGGTCGGCCACCAGCAGCGGCAGCCGCTGCTGCAGGCGCAGACCGATGGCCTGGCGTTCCAGCCCGCCGGCGCCCGACAGGCGCTCCACCAGGAAGTGCAGTTCCGCCTGCTGGCCCTGGAGCCGGGCGTGCTCCGCGCCCAGATCGGCGTGCAGCACCGGCGCACAGCAAAGGAGCAGCGGCAGGATGGCGCGTTCCTCGTGCCCGCCGTGCTCCGCCAGCAGCGACAGCACGCGCAACACCTCGGCAGCGGTGGCCATCACCGCCGCCGCGTCGGTGAAGTCGGTGCGGGCCACCACCTCGGTGGCGGCGAACAGGGCGCGGCGCAGACCCTTGTGGGCCGGGCCGAACAGATCGAAGCGGTCGTTCATCGTGGTGCTCCTCGTTCTCACCAGCCCACCCGCACGCGCAGCCCGTCGCTGAAGGCGCCCATGCCGAACAACGCGCCGCCGGGATCCAGCACGGCGAACTGGGCGGCGAAGGCGAAGCCGGCGAGGCGCGGATCGGCCGGCACCGGCAGCGGCAGGGTCAGGGTGCCCTGGCCATCGGCGACCGCACTGCCGAGCCCGAGCAGGAGCGGCTGCAGCAGCAGCGTGCAGCCGCCCTGGGGCAGCGCCGCCTCCTGGAACGACGCGTAGCCCGCGCCGAAGCCCGCCGCCGGGCCGCCGCTGCAGCGCAGCGCGAACGCGGTGTTGCCCACCCGCGGCGCGCCATGGCTGCCGATCTGCGGCACGCGGCCACTGCTGCCGGCACAGCCCCGGCCGAATCGCCGCAGCGACGGCAGGCCGAGGCCCTGCAGCGACACCACCCACAGCTCGCGACCGCGGATGCCATCGTCGGCGCGGAGCCACAGCCGGTCACCGTCGGCCAGCAGCCGGTCGAGCGCCACGGCGCCGATGCCGGGCCGCGGCCCGAACTGGCCGAGCCGGAAGGTTCCCGCGGCACTGCCGTCGCTGACCCAGAGCTGCAGCCCCGAGCCGCCGTCGTGGCCGGCGAACGCCACCCGACCCGACCCGCCGAGCGCCGTCAGCGTGCCCGGCAAGATGCCGCTGCGCCCGCCCGGCACCAGATCCAGCACCCGCGCGGTGCTGCCGGCGGTGCCCAGGCTCGTGTGGAGCTCCACCCCGGCGACGCCGTCGTCCGCCAGGAAGAACAGCCGGTCACCGCTCACCACGAACTCCCGCGGTTGCGAGCCGTTGGCGCCCGTCCGCAGGTCCGCCAGCAGCCCGGCGGTCAGCGTCACCGGATCGATCAGCCAGGGCTCCAGCCCGGTGCCGCCGTGGCTCGCCCGGCACACCAGCCGCTCGCCGAACCGCCGCAGCTCCACGGCCCCGGAACTGGTCGGCCCGGGCACGATGTCCAGGGCCACCACCGGCCCGCCCGGCAGCACATGGAACACCTCGAAACCGTTGGCCTGATCGCGGGCGGTGAACCAGAGCCGGCCCTGGCACACCACCAGGTCCGCCGGATTGCTGCCGGCACCGCCGGGCATCAGGTCCATCACCAGGGTGGTGCCCGCCGGCGTGCCGTCGGTCACCCACAGTTCGCGGCCGTGCAGCGGATCGCTGGCGGTGAAATAGACCAGCGGGCCGAGCGCCACGAAGTCGCGCGGATCGGAACCCAGGCCGCCGGGCGCCAGATCGCCCAGCGCCACGGTGCCGGCCGGCGTCCCGTCGGTGACGAACGGCTCCCGTCCGTTCCCGATGCTGGCGCTGAAGCAGAGTCGATCCCCCACCGCCGCCAGTTCCTGCGGCGCGCTGCCGCCCGGCCCCGGCAGCAGGTCCAGCGCCAGCACCGTGCCACCGCTGGTGCCGTCGGTGCGCCACAGTTCGCGCCCTTCCGGCCCCGACGCCACCAGCCAATGGCTGCCCCGGAACGGCGTCGGCTCGGCCACCCCCGGCGCCTGCCCGATCGGCCCGAGCACCACCGTGCCCACCTCGGTGCCATCGGTCCACCGCAGCAGCGGCGCGGCCTGGTCGTCACGCGCCTCGAACAGCAGTCCGCCGCCGGTCTCGGCCAGCGGCTCCGGATCGCTGTCGCCCACCTGCGTGGCCAGGTCCCGCAGCAGCGCGATGCCATCGGCCGCCGGCACGACCCAGAACAGCTCCGCGCCCACCGCGGGCACGTTCGCCCGGCACAGCGCGCCGCCGCGGAAGGGCAGGAACCGCCCGGGGCTCGCCGAACCGATGCCCGGCGCCAGGTCCGCCACCAGCACCGGCGGCTGCACCAGGTCGGTGAACATCGCCTCGATGCCGAGCATGGGATGGCTGGCGGCATACAGCAGCCCGCCGCACGCAGCCGCCAGGTCGCTCGGCGAACTGCCGCCGATGCCCGGTTGCAGATCCTGCACGAGGAACGTGCCCGCCGGCGTGCCATCCGTGGCCCACAGTTCGGTGCCACTGCCGCTGCCGGTGGCGACGAACGCGCAGCGTTGCCCCACCTCGGTGAACTGCTGCGCGTAGCTGTGCGCCGCACCCACCGCCAGATCGCCGAGCAGGATCGTGCCCGCAGCCGTGCCGTCGCTGCGCCACGGCTCGGCGCCATGCACGCCATCGTCGGCCCGGAACACCACACCGCCGGCGAACGCCACGAGCCCGCTGATGCCGGCGTCGCCTGGGCCCGCGTTCAGGTCCGCCACCATCCTGGTGCCCTGGGCGCTGCCGTCGCTGACGTAGAGCTCGGCGCCGTGCAGGCCGTCGTTGGCCACGAAGAACAGCCGCCCACCGCTGCCGACCAGCTGGACCGGGTTGCCGGCCTGCAGGCCTGGCTGCAGATCCACCACCAGCCGCGTGCCGGCGACGGTGCCGTCGCTGCACCAGAGTTCGCGGCCGGTGCCGTTCCCCTGCGCGGTGAAGAACAGCCGGTCGCCGACCACCGTCAGGCCCAGCGGATTGCCGGAGCCGTTGCCCGGCCACAGGTCGGCGAACAGGCCGGTTCCTGCCTCGGTGCCGTCGGAGACCCAGAGTTCGTTGCCGAGGCCGGGCTGGTAGGCGTTGCACCAGACCCGGCCCTGGAACACGGTCAGGCCGGTGGGATTGCCGCTCGCCGCACCGGGCGCGCAGTCCCGCAGCAGGCGGGTGCCGCCTGGGTTGCCATCGGTGATCCACAGCTCGCGGCCGAGCCCGGTCACGTGGGCGGAGAACACGGCGCCGCCGCCGAGCATGCAGAACTCGCGCGGCTGGGACCCATCGGTCCCGGGCTCCACGTCCATCAGCAGGAACGTGCCGGCCAGCGTGCCGTCGGTGCGCCAAGGTTCCTGGCCGTAGCGATCGGTGGCGGCGAACAGGGCCAGCGGACCGAACGGGGCGAACTGGTCGGGATTGCCGCTGGCCAGGTGCGGCGCCCGCACCGCCAGATCGGTGACGATCTGCTGGGCGGGCAGGACGGACAGGCACAGGGCCAGACAGGACGACAGGGGGCCGGGGTGCACGGCCCAGGGCAGGGGCAGGTTTCTCATGGCGATCGGGCGCCACAAGCGAGCCAGCCGGTCGAGGTTTTCCGCCCCAGGAAAACCTAGGAAGTGCTTAGGAAGTGGCCCGGGGTCGTCCCCGGCGGCGCGAGGGCGGAACAGGACGGGCGGCGAAACCGGGCAGCGGCCCGAGGGCGCGCACCGGGATCGTGGCCCGCCGCTCGGGGCCACCCCGCAGCCCCATGCCCTGGTCGCGCACCGGGAAGAACTTCGCCTCGGCCCGGCTCAGCCGCAGGCGTTCCAGATCCAGCACGGTCACCAGCAGCTCCGGCCGATCCGGCGCCGCCGCGGCCAGGAGGCCCTCGAACGGCCCTTCCTGCGGCGCCAGCACCGCGCTCTGGCCGAAGTGCCGCCAGTCGGGCAGAGGCTGGCCGACGGTCGCCGCCAGCAGCACGAAGGCGTGGTGCTCGATCGCCCGCGCCCCAGCACAGCTGCGCACCCGCTGCAGCCCGTGCGTCGATTCGGTCATCGACGGCACCAGCAGCACCTCGACGTCGTGCCCGGCCAGCGCCTGGCTCACCACCGGGAACTCCACGTCATAACAGGTGAGGATCGCGCTGCGGCCCCACGGCGCGTCGAACACCAGCAGCACATCGCCGGGCTGCCAGCCGACCGAACGCTCCCAGGCGGTGAGGAACAGCTTGTCCTGCTGCAGCACGGAGCCGTCCGGCAGGCAGAGGAACGCGGTGTTGCGCAGCGCCTCGCCGTGGCGGCGCGGGCCGCCCACCAGGATCGCCAGATCCAGCTCGCGGCCCAGCGACTGGCAGTGCCGCACCAGCGCCGGCGTGACCGTGTCGGCCAGGGCCTCGGCGGCGGCGGCCTCGCCGGCGGCGGTGGTGCCGAGCGGCCAGCAATCGATCGCCACCAGCTCCGGGAACAGGCACAGCCGGGCGCCGCGGGCGGCGGCGGCGCGGGCCTGCACCGCCACCTCCGCCAGGAGTTCCGCCACCGGCTGGTCGCCGCGGACCTGGTACTGCACGAGGGCCACCGTCACGCCCCGCGGCGCCGGCGGCGCGGCGGTGCAGGCGGACAACGCCAGCAGGAGCAGGAGTCGGCGGGGACGCCGCATGGGTCCATTGTGGCGGCCCGGGCGCCCGAGGCTAGCCTTGTGGGCATGACCGGCGTCCTCGACCTGTCCGCGGTCCGCGTCCGCTTCCCCGGTCTCCGCCGCGAGCTGCGCGGCCAGCCGGCGGTGTTCTTCGACGGTCCGGCCGGCAGCCAGGTGCCGCAGTCGGTGGCCGACGCGGTGAGCGGCTGGCTGCTGCACAGCAACGCCAACCGCGGCGGCGCCTTCGCCACCTCGGCGGCGACCGATGCGATGGTGGCGGCCACCGCGGCGGCGTTCGCCGACTACTTCGGCATCGACGATGCCGAGGAGGTGGTGTTCGGCCCGAACATGACGACGCTGACGTTCGCGCTCAGCCGGTCGCTGGCGACGACCTGGAAGAAGGGCGACCGCGTGCTGGTCACCGACGCCGACCACGACGCCAACGTGATGCCGTGGGTGCTGGCGGCGCAGCAGGCCGGCGCCGAGGTCCAGCACGTCGCCGTGCACGGCGACGGCACCGTCGACCTCGACGACCTGGACCGCAGGCTCTCCCAGCGCACGCGGCTCGTCGCCTGCGGTGCTGCCTCCAACCTGCTCGGCACGATCCAGCCGGTGGCCGAGATCGTGCGGCGGGCCAGGGCGAAGGGCGCGCTCAGCTTCGTCGACGCGGTGCACAGCGCGCCGCACCGGCTGCCCGACGTACCGGCCTGGGGCTGCGACTTCGCGGTGTGCTCGGCCTACAAATTCTTCGGCCCGCATCTCGGCGTGCTGTGGGGGCGGCGCGAGCTGCTGGCGGCGCTGCCGGTGCACAAGGTGCGGCCAGCGGGCGACGACATCCCCGAGCGCTGGATGACCGGCACGCCCAACCTGGAGGGGATCGCCGGGGCCGGCGCCGCCCTGGAGTATCTCGGCGAGCTGGGCGGGCCTGCCTGCGGCCGCCGCGAACGTCTGCGCCGCGCCTACGCGCAGATCGAGCACCACGAGACCCACCTCTGCGACCGCCTGCTGCAGGGCCTGGCGTTGCTGCCCGGGGTGACCGTGATCGGCGTGCCGGAGCCGGACTCCGATCGCCGCGTCGGCACCGTCGCGCTGCGCGCCGACCGGCTGACCCCGGGCGAACTGCACCAGCGCCTCGCCGAGCAGGGCATCTTCACCTGGGCCGGCAACAGCTACGCGGTGGCGCTGGGCCGGGCGCTCGGCCTCGAGCCGCACGGCGCCCTGCGGGTGGGGCTCCTGCACTACAACACGGCGGCCGAGGTGGATCGCCTGCTGGAAGTGCTGGGCCACCTGCTGGCCTGAGCCGCCGGTCCCGTCGAATTCGCATCGGCGGTGGGAACCCGGTACAACCTTCCGCCCGCCATCCGTCTCTCGGATCTCTCGCATCCCCCGGAACCCGAAAGGAATCCCATGAACCTCCGCATCGCCGCCGCCGCGGCCATCCTCTCCGCCCTCTCCCTCCCCGCCCAGGTCCAGGTCTTCGGCGGCGCCGGCGAACGCGCCGCTTCCACGGTGATCTACTACGACCAGGGCACGCAGAGCCTGTCGGGCATGTCCCTCCAGTACGGCCAGCCGCTGTGGCAGGACGCCTACGAGACCCAGATGGACCAGATGAAGGGCAAGCGCGCGCGCCTGGGCAAGGACTGGTGGACCACCTTCGACACCAGCGTCGCCTGCGAGCTGAACGGCGTGAAGGTGCCCGCCGGCAGCTACTTCCTCGGCCTCGAGTGCAGCAAGGACGGCAAGTGGAGCCTGCTGGTGGTCGAATCCGGCACGGCGATGGCCCACGGCCAGATGCCGTTCGTGCCCGACTCGTGGACCGTCGCCCACACGGTGCCGATGGAGCACGGCAAGGTCGACGCCACCGTCGAGAAGATGACCATGGCGCTGCAGGCCGGCAAGGACGACCCGAGCGCGCTGAGCCTGACGCTGAGCTGGGGCAACCACCAGCTCGTCGCCAAGGGCAAGGCCACCCTCGGCGCCAAGCCCGCCAAGGGGAAGGAAGCCGGCCACGACGCCGAGCACGGCGAGCACAAGGGCGAAGGCAAGAAGGGCTGATCGCGGCCATCGGGTGGACACGCTGCGGCTGCTGGCCGAACTGATCCTCCCGCCGGGCTGCGGCTTCCTGCTGGTCGCCGCAGCCCTGCTGATCGCAAGGCGGCGGCCCCGCCTGCGCCGGGTGCTGCTGGGCGCGGGGCTGCTGCTGCTGTGGGCCAGCGCCACGCCGCTGCTCACCGGCGCCTGCCTCCGCTCGCTGGAGACCTTCCCGCCGCTGCCGGTGGCGGGTCCGCTGCCGCCCGCCGACGCGATCGTCGTGCTCAGCGCCGAGGCGCACGCGGCGCCGGAGTTCGCTGAAGGCCTCGCGCCCGGGCCGGTGACCGCCCAGCGCCTGCGCTACGCGGCACACCTGCATCGCCGCACGGGCCTGCCGGTGCTGACCAGTGGCGGTGCGGGCGGCGCCGGGCGCCCGGCCCTGGCCCGGGTGATGGCCGACGCCCTGCAGGCGGACTTCGGGGTGACCGCCCGCTGGGTCGAGGACCGCTCGGTGGACACCTGGAGCAACGCCGTCGAGAGCGCGGCGGTGCTGCGCGCGGCCGGCGTCGGCCGCGTGCTGCTGGTGACGAGCGCCTTCCACATGCCGCGCGCCGTGGCGTGCTTCCGCGCCCAGGGGCTCGAGGTGGTGGCGGCCCCCACCGGCTTCCGCGGGCCGCCCTGGCAGGGCCTGCGCAGCCTCCTGCCCAGCCCCCAGGCCATGCGCGAGGCCAACCTGGCGGGCCACGAGTGGCTCGGCGGCCTGGCCTACCGGGTGCTGGGGCGCAGCGGCGGCTGACGCGGCTTCTCCACCGCCTGGACAACTCTCCACCAGGACTTCTGGCGGCAGCCCCTTGACGAGCGGCGGCGCATGCATAATCATGCCTCGCTTCCGCATATTCATGCATACCCGGATGCAGCCCCGCACCGAGCCAGGCCGTGACGAACGGCACCGCGCGATCCTCGACCTGCTCGCCGCCCACAAGGTGCGCAACCAGGCGGAGCTGCAGGATCTGCTGGCCCGGCGCGGCTTCGAGGTGAACCAGGCCACCCTGTCCCGGGACCTGCGCCACCTCGGCATCCTGAAGAGCGGCGCTGGCTACGAGCTGCCCGGCGCGCCGCAGGCCGCCGCGTCGCCGGCCCAGAGCCTGTGGCACGGCGTGCAGGCCTGGCTGCTGCGCGCCACCGCCGCCCAGAACCAGTGCGTCGTGCACACGCCGCCGTCGGGCGCCCAGCCGCTCGGCCGGGTCATCGACGAGGCGGAGCTGCCCGGCGTGGTCGGCACCATCGCCGGCGACGACACGGTGCTGGTGATCTGCCGCGACGCGCGCGCCGCCCGCGCCCTGGCCCGCCAGTTCGGCCGCCTGAAGGCCACCTGAGGGCTCCGCCCGAGGCCGAGACATCCCGATGAGCAACCCCTCCCGTTCCACCCGTCCCGCGTTCGCCGTCATCGGCGCGTCCGGCTACACCGGCCGCGAGGTGCTGCGTCTGCTGGCCGCCCATCCGGGCGCCGGCGAGGTGGTGGCGATGAGCGCGCGAGCCGGCGAGCAGCCCGAGCCGCCGGCGTTCCCGAGCGACCCGGTCGTGGCGCCGCTGGATCTCGCCGGCCTCGGCCGCTTCCAGGGCGTGTTCCTGTGCACGCCGCACGGCACCAGCGCCGAGCTGGCGAAGGTCGCCCTGCAGCAGGGCTGCAAGGTCGTCGACCTGTCGGCGGACTTCCGGCTGAAGGACCCGGCGCGCTACCAGCAGGTCTACGGCGCGCCCCACCACGCGCCGGAGCTGTTGGCCGAGGCCGTCTACGGCCTGAGCGAGCACGCCCGGGCCGCCGTGAGGAAGGCGCGGCTGGTGGCCAATCCCGGCTGCTACCCCACCTCGATCCTGCTGCCGCTGCTGCCGCTGCTGCGGCACGGCCTGCTGGACGCGAGCGCGCCGATCGTCGCCAACAGCGCCAGCGGCACGTCGGGGGCCGGCAAGAACCCCAGCGAGCGCACCCACTTCGGCAGCGTGCACGAGAACTTCCTGGCCTACGGCGTCGGCAACCACCGGCACCTGCCGGAGATCTGCCAGGAGGCGGGCACCGACCGGATCGCCTTCGTGCCGCACCTGCTGCCGACCTTCCGCGGCATCCTCAGCACGCTCTACCTGACGCCGGCCAAGGGCGTCGACGCCGACGCCCTGCGGGCCTGCCTGCAGGAGCAGTACGCCGGTGAGCCGTTCGTCAAGGTGATGCAAAAGGGCGCGCCGGAGCTGCGCGCCGTGCAGCACACCAACCAGTGCCACCTCGCGGTCGGGGCCTGCGGGCCGGTGCTGGTGGTGCTGTCGGCGATCGACAACCTGCTGAAGGGCGCCGCCGGCCAGGCGGTGCAGAACATGAACCTGCTGCTCGGCCTGCCCGAGACCGAAGGGCTGCGATGAGGCTGCTGCTCAAGATCGGCGGCGCCCAGCTCGAGGAGGCCCAGCCGCGGGCGGAGCTCTGCGCCGGGATCGCCGCGGCGCGGCGCGCCGGCCACGAGATCGTGGTCGTCCACGGCGCCGGCCGGCAGATCAAGAAGCTCGGCCAGGCGCTCGGCCTGCAGGACCGCTACCACCAGGGCCTGCGGGTCACCGACGACGCCACCGCCGAGGTCGTGCTGATGGTGCTGGGCGGCGCGGTCAACCGTTCGCTGGTGGCGGCGCTGCAGTCGGCCTCGGTGCCGGCGGTGGGCCTGACCGGCGCCGACGGCGGCCTGTTCCAGGCGCAGAAGCTCGACCTGGGCGACGGCGTCGAGCTGGGCCACGTCGGCGAGATCACCGCGGTGCGGCCGCAGCTGGCCCAGACCCTGCTGCAGGCGGGCTACGTGCCGACCATCGCCAGCGTCGCGCCGGGCCGGACGCCGACCGCGCCGTTCTTCAACATCAACGCCGACCACGCGGTGGCGCCGCTGGCGCGCGCGCTCGGCTGCGAGGCGGTGCTGTTCCTCACCGACGTTCCCGGCGTGCTGGATGGCACCGGCCAGCGGCTGCCGTGCCTGTCGCCGCAGGACTGCGACCGGCTGGTGCGCGACGGCACCGCCCGCGGCGGCATGCTGCCCAAGCTCGAATCGGCCCTGCTGGCGGCCCGCGCCAACCCGCGGGCGATGGTCAAGATCGCGCCGGCGGGCGCGCCGGACGCCGTGCTGGCGGCGCTCGGCGACGACGTCGGCACCCGGTTCACGGTGATGGCCAGCAGCGGGGAAGCCCGCGGGGAGACCGCCCATGGATGAAGGTGTGATGAAGACGTACCTCCGCGCCGAGGAGGTTTTCGTGTCCGGCCACGGCGCCGTGCTGGTGGACCGCGAGGGCCACGAGTACCTGGACCTGCTGGCGGGCATCGCCGTGTCGGCGCTGGGCCACGGCCATGCCGGGCTGCAGCGCGCCATCGCCGACCAGGCCGGCAAGGTCGTGCACCTGTCCAACCTGTTCCGCCACCCCTACACCGAGGACGTGGCGACGCGGCTGTGCAGGCTCACCGGGCTGGCGGCAGTGTTCTTCACCAACTCCGGCACCGAGGCCATCGAGTGCGCCCTGAAGCTGGCCCGGGCCGCCCAGCGGCGGCGCGGCCACGACCGCACCTCGTTCGTGGCGCTGGAGCAGGGCTTCCACGGCCGCACGCTCGGCGCCTTGTCGCTCACCCACAACGAGAAGTACCGGAAGCCCTTCCAGCCGCTGCTGCAGGTGACCTGGGTGCCGCCGGACGACCTCGCGGCGCTCGGCCGCGTGCTCGAGCAGCAGGAGCCCGCGGCCCTGGTGCTGGAGCCGATCCAGGGCGAGGGCGGCATCCGGCCGCTGGGCCGCGACTACCTGCAGAAGGTCCGCGAGCTGTGCACGCGGACCGGCACGATCCTGATCCACGACGAGATCCAGTCGGGCTGCGGCCGCACCGGCACGTTCCTCGCCGGCGACCACGCCGAGGTGAAGCCCGACGTGGTGACGCTGGCCAAGCCGATCGCCGCGGGGCTGCCGATGGGCGCCTGCATCGCCGCGCAGCCGTTCGCCGACGCCTTCCAGCCCGGCGAGCACGGCTCGACCTTCGCCGGCGGACCGCTGGCCCTGCGCGCCGCCCAGGTGTTCCTCGACGCCATCGAGCAGGGCGACCTGCTGCGCAACGTGCGCAAGCGCGGCGAGCAGTTCGTGGCCGGCCTGCGCGCCCTGCAGCAGGACCTGCCGATCGTGCGCGAGGTGCGCGGCCAGGGCCTGATGCTGGGCCTGCGCCTGCACCACTCGGCCAAGGAGGTGCAGCAGGCGCTCTACCGGGCCCGGGTGCTGACCAACTGCACCGCCGGCGACGTGATCCGCATCGTGCCGCCGTTCGTGATCACCGAGGCGCAGGTCGACCAGGGCCTGCGGCAGATCCGCGAGGTCCTGGCGTCGTTCCCGCAGAGCGAGAAGGAGATGCAGTCCGCATGAGCAAGTTGAACCTCGGCCGTCTGTCGGTCCCCGATCTGCTGTGCACCTCGGCGCTCACCAGGGCCGACATCGAGCAGATCTACGCCGTCACCCGCGCGCTGAAGGCCGGCCGCACCACGCACACCGCGGTGCTGCCGCACCGGCGGCTGGCGATGATCTTCGAGAAGGACAGCCTGCGCACGCGCTTCACCTTCGACATCGGCATGCAGGATCTGGGCGGCAGCGCCGTGTTCATGGACCATCGCGACGCGCGGCTCGGCTCCCGCGAGTCGGTCAAGGACATGGCCAAGAACCTGGAACGCTGGGTGCACGGCATCGTCGCGCGCACCTTCAAGCACAAGGTGCTGGAGGAGCTGGCGCTGCACGCCGACATCCCGGTGATCAACGGCCTCAGCGATTCGGTGCATCCGTGCCAGGCGCTGACCGACTTCTTCACGCTCACCGAGAAGTGGGGCTCGGTGCAGGGCCGCACCCTCACCTACGTCGGCGACGGCAACAACACCTGCCATTCGCTGATCCACACCGCCGCCAAGCTCGGCGCCAACATCCGGGTCTGCTCGCCGGAGGGCTACGAGCCCAACTCGCGGGTGGTCAACGAGGCGATGCGCACGGCCCTGGAGAGCGGCTGCGAGATCCAGATCCTCAACGACCCGGACGAGGCCGCCGACGGCGCCGACGCGATCTACACCGATGTCTGGGCGTCGATGGGCCAGGAGGACGAGATCGAGGAACGCAACGGCATCTTCGCCGCCTACCAGGTCGACGACGACATGATGGCGCGGGCGGCGGCCGACGCCTTCTTCCTGCACTGCCTGCCGGCCCACCGCGGCTGGGAGGTGACCCAGGAGGTGATGGATGGCCCCCGCTCGATCGTCTACGACAACGCCGAGAACCGCCTGCACGTGCAGAAGGCGGTGATGGCGCTGCTGATGCATTAGGCGGGAATTCCTGCGCCGATCCGAGCTCCCCGTTCCACCTAGTCAGAGACCCAGCATGGCCCAGTCCAAGAAAGTCGTCCTCGCCTACTCCGGCGGCCTCGACACCTCGATCATCATCCCCTGGCTCAAGGAACACCACGACCTGGAGGTGCACTGCTACTGCGGTGACATCGGCCAGGGCGACGAGGAATTGCGCGGCCTGGAGGACAAGGCCAAGCGGACCGGCGCGGCCTCCTGCCGCGTCGAGGACCGCCGTCGCGCCTTCCTGGTCGAGCACGTCTGGCCCTGCCTGCGGGCGATGACGGTCTACGAAGGCCGCTACCTGCTCGGCACCAGCATGGCCCGCGCCATCCTGGCCAAGGGCCAGGTCGAGTACGCCAGGGAGATCGGTGCCACCGTGCTGGCGCACGGCTGCACCGGCAAGGGCAACGACCAGGTCCGCTTCGAGCTGACCTATGCCACGCTCGCCCCGGAGATGCAGGTCATCGCGCCGTGGCGCAACTGGGAGATCCGCAGCCGCGAGGACGCGATCGACTACGCCGAGTCGCGCAACATCCCGATCACCGCGTCGCGCACCAAGATCTACTCCCGCGACCGCAACCTCTGGCACATCAGCCACGAGGGCGGCGCCCTCGAGAGCCCGGCCAACGCACCGCCGGACGACGTCTGGATGCTGACCCAGGACCCGGAGAAGGCCCCCGACCGGCCCGAGGACGTGACGCTGGCGTTCGCCGGCGGCGTGCCGGTGGCGCTGAACGGCGAGACCGCGCCGCCCGAGGTCATGGTGGCCCGGCTCAACGAGGCCGGCGGCCGCCACGGCGTCGGCCGGGTCGACATCACCGAGAACCGCCTGGTCGGCATGAAGTCGCGCGGCGTCTACGAGACGCCCGGCGGCACCATCGTGCTGGAGGCCCTGCGCACCCTGCGGGCGCTGACGATGGAACGCGACACCCTCCGCATGTGCGAGAAGCTGATGCCGGACTACGCCGACCTGGTCTACACCGGCCGCTGGTACCACCCGCTCCGCTACGCGATGGACGCGTTCTTCGCCGACGCCACCCGGCACGTCGAGGGCGAGGTCACCGTCCGGCTGTTCAAGGGCTCCGCCACCGCCCGCTCGGCGCGTTCGCGCAAGAGCCTCTACTCCGAGGACCTGGCCACGTTCGGCCAGAGCGCCGCATTCGACCACCAGGACAGCTACGGCTTCGTCAAGCTCTACGGCCTGCCCGGCGCGGTGGCCGCCCGGGTGCAGGGAGTGCGGCCGTGAGCAAGGCCGGCAAGATGTGGGGCGGCCGCTTCGAGGGCTCGCTCGATCCGTACTTCGCGCGCTTCCAGGCCAGCCTGCCGGTGGACCACGTGCTGGCGGAGCACGACGTCGAGGTCAACCGCGCCTGGGCGACCGCCCTGCAGAAGGCCAGGGTGCTCACCGCCGCCGAGGTGAAGCGCATCCACCAGGCGCTGGACGAGATCGCCGAGGACTGGCAGGACAACGGCGTGCCGGCCGGCGACGACGACGAGGCCGAGGACATCCACAGCGCCGTCGAGATGGAGCTGGGCCGGCGCGTCGGCGACCTGGCCAAGCGCATCCACACCGGTCGTTCGCGCAACGATCAGGTGGCGACCGACCTGCGGCTCTACCTCCGCATGCAGGTCCACGACCTCCTGCTCGGCTTCCGCGCGGTGCTGGATGCGCTGGTGACCAAGGCCGCCGCCCACGCCGACCTGCCGATCCCCGGCTACACCCACCTGCAGCGGGCGCAGCCGATCACCGTCGGCCATCATCTCCTGGCCCATGGCGAGGCCATCTTCCGCGACTGCACGCGGCTGATGGATGCCTGGCGCCGCATGGACGTCTGCCCGCTGGGCTCCGGCGCGCTGGCCGGGACGCCGCTCGACGTCGATCGGACGGCGCTCGCCGAGGACCTCGGCTTCCTCGGCGGCCCGACCCGCAACAGCCTGGACGCGGTGGCCGCCCGCGACCACGCCTGCGAGCTGGCGTTCGTCGCCGCCTCGACCATGGTGACGCTGTCGCGGCTGTGCGAGGACTTCGTCTTCTTCGCCAGCTTCGAGGCCCGCTTCGTCCGCTTCGGCGACGCGGTGGCCACCGGCTCCAGCCTGATGCCGCAGAAGCGCAACCCCGACGCGATGGAGCTGATCCGCGGCAAGGCCGGCACGGTGATCGGCTGCCTCAACGCCCTGCTGGTCACCACCAAGGGCCTGCCGATGGCCTACAACCGCGACCTGCAGGAGGACAAGGCGATGATCGCCAGCGCCCTGATCGAGGCCAACCGCTGCCTGCGGGTGGCGGCCCTGGCCATCCAGCACGCCACCTTCGACGAGGAGCGCTGCCGCGCCGAGGCCGGCCGGGGCTACCTCAACGCCACCGATCTCGCCGACCTGCTGGTCGCTGCCGGCGTGCCGTTCCGCGACGCCCACGAGCAGGTCGGCCGCGCCGTCAACCGCGCCGTGGCGCTGGGCGTCGAGCTGCAGGACCTGCCGGCGACGGAACGCCAGGAGCTGCTGCCGCAGCTGCAGGGCGACCTGGCCGAGGCCCTGTCGGTGCCCGCCGTGCTGGCCCGCCGCAAGGCGATCGGCGGCACCGCCCCGATGCGGGTGCGGCAGGAGGCCGCGGCGTTCCGCGATCGCCTGGACGAGCTGTTCGCCCAGCTCGACGAGGAGGACGACTTCGACGGCGACGATGGCGAGGACCGGCCATGACCAGTAGCAGGACCAAGGTGCTGATCCGACCGGCCCGCGTCGCCGACGCCAAGCCGATCATGACGTTGATCAACGAGCTGGCGGTGAAGCAGGTGATGCTGCCCCGTTCGCCGGCCTCGGTGATCGAGAACATCCGCGACTTCGTGGTCGCCGAGGTGGACGGCCAGTTCGCCGGCTGCGGCGCGCTGGCCATCACCTGGACCGACATCGCCGAGATCCGCAGCCTGGCGGTGCGGCCCGACCTGCAGAAGGGCGGCATCGGCCGCAGGATCGTCGACGCGCTGGTCAAGGACGCGCAGAAGCTCGGCATCCCGCGCCTGTTCGCCTTCACCTACGTGCCGGGCTTCTTCGCCAAGATGGGCTTCGGTCTGGTCGCCCACGACGACCTGCCACACAAGGTGTTCAACGATTGCATGCACTGTCCGAAGTTCCAGGCCTGCGACGAGATCGCCATGGAGCGGGTGCTGGACGAGGTGGCATCGCCGACCCGGCTGTTCGGCAAGCCGCAGCGGGCGATCCCGATGCCGACGCGGGTGCCGCGCGAGGGCGCGCAACCGACCACCTGACGGCGCCCAGACTCACTTCTTCGGATAGGTCTTGCGCACCCAGTCGCGCCACTCGCGGTCGAAGCCCGCCTCGTCGAGCCCCCAGATCTCCAGCAGCGCCTTGCGCTGCACGTTCACCAGCGCCGGGTGCAGATCCTCGCCTGCCTGCGGCGGCGCCAGCTTCTTCAGCGCGGTGATCATCTCGCCGACCTGCTGCGGCCCTTTCGCCATCAGGAAGTCCACCCGCGACCACGACTGCAGGTGCGCGTGGAAGCCGAGGTCGTCCCACTTCTTCCAGCCCAGCATCGTCGCGAACGGGATGAACGTGCTCTCGTGCTCCGCCCGCCGCCGCACCTTCACCGCCCACTGCCAGGCCTTCTCCAGGTCGACGGCGTCGTCGTCGCGCATGTTGAGCGTGATGAACTCGGAGACGACCCGCTGCGAGTACCAGTGCGCCAGACCCTCCTCCAGCCAGAACGGCAGCGCGTAGTAGAAGCCGCGGTAGGCGTTCAGCAGGTTGTGCACCAGCAGGTTGACCGTGTAGCGGTGCAGGGCCGCGTCGTCGAAGTTCTCGAAGCCCTCGACGCACAGCACGGCGACCAGCTGCCGGGTGGTGACGTGATGGTGCCGGTAGGGCTTGTCCATCTGCACGCCGGCGAAGCGGTCCAGATAGCGCGCCAGGTCGGACTTCTTCTGGAACAGCAGCAGCAGGAACTTGTCCGGCTGGCCCAGGTAGGGCCCCGCGCCGGGCGCATCGCCACCACCGGCGAAGTCGGCGTCGGTGACGCCGAGCAGGGCCTGGATGTCGGCGTAGCACCGCTCGGCGCGGGCGGCGAACAGGTGCATGCGCAGCCACGGGTCCAGCCGGCGCGGGCTCGCCGGCACCGCCGGCAGGTCCTTTCGCAGGGCCTTCACCTCCTCGAGCAGGGCCTTGCGTGCGTCCTGCTTGCCCGGCAGCCCCTGACCCGGCAGGGCGGAGCCGATGCGGAAGTGGGCGGTCTCCATCCACAGCATCCGCTGCTGGCCGAGCACGCGATCGATGTCGGCGGTGGACTTGTGGTCGGCCCACACGAACGGGCCGTAGGCGACCACGCCGGCCCGGGCCATCGCCTCGGGCCCGGCTTCGGTGTACGGATCCCTGGCCTGCGCCTTGCGCAGTTCCTCCTCGTCCTGGGAAGGCTTGTCCTGGGCGGGCAGGCAGGTGGCGGCCAGCAGGGCCGCCACCAGGACCGGCATCGGGCCATGCGGCCGTGCGGCGCCCCGCGGGCGGGCGCCGAAGGTCACTTGCCGGCGTCCTTGCCGGCGTCGGCGCCATCGCCGGCCGCGGGCGCCTCGGCCAGCTGCCGCAGGGCCAGGGCGCGCAGCTTCTGCTCGCGCTCCACCAGCTCCTGCCGTTCCTTCTGCAGCTTCTGCAGCTCTGCCTCGAACTTCGGCAGCTTGTCGGACTCCGCGCCCTTCTTCTCGATCTCGCGATCCATCCGGGCCCGGATGTCCTCCTCCTGCTTGTCGAGCTGGTCGTACTTGTTGAGCAGCGAGCGCAGTTCCTTGATCGCCTTCTTGGCGTCGCCCTGGTAGCACCGCTCCAGGAAGTCGTACATCGTCGCCCAGAGCTGGCCCTGCGACTGGTCGCCGGGCAGCGGCGTGCGGTTGCCGCCGTCGGGATCGCAGAAGAACAGGTGCGGCACCGCGGCGCCGTCCTGGCCCTTCTCGAACAACGCGAAGAACGGGTGCTTGCCGTCGGTCACGTGGGTCGGCAGCTTGATGCAGCGGAACCACTGGGTCAGCAGCACGGTCTGCTCGTTGTCCAGCGTGCGGCTGAGCAGCGCGTGATCGGTGCCCTTGCACAGATCGCACTCGCGCAGCACCAGCAGCGGTCGGCGGTCGCCGTCGGTGGCCAGCCGGTAGGCCTCCGCCGCCGGCAGCGCCCGCTCGAGTTCCACCGCCGCCGTGCCACCCGCCTGCGGTGTCGTGGCGCCGGCCGGCTTCCACACCGGATACACCCACTGGATCTGCAGGCGTTCCTTGCTGGTCTTGCCGCGGCGGAAGTCGATGGCGAGGCCACCGCGCCGGCCGCCGGTCTGACCCGCCGCCGCCGCGCCCGTGGCGCCGCTGGTCCCAGAACCCCGGCTGCCGCCGGTGTTGCTGCCCGTGCCGCTACCCGAACCGTCTTCCGGCGCCCAACTGGGCACCTTGGCGCCGGCTCATCACTGGGGCGCGGCGGGACGCGCCAGCGCGAGACACGCGGCGGCGCACGCGATCGAAACCATCACCTTCCGGAGCATCGCAACCTCGAGGGGGTCTGGGGGCAGGCCGCGGAGTCTAGCGCCGCCAGTGCGTCCCCGCCAGGAGGCCCCGCCGGAAGTGCTAGAACCAGTCCTTGCGCTCGACCTGGTAGGTCTGGACGAACTCCTCCTCGGACTTCACCAGGTAGAGGATGCCCTCGATGAAGCCGATCAGGGAGCCGACGCCGCAGGTGATCACGGTGATCAGGATCCGCAGCAGGCCGCCCTTGGTGTCGCCCAGGACGAAGCGATGGAGGCCGAGGCCCCCGAACAGGATGCCGAGGATGCCGCAGAGGACGCGCTTGCTCTCGGGCTTGCCGCCGGTGTTGGTCATGCCGTTTCTTGCTCCTTGGGGAATGCTGGCGGCCAAGGGTCGGCGGCGGCCAGCCACGGTGCAAGAGGTTTTGCCGTTGGCCCCGCGGCGGCCGGCGCAGCCCCCGCTAGACTCCGCGCCACCATGTCCGAAGCGGAGCGCCAGAAGGCCCCGCCCCCGGCCGACGTCCGCCAGTGGATGCGGCGCGACTGGGAGGCGCGGGCCCGCGAGAACGCCCGCTACTACATCAACACCGTCGAGAGCGAGGGCTTCGCGTTCCACCTGTCGGGCTGCCGCGATGCCTTCCAGGTCCTCGGTCCGATCCACGAGCGGTTGCGGTCCGACATGCGCGTGCTGGAGATCGGCTGCGGCCTCGGCCGCATGCTGCAGTTCCTGGCGGTCCTGTTCGCCGAGGTGCACGGCATCGACGTGGCGCCGACCATGATCGAGGAAGGCCGGCGGATGCTCGCCGGCCAGGCCAACGCCCACCTGCACCTGGGCGACGGCCACACCCTGGCCGGCCTGCCGGACGGGCACTTCGATCTGGTGGTGAGTTTCCAGGTGTTCCAGCACGTCCCCGATCGCACGGTGATCGCCGACTACGTGGCTGACGCGTTCCGCGTGCTGCGCCCCGGCGGCCTGTTCCGCTTCCTGGTCAAGACCGGCGTGTGGCGCAACCAGCTGCGGCACGACACCTGGTGCGGCGTCGAACTGGGCGAGCCGGACCTGGCGGGCTGGCTGCAGACCCGGCCCTGGGAGGCGCTCGGCACCGCGCCCGGCGAGGAACGCGACGTGACCTGGGTGCTGCTGCGCAAACCCGGGCCGGCGTGATGCACGGGAAGCCCGGCCCCACCTTGCGCCCGGCTCCCGACCCGCCCACCATGACGCCCCGCCTCGCTCCGGAACGCCAAGCCCGAATGCCGCGCCGCCGTCCCCTCCTGCCGGTCGTCTGCTGCCTGTGGTCCGCCATGGCCGCCCTGCCGGCAATGCCGCAGGCGCCGCAAGGCTGCCCACCACCCCAGCAGCTCGACCAGCTCGCCGCGGCGCCCGGCGAGGGCTCGCCGGCCTTCACCCGCTTCCAGCTCGGCCAGCAGGCGCGCCAGCGCGGTGAGCTGGCGGCGGCCCGCGAACACCTGCGCTCGGCGCTGCAGTTCCACCCGGCGTCGCCGGCGATCCTGCAGGAACTCGTGCTGGCCTGCGCCGACGCGCCCGACGAGCGCGTCTTCCACCTGGAACGCCTGCTGCGGGCGCTCGCCGACAAGGACGGCCGGACGCGGCCGGACCAGGGCCTGCGCCGCGCGGTGCCGAAGGAGGACCTGGCGGCGCTGGAGAAGCTGCCGGCGGCGCGCGCCGCCGCCACCGCCGAACTGGTGCGCCTCGCCGGGCGCCTGCAGGACGGCAGGGACAGCCTCGGCAACGGGGCGATCGCGCGCCTGTGCAGCGATCTCGCCCTGCTGGTGATGGCGGACGCGCCGGCGCTGCTGCGCCAGCACGGTGCGGCCCTGCAGCAGGCGTTGGACCGGCAGCAGCCCGACTTCGAACGGGTGCTGCAGGCGCTGCTGCGGCTGGCGCAACGGCCGCCGAACGTCACCGCGACGCCGGGCGAGGAGCCCGACCTGCAGGCCCAGCTCGCCTGGCAGCGCCAGCAGGAACAGTCGATCCGTGCGGCCCGCATCCTCGCCGGGCTGGCCCAGCAGGCCCGGCAGCGGGACCTGCAGGGCGGCGCCGCGCCCGAGCTCGGCGACCTGCCGGCGCTGGCCCGCGACGCGATGGAGCGCCTGCAGGACGAGGCCAACGCACGGCTGGGCCGGGTCTGGACCATCGCCGAGCTGGAGGCGCTGTCGCCGGCCGAACGCGTCGACTTCACGCTCGCCCACCGCGGCTGGTCGACCCCGGGCATCGCGCTGTCGCCGAACGGGCTCTACCGCGTCGAGACGGTGTGCGGCTACGACACGCTGCTGGGCGCGGCCCGCACCGTCGAACTGCATCACCGGCGGCTCGTCGACCACTTCGGCAAGGACCCGTTCGAGGGCCGGCCGGGCACCGTGCGGATCGTGCCCGAGCACAGCGGCCTCGAGTCCGAGGGCGCGCCGTTCTGGTGGGCGGGCGGCTTCCAGTCCGGCGATCGCACGGTGATCCGGTTCGCCTGGAGCAACGTGCCGGGCATGGGCCGGGTGCTGACCCACGAGCTGACCCACCGCTTCGACGGCGCGGTGTTCCCGTTCCAGCCGAGCTGGCTGGTGGAGGGCCACGCGGTGTGGACGGCGGCCGCCTACGGCCAGATGGCGGCCACCAGCTTCGCCGATCGCCACCTGGACATCGGCTCGTGCGTCGGCGCCTTCGGCAAGGGCTACGGCAGCGTCGGCCGGTTGCGGCAGCTGCTGGAGGGCAGCATCGAGGACTACCGCGACAACTACGCGGCGGGCTGCGCCCTCTACACGTTCCTGCTCACGTTTCCGATCGAGGGCGAGCCGAAGTATCGGCAGAAGCTCGACGAGTTCCGCCGGAACGGCCGCGCCGCCGGCAGCAAGCCGCTGGAGTTCTTCCAGAAGGTGTTCTGCGACGGACGCGACGGGCGGCCCGGCGATCTCGATGGCCTCGCCGCGGAGTTCGGCCGGTTCCTGGACGGGATCTACGCCTGGACCGACCGCCGCCGCACCGACGAGAACCGCTGGATCGCCAGCTACCAGCTCGACCTCGGGGGTGACCAGGGCGAGCTGGTGCCCGACGAGCCGACCTGGTCGTGGGCGCGCAACCGCGCCGAGCCGTTCTTCGGCCAGGACCACGCCACCGCGGCGGGGCTGCTGCTGGCCGAGGTCGGCGAACACGAGGCGGCGGCGGCGGCGCTGCTGTGGTCGCTGCAGGTGGACGGCTGGCGGCTCGAGGCGGCGGCGCCCGCACCGGCCCTGCTGCAGCAATCCGGCCAGCCGGCGGCGGCGGCGGCGCTCACCAGCCTCGCCCGCGTGCGTTTCGGCGAGGCCGTCGCCGAGCGCGGCGCGGTGCCGTTCGCGCCGGCCCTGCGGGCGCTGCCGGCCCTGCGCGACCAGCTCGAGCAGTCGGCCGCGGCGCTGGCGAAACTGGGGCACCGGGGCACCGCCGCGGCCTTGCGGGCCGAGCGAGCGCAGATCGGCGCCCTGCTCGGTCTGCCGTCGGAGCCGCCAACGGCTGCGGCCACCGGCCTGCTCGCCGGTCCGCGCCTGCTCGGCGCGCATGGCTGGACCGAGGACAGCCTGACCGGCTTCGACGACCGCCGCCGCCGCGGCCTGTGGTTCGTGACCCCGGAGCTCGACCTGCACGTCGGCCGCGAGCGGCCGCGGGACGGCACCGGCCTGAAGGACCGCCAGAGCCATCAGCGCGACGCCTTCGTGCGCACCGTCGACTGGCAGGCGCCCGGCGCCTACGCGATCGCCGCCCGGATCCACTTCACGACGTCGTTCGCCTCGGCGGCCATCGTCTTCGGCCACACCCGCCGCGACCGCGACCTGCGCCTGCTGCTGCGGGCGGGCGACTTCCAGTACGCGATCGGCAAGCGCGAGACCGAACGCGGCGCGCGCAAGGTCCGCCTCGATCTGCAGGGCCTGTGGGAGCGCGACGGCCACATGCCGGACAGCAACCCCGGCCACGAGCACGAGATGGCCAACGACGCCGCCGGCCTGCTGGTCGAGCTGCAGGTCCGCGGCCCGTCGGTGCTGGTGCTGGTCGACGGCGAGGCGGTGATGCGCTACGCCAGCCACGACGGCGCGCCGATCGAGGGCAGCATCGGTTTCGCCACCTCGATGGGCGCGATCCGCGTGCAGGAGCCGACGGTGCGGCGCCTGGACGCGGGCGCCGTGGCCGGTGCGACCGGCGGCCTCGATCTCGGCCGGGCCACCGCCGGCGCGCCCGACGACCTGCTGCTGCTGCCGGCGCACGGCGTGCCGCTCGCCGACTGCGGCACCATGCTGCTCTGGATCCCCGCCACCGAGGACCTGCCGGCCACCGTGCAACGGCTGCGCAAGCTGATGCCGTACCTGGTGTCGATGATGACCGACGCGGTCGAGCATCCAGCACCGTGGCACCTCGTCGTGCCCGCGGGCCTGGCCGATGCCGACGTGCAGACGCTGCAGGACCAGATTGCCGCGTTCGCCGGCCGGCCGCTGCCGCTGCTGCGCCACCAGGGCGCCGCGGCGTTCGACGGCGACCCATGGGCCCTGTTCGTCGACCAGCCCGGCCTGCTGCGCGCCGCCGCCCAGCTCGGCGAGGTGCACCTGTTCACCCGGGTCGGCCGCTGGGGGCGGCTGTTCCGGCGGCGCTGAGCGTGCCCGCTACTGCAGGTCCAGCTTCAGCTCCAGGCCGTTCGAACTGAGCACGCCGAGCGGGTTGAAGCCCGGCGTCAGCGTCACCGACTGGGTCGGCACGCGCATGCCGGCGAACGCGGGGTTCGGCGGCACGGTGATCCGCACGCTGCCGCTGCTGCCGCTCGTCAGGAACGCCACGGCGACGTCCGGAGTCAGATGCTGGAAGCAGCCCGGCATGCCCTGGCCGGCCAGCGGCAGGGCGGGCGTCAGCCGCGTGGCGCTGAGGAACAGCAGGCCGAGCCCGGTGCCCGCCGGGAGCTGCCGGGTGACCAGGTCGATCGACGTGCCGAGCACCGGCCGCGCCGACGCGCGGAGCTGCAAGGGCACCATGTCGGGGGCGGTGACGAAGCCGAGGCCCGCCGACAGGTCGCGCGAGCCCGGGTTGCGGTTGCCCGCGCCGGGGCTCCAGCCGACCAGGGCTGCGGCGCGGGTGTTGGCGCAATTCCGCCAGCGGAACTCCACCACGCCGGCCGGATCGATCGCCAGCTGCACCGAGTTGCTGGTGCCGGCCGCGGCGAACTCCGGCACCTGGTTCCAGGTCACGTGGGCAGTGCCGCTGGCCGGATCGACGTCGAAGAACACACCACCGCCGGCGCCCGGATCCAGGTCCATCCACAGCGGACAGAACCGCGGCCCCTGGCTCAGCAGTTCCGCCACCGTCGGCGTGCTGTCGCTGGGCAGCGCGCTGTTGCCCAGCAGCACGTAGCCGTTGCTGCCGATGGTGATGACGTTGCTGGTGCCGCCGGGCCAGGCCAGCGCGAACGGCAGGGGCTGCAGCCAGGTGCTCTCGTTCGGCATCGGCAGCGCAGCCGACGCCGGCGGAAACCAGCGATTGGAGCCCGGCACCACCACCCAGCCGGTGCCGGACGGCGCCAGCAGCACGCTGTGGACGCCGCCGCCGGCGCCGGCGAGATCGAAGCCGTTCACGGCGAACAGCTCGTAGAAGGACGCGGCCTCGTCCGGACAGCCCTGGCCGTACGCCGTCGCCAGCGCGGCGTTGCTGGCCGGCAGGTAGTGGATCGAACCGTTCCAGACCCGCGGCTGGAACACGCTGGAGCCGGTGAGGCACACGTTCTGCGCGCCGCCCGCGACCAGGGTCAGCTCCTGATTGGACCACGTCTGATTGCTGCCGGTGCCGTTGGTGTAGGCGCCGGCGACGCCGACGTGGCACAGCGCCACGCCGTGGGTGCCGGGGTTGAGCGGGAACGGCACCGCGAACACCGCCGCGCTCGGCAGGTTGGCGCCGGCGTTCTGCACCGGCGCCGAGCCCAGCAGCTGCCAGCCGGCGGAACTGCTGACGTTGCCGACCCAGGTGCTGTTCGGCCGCAGGTAGAAGTCGATCGAGCCGGACTGGCCCGCGGCGCTCAGGTTGACGTCCAGCGCGGTCACCAGGATCGGCACGTTGACCGTGAGGTCGAAGTAGACCCCGCCGCCGACGTTCTGCTGGTTGTTGCTGGCGAACATCGTCGTCAGCGGCGACTGCGCCGGCACGGCGGCCGTCAGCAGGAGGACGAGACCGATGGGGCTTGCGCGCATGGCTGCTCCCGGGAGCTGGAGGACGAGGCGGCACCCGCCGCCGGGCGGCCATGATAGCCCGTTCCGCCGCGCCGCTGTTCCGGCGGCGGCGAGCGGCTATCCTCCGCGCCCCGATGCCCGACGCCCAACGCCCACCCGCCCTGCCCAGGGGCTTCCGCGCCGCCGCCGTCCACTGCGGCCTGCGCAAGGACCCGTCGCACTCCGATCTCGGCCTGCTGGTCAGCGACGAGCCGCGTCCGGCGGCGGCGATCTACACCCAGAACCGCCTGCAGGGCGCCCACATCGCGCTGTGCCGCGAGCACCTGAAGCGCAGCGGCGGCCTGGTCCGCGCGATCCTGGTCAACGCCCGCAACGCCAACTGCGCCACCGGCCAGCAGGGCATCGAGGACGCCCGGGCGGTGTGCACGGCGCTGGCCGAGCGTCTCGATTGTCCCGTCGAGCAGGTGCTGATGAACAGCACCGGGCCGATCGGCGCGCCGCTGCCGGTGGCGAAGGTGGTGGCCGGACTCGACGGGCTGGTGGCGGGCCTGTCGCCAGGCGGCGCCCAGGCCTTCGCCCGCGCCATCATGACCACCGACACCTTCCCGAAGATCGCCGAGGCGCCGTTCGAGGCCGACGGCGGCGAGGCCCGCGTGGTGGGCTTCGCCAAGGGTGCGGGCATGGTCCACCCCGACATGGCGACGATGCTCGGCTATCTCCTGTGCGACGCCGGCCCGAGCGGCGATCTGGCGCAGATCCTGCGGGCCGCCGCCGATCGCAGCTTCCACCGGGTGACCATCGACGGCGACACCTCGCCCAACGACACGGTGATCCTGTGGGCCGGCGGCCAGGGCTGCTCGACGCCGGCGTTCGCCGCGCAGGTCACCCAGGCGGGCCAGCAACTCGCCCGGCTCATCGCCAAGGACGGCGAGGGCGCCACGCGGCTGCTGACGATCCAGGTGCGTGCCGCCGCCGACGAGGCCGAGGCGACGCTGGTCGGCCGCACCATCGCCACCAGCCCGCTGGTGAAGACCGCGGTGGCCGGCCGCGATCCCAACTGGGGCCGCATCCTGTCGGCGGCGGGCCGCTGCGGCGTGCCGTTCGACGCCGGCCAGGCCCGGGTCTGGGTCGGCGACGCCGAGGTCTACACCCGCGGCGTGCCGCACCCCGAACGCGAGAAGCAGGCCAGCCGGCACCTGCAGGAGCAGGTCGAGGTCGTGCTCGGCGTCGACCTCGCCCGCGGCAGCGCCGCGGCCGACGTCTGGAGCTGCGACCTGACCAAGGACTACGTGCAGATCAACGCCGACTACCGGACCTGAGGGCGGCGCCGCCGGCGGTCAGTTGCCCACCACCGCCGCGGCGGCATCGGAGGTCACCGCGCCGAGCGCATTGGTGTTGGGGCTGAACGCGAGGGCCTGGGTGAAGAACTGCTGGCCGAGCAGCGCGACCTGGTTGGGGATCGGCAGGGTCCAGGTGGCGCTGCCGTTGCCGCCCACCAGCAGCACCACGCCCTCGCTGCTGACCCGGGCGAAGCAGCCCGGCGCGCCGAAGCCGGCCAGATCCAGCGGCAGCGGCCCGAAGATCGAGGCGGTGCGGCTGAAGCCGAGGATGAAGAACGCCGAGCTGGCCGGCAGGTTGGTGACCTCGACGATGACCTGCTGGCCAAGCCGCGGCAGGGCCAGCGCGTTGTTGCCCGGGATGCCGAGCGGCCCGGCGCAGCCCGGGCCGAGCTGGCCGTAGCCCGGCGTGCCGGTCAGGCTCGCCCGCGTGTAGTGCAGGCTGCCGTTCCAGGTGCCGGGACGCACGACGTTGCCGGCGGCGGTGAACAGCGTGGTGCGCACCACCCCCGGCGCATTGGCTGGATCGGGGATCACGGTCAGGTCGGCGTTGGCGAACGGGCCCAGCGCCTGCGGCGTGTAGGCGATGTAGCTGGTGCCACCGCCGTTCATGAAGACCGCCAGGCCGTGGCGGCCCGGCGCCAGGTAGAACGGCGCGCTCAGCGCCACCTCGTTGAGCGACGGCGCACCGGCGGTGCCGCCGCTGCGGCTGCCGGTGCCGGTGGCCACCTGCCGCCAGGCGGCGGCGTTCGATTCCTTGCCCAGGTAGCCGCCGGCGGTGGCGAACACCTGGCAGGTGAAGGGCGCCGTGCTGGCGAAGGTGCCGATCGTCACGCCGCACACGCTGATGCCCTCGGCGGCGGTCACGTCGACGTCGAACAGCGTGCCGACGGTGTTGTTGTGGGAGATGCCGGCGCCACCGGTCAGCACCGTGGTGGCCAGCAGCGGCGCCGTCACCACGGCGCGGGTGGCGCTGCTGGTCCGGCAATGGCGCGTGGCGATGAGCGTCACGTCCTGGCGGCAGCTCAGCAGGCTGGCCTGCGGGTGCTGCAGCGTCGAGTCGATCACCTGGTCGCCGTCGAAGTCCCAGGCCCACGCCGTGGCCGGTGGCACCGTGCGGTCGGTGAATTGCAGCGACGCCCCCACCCGTGACCAGGTGAAGTCGGCGGTGATCGTGTCGGTGACGATCAGGCCGGGTCGGGTCAGCGTGTCGGGGCTGTGGATCGAGTCCACCACCGTCAGCGACACCTGGAACGCGCCGCAGCCCTGATAGACCCAGGTCGGGTTCTGCTGGTTGGAGTCGGGCAGGCCGTCGCCATCGAAGTCCCAGATCCACACCAGCACGCCGTTCGGGTCCGAGCTGACGCTGCGATCGGTGAACTGCACCGTGAGCGGCGAAGGCCCGCCCGTCGTCGACGCGCTGAAGTCGGCGAACAGGCCCGGCGCCGGCGCCCAGGTCAGCTCCATCACCAGGCCATGGTTGAGGCTGACGTTGCCGGTGGGCCAGGGATAGGCGCTGGTGTTGGCCACCAGGCTGGCCTGGCAGCCGGGGCCCTGGGCGTCGAGCTGGACGAGGCCCATGCCCGGCGCCGTGCCCGGCGGGATGTCGACGTCGATCACCAGGTCGTTGCCGAGCCCCGGCCGATAGACGAAGCCGGGGGCGAGCGGCACGTCGACGATCCAGGGGCCCCGCATGGCGATGCCGCCGCCGGCGCCGGCCTGCACCGTCACCGGCCCGGAGTGGACCGTGGTCACGTCGGGGCCGAGGTTGGCGGCGAACGTCGCCGACGGCTGCAGCGCGTCGACCGCCGCCGTGGCCATGCGGACCGTGGCGGCGGAGTAGGTGCCGCCGGCCCAGGTGGCGGCGGTCGCGTTGGCCCGCCAGCGCAAGCGCGTGATGACGATCGGCTGGGTGATGCCGCCGGCGGTGAAGTTGGCGCTGTCGTAGAGCATCTGCGCGCGGGTCGACGCCGCGGCGCCGCGGCCCCACGGGATGCTGTTGCTGGTGCTGCCCTCGGCCGCGGCGTAGCCGTTCGGCACCACGTGGGTGGACTGGGCGCGGGCGGGCGCCGCCAGCGCACCGAGCGCCGCGGCGACCAGGATCATGGCTGTCTTGGACATCGTTCCGCCTGTTTGCCGGCCGATCTCAGTTGCCCACCACCAGGCCGGCGGCGTCGGAGGGCACCGCGCCGAGCGTGTTGATGCCGTCCAGGGACAGCCCCTGGGTGAACAGGAAGTTGGACAGGTAGAGCGGGCTGTTCGGGATCGCCAGCGACCAGGTCGCCCGGTTGTTGGCGCCGGTGACGAGCACCGCGATGTCGCTGCTGACGCGGCCGAAGCAACCCGGCGCGCCCAGCGCGGTCAGGTCCAGCGGCAGCGAGCCCAGGCTCGAGTTGGTGTTGCTGAAGCCGACCAGGAGGAAGGCGGCATTGAGCGGCAGGTTGCTCAGCTCGATCACCATCGTCTGGCCGAGCCGCGGCGGCTGCAGCGCGACATTGCCCGGGATGCCGAAGGAGCCGAAGCAGCCCGGCGCGAACACCCCGTAGCCGCCCTCGCCGTTCAGGCTGGCCTTGGTGTAGTGGATCGTGCCGTTCCAGGTGCGCGGCGCGTTCATCGTGCCGGCGAACAGCCCCTGCCGCAGCCGTCCCGGCACCAGACCCGGATTCGGGAACAGGGTCAGGTCGGAGTTGCTGTAGGGGCCGAGCGCCGACGCCGTGGACACCACGTAGTTGCCGGGGATGCCCTCGACGCTGTAGAGCGCCAGCCCGTAGTTGCCGGCGGGCAGGTAGAAGGGCTGGTCGAGCGCCACCTGCGGGAACGTCGGCGCGGCAGCCGTGCCGCCGTTGACCCAGCCGCTGCCGCTGCCGGCCAGGCGCCACTCGGCGGCGTTGCCGTCCTTGTTGAGGAACGTGTCCGGCGTCACGTAGATGCGGTAGTCGATCGGCCCGACCATGTTGTAGGACGCCAGGGTGACGCCGCAGATGGTGATGCCCTCCGGCGCGGTCACCGAGATGTCCATGAAGTTCCCGACCCCGGGGTTGCCGGCGAACGTGCTGAAATGGCCGGTGCCGCCGGCGAGCTGCGTGGTGAGCGACGCCGGCGTGGTCAGGAAGCGCCGGGTCGCCGAAACGGACTTGCAGTTGCGCGTGGCGGTCAGGCGGACCGACGAGATGCTGCGCGGCAGGGCCGCCACCGGGTTCTGCAGGGTCGAGTCGGTGACGTTGTCGCCGTCGAAGTCCCAGTCCCAGGCGTTCGCCGGCGGCGTGGTGGTGTCGGTGAGCTGCCAGAAGCCCGGGCTCACCGCCGCCCAGGTGAAGTCCGGGGCGACGTCGTCGGTGCTGATGTAGCCGGTCCGGGTCTGGGTGCTGGCGGGATTGGCGGCATCGGTGACCGTCAGCGACACGTTCCAGGTGCCGCAGGTGGCGTAGGTCCAGCTGGGGTTCTGCGCCGTCGAGTCGATGACGCTGTCGCCATCCAGGTCCCAGGCCCAGCTGAGCACGCCGCCCGGATCCGACGTGTAGGAGTGATCGGTGAACTGCACGGCCAGCGGCGCGGTGCCGCTCTTGACGTTGGCGGTGAAGCCGGCGAACAGGCCCACCGCCGGCACCCAGGTGACCTCCATCACCATGCAGCGGTTGGTGGTGCGGGTGCCGGTGGCCGCGTAGGTCGTGGTGGTGAGGGTGGCGCCGAGCGAGGTGTTGTTCAGGTCGAGCTGGACGCCCTCGACGCCCGCCGCGGTGCCCGGCGGGATGTCGGTGTCGATCATCAGATCGGCGCCGCTGGCCGGGTCGTAGACGAAGAAGCGGTCCAGGACGATGTCGGCGACCCACGGGCCGATCTGGTTGCCGCTGGGCACGCTGCCGGGCTGCAGCACCACCGGCCCGGTGTAGGCGCGGATCACGCCGGTGCAGGCGTTCAGGTTGGTCTGGAAGTTGGTGCTCGGGCTGTTGGCGTCGAGTCCGACCAGGCTGCCGATGTCGACCGTCGAGGCCTGGTAGGTGCCGCCACGCCAGGTCACCGCCGTGGTCTGCTTGTCGGCGCGCCAGCGCAGCCGCGAGATCAGCATCTTCTGGTTGATGCCGGCGTTGGTGAAATGGCTGCTGTCCCAGAACAGCATGCCGCGCAGGGAGGCGAGCGAGCCGCGCCCCCATGGGAAGGCATTGCTGCCGGTGCCATCGACGTTGGCGAAGCCGTTGGGGACGACGTGGGTGTTCTGGGCGAGGGCGGGCGCGGCCAGGCCGGCCAGGGCCGCGAGAGCAAGGCGCACGGTGCGCATCGGCGGGGTCCGATCTGGGGCAGCGCGCCAGGGTAGCCCGGCGGTCGCAAGTCGGGCAGGGACCGCAATCCGGATGTGTCGTACCGGAATTGTCTCCATGCCGGGCATGGCGCGTGGAGCCGCCAATCCAACCGCCCGGACACGCGGCACTTACGGCAGGCCGCCAACCTCCCGCGTGGGTGTCCGGAGCGCGAGTGGCGTGGCGCCCAGGTAAGCTCCCGCCCGCGTTCCTTTCCATTTCCCCGGCAACCCGCACAGAGAGTCCTCCATGCTGACACTCCGACTCGCCACCGCACTCACCCTTGCGTCCGTCGCCCTGGCCCAGGGCGGCACCATCGTCTCGCCCAACGGCGCCGCCACCGTCGAGGGCAGCGGCAGCAACTCGTTCCCGTTCAGCAGCACGGTCCAGCGCCGCTATCTGCAGCTCCACAGCGACCTCGGCACGACGCCGCGGGTCATCACGCAGTTGTCATTCCGCGTCACGGCGGCCACGACCAACTACACCGGCACCCGCGTGCATGACCTCGAGCTCTACATGGGCCACGGTCGCCACGCGCTGTCGCCGAGCTGGAACCTCGACGCGAACTACATCGGCGGCAAGACGCTGATGATCCCACGATCGCTGATCACCTTCGGCCCCACCGGCCAGGCCGTGAGCCCCGGCCCGAACCCCTTCACCGGCGCCATGGATCTGATCCTGCCGCAGCCGTTCGTCTACAACGGCAACAACTCGCTGGTCTGGGAGCTGGCCTACTACGGCAACACCAGCAGCGGAACCAACGGCTCGGTCGATGCCGAGCAGGGCGTGGTCACCGCCGGGACCTCCACGATCACCGGCACCGGCTGCACCGCCCTGGGCAACACCGCGCCGATGACCCACACCTTCACCTGCCACGACATCGCCGGCACCCTGTCGATGAACTCGACGGTGACCGCCGGCCCGGTCAACTCGGCGTGCTTCCTGGCGGTCGGCTTCAGCAATCCGATGCTGACGGTGCCGGGTCTGTGCTCCACCGTCTACACCGATGCGGTGCTGACCCAGTTCATGGGCTTCACCGATGGCGCCGGTGCGATGACCACCAGCAACCCGGCGGGCGCGACCATCGTGATCCCGAACTTCGGCGGCGGCGTGCCGCTGACCTCGCAGGTGTTCGCGCTCGACCTCGGCCGGCCCGATCCGATCGAGTTCTGCGCCTCCAACGGCCGCCAGGTGATCACGCCGGCGCCGAACACGACGCGGGTCAACCTCGCCACGCGCATCTTCAACAATGCCGGCGGCACCACCGCCACCGACGGCGTGTACTTCACGTCGTGCGTCGGCTACGCGCTGGTGACGCAGTTCACCCACCTGTAGCCATCCGCCTGCAAGGCGTGGCGACCCGTCCTACTGCTCGATGACGCCCCCGGCCGCCGTGAAGGCCGCCAGGGCGTCACGCAGGACGGGTTGCCGCCAGAACCCGGGCGGCTTCGCGGCGGCGGCGCCGCCGTCGAGGACGCCCGGCTCGAACACGATGCGACGGCATCGTCGCGTGCCTTCGGCGGTGAGCCACAGCTTCGGCAGGTCACTGGCTGACCATGGCAGGCCGGCGTCGACAGTCACCACGCCGTCCTTGCCGTGCCGGTCGCCTGCACCCGGCCGCAGCGCCAGCACCAGCGTGTCGTAGCTCGCCGGTGGTTCGGTGGGTGCGCGAGGCGCCCACGCCGCCGCCGCGCCGGGCGCCGGCCAATGGTCCTGCGGATCCAACGGCGGATCCCAGGTATCCCCGAACGACGGCATGCTGGCGGCGAGGTATTGCACGTCCATGCCACGGCCCAGGTTGACGCCGCAGACGATGTGGGCGGCATCCGGCGGCGCGTTCAGCATCTCGACGCGGTAGGTGAAGCGGGGCAGCTCCTGCTCGGGATCACGCGCCGGCACCATGCCCTTCTCGACCAGCGTCACCAGGCGCTCCCGTTCCGCGGGCGTCATCCGCGCCAGTCGCTGGTCCATGTGCAGGTGCAGGTGCCGACCGTCCCGCCGGATGTCGCGAAAGTCGATCGCCGTGGTAGCGGGCGGCAGCCGGGGCCGGAAGCGCGCCTGCTGGCGGACGTCCCAGCCCGGCACGGCCGCGTAGCGGATGCCCGTGAGGGCGAAGCAGATCGCGTCGAGGTTGATGCCGCTCGGACCCGGCTGACAGCGATCTGGCCGGTCCACGCGCATGCCCGTGGGCAGTCCGTCCGGGTCGACCAGTTCGCCCCACTCGCCGGCGGGTCCCGCCATGCGCAGCAGTTCGGCGAGCGCACCGTCCCGGCTCCGATCGTCGAGATCGGTCAGCGAATAGAGCAGCAACCCCTGGGTGGCGCCGGTGGCGAAGCCGGTGCCTGGAGTCAGGCCGACGCGCACCGCGTCCGGTGCCCGCCAGAGTTCCCGCAGCGTGCCGCGCAGGTTGTGGCGGTTGCGCTCCGCGGACGCGAACGTCCAACCCAGCCATTGCAGGCGGAGGTTGCAGTCGGCGATGGGCACCGGATGCGCCTCGGCCCCGATCGGCGACAGGGCCGCTGCGAAGCGCCCTTCCCCACCGCGCCAGAACCGCCGCTCGGTCAACAGCCCCACCTCGATGGCCCGTTGCAGGAACACGGGATCGATGCGGGAGGTCTCCTCGCCGGCCGCAGGCGTGGCGCCGCCGTCCCGGTCGAGGGCGAAGCGGAGTTCGCCCATGGCCAGATTGGCCATCAGGAACGCGACGTTGGCGTCGAGCGACGCCGCGACCCGGCCGGCGGCGGGATCGTGCGCCACCAGGGCCGCCCCCGCGTCGAGCCGGTCGCCCAGCAGCCCGTGCAGCCGCAGATGCGCCTCGTCGCCGCCGAACGCCTGCAGGCCGTCCGCCGTGAAGGACTGACCGTCGAGGCAGCGCTGCAGGAACGGCAGGTGCGCCCGCACCAGTTCCAGATCGCCGCTGGCGCGCCAGTACCAGTGGTGGAACAACACCACCAGGCTGCCGAGCCCGCCGGCAGGCACCGACATCCGGGCCCATTCCACGTCCGTGACGTCCGCCGTATTCCAGGCCACGTCGAGGGGCAGTTCCTGGGGCAGGACGCCGCTGCGTCCCGCCGCCCGACCGATCGCCTGCAACACGCAGCGCGCATCGCTCCACAGGTGGTAGCGCAGGCAGAGCAGCAGCGGCCCGGCCAGTTCGCGCACGCGGCAGACGCGATGGTTGACCAGCCCCGCGTACAGGCCGGCGGCGCTGCTCCGCTGGGTCAGGAGCACGACCTTCCAGTCCTCGATCAGGTCCGCGACCCGCGGCGGATCGCTGGTGACGCGGGCGGTGTCGCGCAAGCGCTCACGCCACCAGGCCAGACACCGGCCGGCCTGCTCCTCCACGGCGGCGGTGGCGGTGGGCAGGGCGGTCGCGGCGGGCTCGTCCCGTCGCGACATCCGCACGACGAAGCCGACCCGGGCCACGCCGCCGGGCGGCAGGGTGCCAAGAAGGTGCGTGAGCCGGTTGCCGGCGACGGTCGCCTTGGCCGTGAACGCGAACTCCGCGCGGTATGGCCGCACCGGCGACGGGTAGTCGGCGCGGAGGACGTCGCCTGCCGCCTCGGCCTGCGGCGCTTCGGCGAGCAGTTCGACGTCCGCCAAGGTGGCCTCGCCGCCATTCTGCACCTCCACGAGGCGGAACAGGCTGCGCTGCCCCGGCACCGCGAAGTTGAGCGTGACCAGGGCGACGCCATGCGGCCCGCGATCCTCGGTGACGACGAAGTTGGCGCCCCGCACTCGCGCCACGGTCTGCCGCGGCAGCTCCAGGTCCTGGCCAGCGACCCGCAACGCGAACCGCTGCGCGCCGAAGTGACCGTCCGGCGCCCACGGCTCGTCGGTCTGGTAGGTCGGTCCCGACAGCGACTGCACCGTGGCAGCGCGATCGGCGAGCCCGAAGCAGCCGAACACCTCGCCGTCGCCCACCGGAAAGGCGCCGCGGTGGCGGATTGCCACCGGTCCCGACGTCGTGTCGAGGACCTGCTGCCACGTGCTCAGGAGAGCCAGCGCGGGCAGTTGCTCGGCGAGCGGCACGCGCAGCGCCTGGGCGGGCAGCAGGGCACTGGTCGGCACGAGACAACCGAGCAACACCAGCACGAACCGCATCCTGGAAGCAGAGCAGGCGCCGCGGCGAGGACAAGGCCGCCGGACCGCAACTTCAGGGGCGGCGCGGCCGGTCGCGGTAGACCCGCGGCGGCAGGACGCCCTTCTGCTCCCACCAATCGCGATGGTCGCCCGCATCCGGCGGCAGCCCGGCCACGTAACCGATCGCCGCGTCGGGCACGCTGTCGCAGTACGGCAGGTACGGCTTCACGTCGAGGATCGGCGTGCCGTCCAGCAGGTCGTGGTCGCCCACCCGCAGCACCCGCTTCTCCACCGCCAGCAACCGCACGCAGGACAGGCCGATCGGATTGGGCCGGTTCGGCGCCCGCGTCGCGAACAGCCCGCGCGGCTGCCCGTCCCGCGGCGGCGTCACCCGCGACTTCCAGCCGCGCGCGTGGTGGCACCAGTAGAGCAGCCACACGTGCGAGAAGCCGGCGAGGTCGGCCAGCGCATTCTGCAGGCCCTGCCGCAGGTGCACCTCGCCCTCGCCGCCGCGGCCGAGACCGGGCTGCCGCGGCGCGTCGTGGTGGACGCGCTGGGCGGTTCGCATCACGCCGATGGGCTGCAGGGGGCCGATCGGCGGCGCATGGGCGTCCCCCACCCGGTCACTCGCGGCCATCGGCCGGCGGGATGCGCACCTCGGTGCCCTCCCGCAGACGATGCAGGTTGGCGAGGTCGAAGCCGTTGAACTCGGCGAGTTCCTTCCAGCGCTTCGACGTGCCGAGGTGGCGCAGGGCCAGATCGCCCAGGGTCTCGCCCTTCTGCAGCTTCACCACCAGCCCCGCGACGGCGGGGCCGGGCGACGGGACGGGCTCGTCCTGGGGCAGGCGCACCGGCGTGTCCGGCGGCGCGTCCGGTGCGACGCCCGGTGGATTCGTGGGCGGCGTCACGGCCGGTTCCGGCACCACGGGCTGCGGCGGCGCCGGTCGCGGGATCACCAGGGCCGGCGGCCGCGGCGCGACGCCCAGCTTCTGCAGCGCCTCGCTCAGCGACGGGTTGCCGCCGCCGATCTCGAGCACCAGGGTGTCCGGGGCCACCGCGGCGGCCTCCGCACGCGTGCAGGCGCAAGGCAGCAGGGGCAGCAGGAAGGGCAGTCCGGCGGCGATGCGATGGACCATGGCGCCATCTTGGCGGGAACGTCGGAGCCGGGCAACGACGCTGGAAGGCGCGCGGTGCGACGGGCAAGGCAGGTCCTGGCGGATCTTCGTCCTTGCGCCTCCAGGGAGCCCGCGGCACAACGTGGGCCTTGTCCACCCTGGTCCGCCTGGCACTGCACCTGCTGCCCAAGTACCTGATGTCGCGCACGGCGCGGGCCCTGGCCAGCATCCCCCTGCCGGCGCCGCTGCGGCCGCTCTGCTACCGGACCTACGCGACGCTCACCGGCGCCGACCTGACCGGCATGCAGGGGACGCTGCGCGACTACCGCAACCTGCGGGCGTTCTTCCAGCGGCCGCTGCAGGCGAGCGCCCGGCCGATCGCCCAGGGCCCGCTGGTCTGGCCGTGCGACGGCCGCATCGTCACCAGCGGCCCGATCGACGGCGACCGCATCCCGCAGATCAAGGGCGTCGACTACACCCTGGCGGAGCTGCTGGGCGACGTCGAACTGGCGGCGGCCCTGCGCGGCGGCACCCAGGCGACGATCTATCTGGCGCCCGCCGACTACCACCGGGTGCACGCGCCGTTCGCCGCGGCGATCACCGCCACCCGGGCGCTGCCCGGCGCCCTGTTCCCGGTGAATCCGCCGGCGGTGCGGGCGATCCCCCGCCTGTTCGCCCGCAACGCCCGGCTGGTGTTCCGCTGCCAGCTGCCCGATGGCCGGATCGCCGCGGTGGTGATGGTGGCGGCCCTGATGGTCACCGATTCGTCGGTCTCGTGCCCGGTGCCGGGGGCGGTGGAGCGCGGCGACGAGATCGGTCGCTTCGGTTTCGGCTCCACCGTGGTGGCGATCCTCCCGCGGGGCGAGGAACAGTGGCCGGCGCTGCCGCCGGGCCACCCGGTGAAGATGGGCGGCGCGGTGCCGCCGCCGGCCAGGACGAAGCCGGCCTGAGCGCGTCGATCCGCCGGCGACCCGTCGGGGTCTCGACGGTGGCCGCTCGCGGCGGGCCGTGGCTACATGCCGGCGGTGCGCAACGCGACCTTCGCCTCGTCGCCGACACGGCCGCGGGTGCGGGTGGCCAGGTGCTGGAGCAGGTCGAGGGCGAACTTGCGCTCGGCGCCGACGCCCTCGGCGAAGTGACGGGCCAGCCGCAGCAGCACGTCGGGCCCCAGCATGGTCTCCTTCTTGATCCGCTCCAGGAGCGGGAAGCCGTCGCGGGCCACCTGCGCGAAGAAGCCCATGGTGGCGCTGCCGTGCGCCGCGGTGGCGGTCGCGGCGGCGCCGGCCGTGCCTGCCGCGGGCCGTCGCGCGTCGTCCAGCAGGCGGGCCAGGGCGAGCTGGTAGAGGGCCTCGGTGCCGCCCTGGTGGGCGGAGACCACGAACGCCAGCACCTGCGCGGCGTCGTGGAAGCGCTTCACCCGCCGCATCCGGATCGCCTTCTCGATCAGGATCGGGGCGGCCTTCTCCCCGTCGATCTGCAGCGCCGTGCCCAGCAGGGCCTCGCCCAGCGGGTTGCCCGTGCTGATCTGCTTGATGGCCCGCTCGGCCAGCGCCCGCAGGTGGCGCGGCTGGAAGTGCTCCTTCAGGTGCCCCAGGATCGCCACCAGCACCGCCGCCCGCTCCTGGTTGCGCTCGGTCTGGATCGCCTTCAGCACCGGCTCCACCGCGCTCTTGTTGCGCGCCAGGGCCTCGGCGGCGGCGTGGCGCAGCCGTTCGTCGGCGTGGCCGAGGAACTTCAGCGCCAGCCGCGCCACCTCCGGCGTCGGCAGGCCACGCAGGGCCCGCAGGGCGAACAGCCGCTGCTCCGGCAGCCGGGCGGCCAGCATCTTCTTCAGCGTCGGCAGCACCGCCGCCGGCCAGTCGGTCACGTCGGCCAGCAGTTCGCGCAGTTCGTCGTGCACCGCCTTGTGGGCGTTGTCCTGGAGCTGCTGCAGGAAGCCCTTGAGCTGGGTGGGCGTGAGCGGCACGCCGCGCAGCGCCCGCAGGGCGGCGATCCGCCCCTCGGCGGAGGCGTCGTCGCCGGCCTGCTTGAGCAGGAAGGCCCGGGCGCCGGCCGGATCGATCTGGCCCAGGGCATGCAGGGCGTGGGTCTGGCAGGCCGGCGACAGCGAGCCGTTGCTGCCCTCGAGCTGCTTCTGCAGTCCTTCGCGGACCTGCTTCTGCTGCGCCGCCGAGAGCTGGTCGCGGGTCTCGCCGAGGATCCGCGCCGCGGTCTCGGTGAGCTCGTGCTGGAAGAGCGCCTTCTCCAGGATGGCCAGCCCCTCCTTGCTCGGTTCCCGCGCCACCACCGCCAGCATGCGCAGGCGCGCCTCCAGCGGCGCCGAGTCGAACTGCTCGGCCAGCACGCCGTGCGCGCCCTTGCCGAGTTCGGTCAGCAGGTGGGCGGCCTGGTCGCCGAGCCCGTCCTGGTGCTGCAGGCTGCGCGCGATCATGCGCAGCGCGTCGGCGCTGCCGAGCCGCGCCAGCGCCTCCAGCAGGTAGCGCGACAGGACGCGGTCACGACTGCGGTCCAGGGCGGCTTCGAGCGCCTTGCCCACCGCAGCGTCCTTCGGCTTCAGTTCGCCAAGGATCTGGGCGGCTGCGATCTGCAGTTCGGGCTTGCCGCGTTCGAGAAGGCCGAGGATGTCGCGGACGGTGTCATTCATGACTGCACCGGGGTGCGGGTTCGGCCCCGATACGCTGCAGCGCGTCGGAGAGAATTCACTCGGATGCCGGCCCCGCGGACGGCAGGATTATTGCTGCGAGCCCCCACCCGTGCCAAGTGCGGAACTCGGTGGAAAATCGGTGGAGAACCCACCCGCCGGTCTGCCGATGGACTCCAAATCGCCCTTCCGTAAGGGTTTCCAACCTCAAGCCACCTCACCGATCCGTTCGTGCGCATTCTGCTGCTGGCCCCCTTCCTGCCCGATCGCACCGCCGCCCATGGCGGTGGCACCTACCTGGGCACGTTTTGCGAAGGGCTATCTGAACTGGCCGAGGTGGGCATCGTCGGGCTGTCGCGCCCGACCGACGGCGAGGGGGCCGGGGCGTGCTTCGCCTACCGGGCGCTGTGCCCCTACCTGGGCGATCCGGGCAGCCCCGGCCACCGGCGGCGGATGGCCTGGCAATGGGGGGTGCGCGGCCAACCGCTGGTGGTCGGCAAGCACTGGCAGCCGGCCCTGCCCGGCCTCCTGACCCGGGCGCTGCAGGAGTTCCGGCCCGACGCGGTGCTGGTCGAGCAGGCGGTCATGGCGCAGTACCTGCCCTGGCTGCAAGGCGTGCGGACCGTGCTCACCGACCACGAGGCCGGCACGCCCGATCAGCCCTGCACGGGCCTCGGCCGGCTCGCCGATCGCCGCGACCGGCGGCTGTGGGACACCTTCGTGCGGCGCACCTACCCGTTGGCGGGCTCGGTGCAGGCGCTGACCAGCCAGGATGCGGCCAGGCTGCGCGCCACGCTGGGCCGGCCGGTCGGCCTGCGACGGCCGGTGGTGCCGGTGGCGGCGGAAGCCGTGCGACCCGGTGCTTCGCCGCCGCGCGCGCTCTTCCTCGGCGACTACCGCCATCATCCGAATCCCGAGGCGGCCCAGGTGCTGGTGCGCGAACTGCTGCCGCGGCTGCGGGCCGCGGTGCCGGACTGCGAACTGGTGCTGGCCGGCCCCAACGAGCAGCGCGTCGCCCACCTGCGGCAACCGGGCGTGCGCATCCACGGCTTCGCCCAGGACCTGCCGGCCCTGCTCGGCTCGGCGCGCTGCCTGCTGGCGCCGCTCTACTCCGGTGGCGGCATCCGCATGAAGGCGCTGACCGCGCTGGCCCATGGCCTGCCGGTGGTCACCAACGAACTGGGCGGCCGCGGCGCCGATGCGCCAGAGCCGGCGCGGATCGTGGCCGAGAGCTGCGATGCGCTGGCGGCGGCCGCCATCGGGTTGCTGCGGGATCCGGACCGGGCCGCCGCCGCCGGCGCCGCCGCCCACGCCTGGGCCCGGGCCAACCTGTCGCCGGCGATCGTGGCCCGCGAGCAGCTCGAACGCCTGCAACGGCCGGCCCCGTCGGCCGCGGATCCTGCCACCGACGACGTGTCGCCGGCCGTGGCGCCGATCGCCCGCCAGCCGGGCTGACCTACGAGCGGGCCGCCGGCACCTGCGGCGACGCCACGCTCCGGCGCTGGGCCGGCTGTGGCTGGGTGCGCTTCTTCAGCCGGAACTTGCGCAGCGTCTCCTGCAGGAACGACTCCATCTTCGAGGTCTCCTTGCCACGCACGAAGTTCCACAGGATGCGGAACAGACGGCCGGGCCGGAACAGGAAGGCGTTGGCGTAGAAGTTCAGGACGACCCAGTACTTCCAGCGGGTGAGCTGCCGGGCGGTGAAGGCATCGCAGAACTTGCGATCGTCGCCGAGGAACTTGTTGTGGACGTAGATCGGCAGCTTGAGGAAGGCGTCGTCGTTCTTGACCTTGCCCTGGGGTTCGAGGGGGGGGGTTATCTCGGTGCGGGGCAGCGGGAAGGCGGCGCCCGCCAGGCCGTCGGCGCCGCCGGCGCGGCCGAGCCGGCGCGCCAGCTTCGCCGTGGCGCGCATGTCCTCCTTCTCGTCGGTCGGATAGGCGAGCACGAAGAAGCAGCCGACGTTCAGTCCGGCCTTGACCGACGCCCGCACCGCGCGGAACAGCTTCTCGTCGGTCAGCATCTTCTTCATGTGCTTGCGGGTGCGCTCGCTGCCCGACTCGGGGGCGAAGTTGAGCGAGCGGCAGCCCGAGCGGACCAGCAGGCTCGCCACCTCCTCGTCGATCACCTCGGAGCGGGTGCCCGCCGGCAGCTGCCAGGTGATCTTCAGCCCGCGCTCCTCGATGGTCCGGCAGAACTCCACCACCCAGTCGCGCTTGAGGATCGCGGTGAGGTCCTGGAACGGGAAGTTGGTGGCGCCGTACTTCTCGTGGTAGTGCTGGATCTCGTCGGCGACGTCCTTTGCCTCCCGCGCGAACCAGCGCGTCGTCCACATGTTGGGCGAGCTGCAGTAGGTGCACTGGTAGGGGCAGCCGCGGGTGGCCAGGATCGGCACCGTCTTGCCGTAGTAGATGCCCGACACCAGCCGGTTCGAGGAGTAGGCCTCGACGTCGAACAGGTCCCAGGCCGGCCACGGGATCTCGTCGATGTTGCGGATCCGGTCGCGGCGCGGATTCTTCACCACCTTGCCCGCGGGGTCGCGCCAGACGACGCCCGGGATGACCGTCACGTCGAGGCCCAGTTCGAGGGCGCGGAACAGGGCGATCGCCGTCTCCTCGCCCTCGCCGAGCACCAGGTAGTCGAGCGGCGCCTGCTCCATCGACAGGTCCGGCACCGCGGTGAAGTGCTCGCCGCCGCCGACGATCGGCACGCCGGGGAAGGCGGCCTTGATGGCGTGGATCAGCTCGCGGCAGATCGGCCACGAGTAGCTCCACATGTTGGTGATGCCGATGGCCTTGGTGTCGGCGGGGATCTGCGCCACCACCTCGTCCGGCGACAGCCCCAGCCGCCAGATGTCGCCGTCCGGCGTCATCTGCTCCGGCGCCAGGCCCAGCGCGTCCACCACCGCCACCTGGTGGCCGTCGTCCCGCAGCACCGCCGCGATGTAGGCGAGGCCCAGCGGCAGGCTCGGCCGGAGGGCCGTCAGCCCGTGCTTGTTGATGTAGACGGGCGGGTGGATCAGCGTGACCTTCATGAGTCGCAGGCGTCCCGGGTGGGGCGCGGAATGATAGCACCAGAAAGCAGCCCCACAACGGGGCTGTATTGGCGGCGGGGCGGCGGTACGTCTCCGAGCGCACGGTGGCAAGGGCCCGCGCGCGCTTGCGCCTCGCCGCGGGACTGCTTGCGCCCGGCGGCAACGACGCGCGCCCCGCACCCTCACGCGAGGGAACGGGGCGCGGCGCGCGGCGGAGCCGATCGGCAGTTCAGCCGCCGATCACGGCGTGGCGGCCGTTGCTGGTGCGGAGCTGGCTGCCGAAGCCATAGAACTGGGTGTAGAACTCGGTGCCGAGCCAGGTCGGGCTCGCCGGGATCGCCAGCGACCGGCTGGCCTGCCCGCTGCCGTTGGTGACGGTGGTCTGGGTGCCGTCCAGGCTGCACAGGGCGAAGCAGCCCGGCGCGCCGGCGCCGCTCAGCTCGAAGGGCAGCCGGGTGCGGCCGTGGTACTGGTCGGAGAAGCCGATCGCCAGCACCGCCAGCGTGTTGGGCTGCGCCCCGCTCAGGTTCATGGTGTAGGTCGTGCCGATCCGCGGCGCGGCGCTGGCGGTGTGCAGCAGTCCGCCGCAGCCCGCGCCGTAGCTCGCCGACACGGCGGTGATGTCCCAGGTCATCAGCGCCGCCCGCAGGGTCGGCCGCAGCATCTCACCCACCGCCTGGCTGACGGCGTTGCCGGCGTTGGTGCCGTTGCTGGCGCCGTTGACGAAGGCGCCGACCGCGTACTCACGGTCCTGCGCCTGGCCGCCCTGCACGAACGGGATCCGGACGTAGCCGAAGCCGGCGCGGTGCTCCTGGGTGACGTTGTTGCTGATCAGCGTGTAGCTGCCGCCCTTCTGGGCCAGCGCCATCGCCGCCTTGAACGCGGTCACCGTCGGCGCGCCCAGCGCCAGGGACGCCGCCTCCTGGTCGATGATGGTCGAGATGCCGCCCCAGCCGAGCCCGTTCAGCATGTGCTCGTAGAACTCGTCGCGGAACGAGCCGAGGTAGCCGTTGCGGACCTGGTCGTGCAGGCGATAGAGGTCGACCAGCGTGATCTGGTTGGGATTCTGGATGGCCGGACCGGCGCAGCCGATCCGGTGGTTGAGGCTGGTGTCGGCCATGCCGAGCGCCGCCGCGGTGGCGTTCAGGTTGGCGGTGCCGAAGTAGGCCGCCACCGCCTGGGTGCGGTTGTTGTCGCTCTGCTCCATCATCGCCCGCAGCACGGTGGTCAGGGATTCCTGCACCGGGTTGGTGTCCAGCGGGCAGGAGCCGCTGGTGCCGGTGAACACGGTCAGCTGGGTGTTGAGCGAGACCGCGCCGAGCGCGACGCGGCGCATGGCGTGCACGTGGTGCAGGGTCTTCATGGTGCTGGCCGGCTCGAACCGGGTGTTCTCGTTGAGCCCGGCCAGTTCGCTGCCGCCGAGCTGCCGCAGGTAGCAGCCGACCGTGCCGTCGGTGGTGTTGCGCATCAGGTCGCCGACCTGCGTGGTGAGCGCGTTGCTGTTGTTGATCGTGCAGATCGCGAAGCGGCGCTCGTTGCCGACGAAGTAGGTCTGGATGTCGTAGATGCGGTGGCCGTACTGCTGCCACACCCAGGACGCCGTCGCGGCGTCGATGCCGTACCACCAGGTCCAGTGCTGCGGCGTGGGATCGTTGATCAGGATCGCGTTGTAGTTGCCGTTGCCGCGGCGCTCGAGGTCGTAGACCCGGCGGCCGTTGGCGACGCTGGCCTGGACCGTGGCGATCGGCACGTTGTAGTACCAGGCCCACTGCCGCTGGTCGGCGCCGGTGTTGGCGATCATCACCGCGCTGTAGTAGGTGTTGCCGCCGATCTCGTAGGAGTCGAGGTCCACCAGCCGCGCGTTGTTCTGGCTCAGCGTGGTGGCGATCGTGGCGCCGCTGGTGCCGTACAGGTACCACCACGGCTTGGCGTTCTGGCCGGTGTTCGGCACCATCACGCAGGCGAACCGCGTGCTGCCGTTCTCCTCATAGGGTTCGAGGTCGATCAGGCGCGCGCTGTTCTGGCTGAGGTAGTTGCCGACCTGGGCGGCGGTGAGCCCGTAGTACCACCACCAGCCGCTCTGGTAGGTGCCGGTGTTGCGCACCAGCGCCGCGGTGAAGCGCAGCGGCGAGGTCGACTCGACCTCGATGTCGGTGATGCGGTAGCCCTGGGCGGCCACGCCGTCGAGGGTCGCGGCGGTGGTGCCGTAGTACCAGCCCCAGCTGGTGATGGCGTTGTTCTCGCGCACGTCCTGGGCCGGCAGCGAGAGGGTGACGGCGGCGGCGAGCACCGCGGAGCAGAGGGAGAAGGAAGGCTTCGAACGGATCATCTTGGTGTCCTCGTAAGGGGTTGTTGCGAACACCCGCTCCAGCGAGGCCGCGGTCCCGGCCCCAAGGTGGAATCCGCCGAGAATCGCTCGATTCTCGTAAACTACTGCTAATCAGCAGCTTACATCCCCACTACCCGCGCAGGGTATCGCCCGCGGGCCGCAGCCCGCGCGCCCGCAGCTTCACCAGCAGCTTCGCCTGGGCCTCGACGAACGACTGCCGCGCGGTCTCGGCGGACGCGTAGCCGAGCGCCTCGGCCACCGCCGGGAACGGCTCGCCGTCCAACAGCCGCAGCTCCACCAGCCGCCGCTGCCGTTCGGGCAGCTCGGCGATGGCCGCCCGCACCAGCGTCGCGCGTTCGGCGAGGCTGGCGGCCAGGGTCGGCGTCGCCTCCCGCTGGCCCTCCGCCACCGCGCCGAGTCCCGCCGTCGGCTCCGGCACCTGCTTGCGCGCATCGCGGCGGCCGGCCTCGTGGAAGCGGACCGCGTCGAGCAGCCGGTGCCGCACCAGCGTGCCGAGATAGGCGTGGAACGGCTCCGGCCCGTCGAAGGTCGCGTCGCCGAGGTCGCGCACCACCGCCGCCAGCACGTCCTGCACCACGTCCATGGTGCTGAACAACGGCAGGATCCAGCGGTGATGCCGGCGGAAGTCCCCCTGCAGCTCGCGATGCACCCGCGCCCGCACGTCGGGCAGGCAGGCGCGCACGACCTCGTCCTGGGCCGCGACGTCACCGGCGGCGGCCCGCTCGATGCTCTGCCGGAGCTGCGCCCAATCGCCCATCGCCGTCAGATCCGGACCTGCACCGGCCAGGCCTCCGCCAGTTCGGTGAAGCCCGCGTCGACCGCGAACCAGCGCAGGGTGACCCGCGTGTCGAGCAGGCTCAGGTTGAGCGGGATGCGCCAGCCGTAGTGGACCGGATCGCCGACCACCGGGTTGTTGGGGTTGCGCGGCAGCACCGGGCTCACCGAGAAGACCGGCGCCTGGGCGTCGCCGAACGTGAGCAGGAGGGCGGCGAAGCCCGGGCCCTGGCCGGTGCCCGGCGGGAAGCCGATGCACCACGAGTCCATCACCATCGCCGGCCCATTCGGGTCGTAGCCGCGGAACGCGCTGCCGTGCAGCGGCGGCACCGGCGACAGGGCGCCGGCCCGCGGCGTGCCGCACAGGAAGAAGAACGCGTTGGGCCGGCCACCGCGCGACCGGATCGACGGATCCATCGAGCAGATCGCGTCGACGTCGTCGTTGGTGACGAGCCCGATGCCGGTCGACACCGGCGTGCCGTCGGGCTTCTTGTAGTCGGTCGGGATCGCCTGATCGTTGCCGTAGTACAGGAACCGGATCGGGTTCACCGTCGGCGTGCGGGTCGAGAACAGCACCCGCTGGTTCAGCAGGTCGATGGCGAGCCCATCGATGTCCTGCGCCGCCACCAGGCCGAACTCGCGATACAGCTTCCACACCCGCGGCGGCGACCAGCCGCCGGTCGATGACCAGCGCATCAGGAACACCGTGGCGCCACTCGGCGTGCTGCCGCCCCACCACGTCGCGGGCACGCGGCCGACGTCGGCGCTGGCGATGGTGAAGTACAGCTCCGGCACCGCCGGCAGCATCGCCCGCATGCCGGGCTCGAGGGCGAAGATCGGCAGCAGGTGGTCGAGGGCGTCGACCTCGGGACCAGGCAGCGCGCCGAGCCCGAGTTCGGCGGCGTCGTGGGCCCGTTCCACCGCGTCGACGAACGGCGCCGGCAGGAGGCTGCCGGGCAGCACGTAGGAGAACACCGCGGCGCCGCGGCCGGCGGCGCTCTCGGCTGCGATGCGGCTGCCCGGCGCGCCGGCGCTGCCCCGGGTCACCGAGAAGGTGATCGCGCCCCAGCGGTTTTGCGGCACCAGGATCCGGCCGGTCTGGTCGTCGCAGAGGATCCAGTCCTCGCCCATCGACAGGTCGTCGACGTCGAGATCGGCGGGGGCTCCGTGGGCCTGCAGGATCGTGCGCAGGTCGAACGACGGCTGGCCCGGCGGCGCGAACGGCGCCGGCTGGGCCATCGTGAAGCCGTTCGGCTTGAACAGCATGGTCCCTGGCGGCAGCGATGGATCGCCGTCCACCGACAGGACCGTCGGCACACCGGCGAAGATGCCGCGCGAGCCGTTCTGGGCCGGCAGGGCCGAGGCGAGCACGAGCGCGAGGAACAGGAACGTCGGAGAGGCGGTGCGGAGCATGGCGGACCCTTGGGCGAGGGGACCAGCGTAGCGCCGGCCGCCCGACCCAGGGGAATCCGTCTCGCGGCGAAACCGCCGGAGCTACTTGTCCCGCGGCGGCCCGCGGTGCAGCAGTTCGTCCAGTTCGGCCGCCATGCGCGGTCGCAACGCCGAATCGGCATCGGCCAGCTCCATCACCAGCCGGCGCAGCCAGACGCCGAGCCAGAACGTCTCCGCCGGCCCCAGCGCGGGCGGCAGCAGGCCGGCCAGGTTGGCGACCTGGAACGGGTTGGCGGGCTCCCGCTGCAGCATCTGCAGGAAGCCCGCCACCGACTCCTCCAGCCGGTCGGCCAGGAAGCCCTGGGCCACCGCCCGCCGCACGGCCATCCGGTCGCGTTCGCCGCCCTCGCCGAGCGCCAAGAGGGCCCGGTCGTAGTGGGCGACGGCCCGGCTCGCCGCCTCGCGCATCACCACGCCGTCGCCGCCGCGCGCCTGCACCGCCGCCCAGAGCTCGATGGTGCCGAGCAGGTCGGGTTGTCGCCAGGCCAGCCCGCCCGGCCCGGCGGCGGGCACCTTCGCCGCCCACTGCCGCGCCGCCGCCAGGTCGCCGGTGTCGAGGGCGAGCTGGGCCAGGGTGTAGCAGGTGTTCCAGTAGTCCGGCCGGACGGCGTGGGCCTCGGTCAGCACCCGCATGGCGTCCGCCGGCCGGCCGAGCCGCCGGAACGCGATGCCGAGGTTGATCAGCGGGCTGTGCCGGCCCGGCCGCAGCCGCAGCGACTCCTCCAGCACCGGCACCGCGTCGGCGTAGCGGCGCAGGCCGACCAGGGCGGCGCCGCGCACCGCCTGGGTGCGCGCGGTCGGGCCGCCGTAGGTCACCTCCAGGCGCAGGGTCTCGTCGTGCGCCTCCTGGAACAGCGCGCGCCGCCGCTCCTGATCGGTGGTGGCGTCGGTCAACGCCAGCAGCGCGATGGTGCGCAGGTCGCGGGCCGGCACGTAGCCCTCGGCCCGGGCCAGCAGCCGCTCGGCGCGTTCGGCGAAGCCGGTGACGTGGCGGTTGCGCAGCTCGTGGAAGCCGGCGACGAACGCCGCCTCGGCGATGTCGGGCTCCGGCAGTCCCGCGAGGTCGACGGCGCTGGTGCCGCGGCCCGCGGCGGGCACCGCCGCGTAGCGGCGCGCCAGCTCCCGGAGGAACGGGCTCTTGCCGGCCCCGGCGATGTGCCCCAGATCGGCGGCGGCTGCCGTCGAGTCGCCGGCGTCGAGCCGCATGGCGGCGCGGAACAGCCTTGCGGGGACATCGTCGGGCGCCAGTTCGAGCAGGCGGTCCAGGGTCGCGATTGCCTGCTGCTGGTCGGGCAGCAGCACCTCGACCAGCCGCTGCTCGGGCTGCCCCTCGACGGCGAGCAGCACCGGCAGCGTCGCCGACAGTCGCTGCCATTCGGCCTCGCGGGCGCGGCCGGCGGCGCCGAGCCAGAGCGGCAGCGCCACCAGCAACAGGAGCAGGGCGATGGCGCCTGCCAGCAGCGCCAGGGCCGGCGCCGGCGCGCGCCGGAACGCCCGCCAGCGGCGGCCGAGCCGGCCGATCGGCCGCGCCGTCACCGGCCGATGTTCGAGGAACGCGTCGAGATCCGCGGCCAGCAGGGCCGCCGACGGGTAGCGCCGCCGCGGGTCGCGTTCGAGGCAGCGTTCCACGACCGCCACCAGGTCCTTCGGCAGTTCGGGCCGCACCGCGCGCATCGGCAGCGGGTCCCGGGTCGGCAGCGCCGCCAGCACCTGCGCCGGATCGCCCTCGTAGGGCGGGCGGCCGGTCAGCAGGTGGTAGAGGGTCGCGCCGAGGCCGTAGATGTCGGCGGCGGCGGTGACATGCACGGCCGCGCCGACCTGCTCCGGCGCCATGTACCAGGGCGTGCCGAGCGTCGTCGCCGTGGCGGTGAGTCGGTGGTCCTCGCTGCGGGCGGCGATGCCGAAGTCGAGCAGCGCGGCGCGGCCGTCGGTCCGCACGAAGACGTTGGAGGGCTTCACGTCGCGATGGACGATGCCCTGGTCGTGGGCGGCGGCGAGGCCGCGGGCGAGTTCGCCGCCCCAGCGCGCGCACTGCCGCCACCAGGTCCGCTCCGGCAGCGCCTGGCCGAGGCTGCCGGCGGCCGCCGCCAGCGGCTCCTGGCCGTCGACCGCCGCCTGCAGGCTGGCCAGCGTGCTGCCCTCCAGCAGTTCCATCACCAGGAAGTGGATGCCCTCCTTGCTGCTGCCGCGGTCGTGCACCTGCACCACCGCCGGATGCCGCAGGGCCGCCAGCGTCTCGGCCTCGCGCTGGAAGCGCTGCTCCGCCACCGGATCGCGGAACAGGCGCACGTCGAGGATCTTCACCGCCACGGTCCGGCGGAGCTGCCGATCCTCGGCCGCGTAGACCACGCCCATCGCGCCGCGGCCGAGACAGTGCTGCAGGTGATAGCGCCCGGCCAGCACCTCGCCGCGCAGCGGGTCGCCGTCGCCGGCCTCGCGCCTGACGGTGGCCAGCGCATCGACCAGGCCGAGCACTTCGGCCAGCCGCGGCGCCAGGTCCGGATGGCCGGCGCAGAGGGCCTGCGGGTCGATCGGCTCACCCCGGTCGAGCCGCTCCAACGCCTGCTGCACGTAGCGGACCAGCAGGTCCGAGTCGGTGCCGCCGGGCTCCTGGGTCATGACCGGGCGCGGTCGCTAGTCGCCACCGCGTTCACCACCGCGATTGCCGCCCTGGCCACCGCCCTGCTCGCCGCCGCGGCGGCGGCCGCCGCGGCCGAGTTCGCTGGCCTTCAGCTTCGCCTCGGCGGTGCCGTCGCCCCGCTTCAGCGTGAACACCAGCTCCTCGGGCTGGTCGTCGCGCAGGATCGTGAAGATCTCGAACAGCTCCTTGATCGCCTTGCCGTTGACCTTCTGGATGACGTCGCCGTCCTTGATGCCCATCTTGTCGGCGCGGCCGTCCTTGTTGACCTTCTTGAACGTCAGGCCGTCCATCTCGGCGTCGAACACGCCGGTGGCGAACGCGCCGCCCTGCCGGCCGCCGCCGCTGCGCACCACGCCGCTGCGGTCGAGGATCTCCGGCAGATCGGCGGTGCCGAGCGCCGCCAGCGCGATCACCGTCGCGGTGTGCCGCTGGTACTCCTCGATCGCCACGTCGATCGTGTCCCACTGCGTGTGCCAGGTGTAGCCGAAGTAGTCGCTGCGGCCCTTCAGGTTCCAGTTGAGGCCCGGCACGCCGGCGGCGATGAACGAGGCGTGGTCACTGCCGCCGCCGCCGCTGATGGTGGCGTTCTTGTTGAGCTTGAACACCGGCCCCTCGTGATCCTGGTCCGGCGGGGTCAGCCGCTCGTTGGTGATCGGCGCGAACACCCGCAGCATCGGCTCGTACATCGTGTCGGCCACCGTCAGGCTGTGGGCCCAGTTGGTGCCGGTGTCGTGGTTGAACACCGCCGACACCTTCTCCATCTCGCTGCGATGCTGGGTGACGTAGGCGCGGCTGCCCAGCAGGCCCTGCTCCTCGCCGCCCCACAGGCAGAAGCGGATCGTGCGCTTCGGCTTCGCCTTGACCGCCGCCAGGATGCGGGCCGACTCCAGCGTGGTGTTGGTGCCGGTGCCGTTGTCGGTCGTGCCGGTGGCCTGATGCCACGAGTCCAGGTGCCCGCAGACGATCACCACCTCGTCGGGCTTCTCGCTGCCCTTGATCTCGGCGATCACGTTGTGCAGCTCGATCGGCCCCTCGCGGAAGCTGTTCTGGATGTCGAACTCGACCACCACCGGCTTGTCGGCGCCCAGCAGGTCGGCCAGCTCCTTGGCGTTGTCGCTGCGCACGGCGATCTCCGGCACCGTCGGCACGTCGGCCATGGTCTTCATCGCCGTCTGGTGGTTGCCGAACACGCGCACCCGGGTCGGATACTTGGCGTCACCCTGGGCGCCGTAGACCCAGCCGAGGATGCCGGCCTCCTCGCACCTGCTCTTGATGTCGGCGGGCACGCGGCCCGACCGCCACAGGAACGCGCCCTTCAGCGACCCCTTGGCCGCCTCGAACTCCTCCGCGGTCTTCGGCGCGCGGCGCAGCTCGCCCCGCTGCAGGCCCTTGGTGCCCGCGGTCCACGCCTCGGTGGCCACGTACATCTCGACCTGCGTCGGCTGGACGATGCGACCCACCCACGGCCCGCGGTTCCACACCAGCTTCCACTCGGCCCACTTCTCCATGTGGGCGTCGAGCCCCATCGCCTTGAACTCGTCGACGGCCCAGTAGCAGGCCTTGGTGAAGTTGTCCGAGCCGGTGAGGCGGTGACCGACCTTCGAGGTCAGGTCGCGCAGGATCCGCATCACCTGGCTGTTGTCGATGCCCTCCTTGATGATCTTGTCGACCATCGCATCGGACAGGATCGGTTCCACCTTGCTCTCGGCGGCGGCCTCGACGGTGCCCTGCTGGGCGGCGAGCGGCGCGACAAGAGCGGGCAGGAACAGGAAGGCGAGGGGGACGAACGGGCGGATCATGGCCATGGGTCGGGTCTCCGGGGAGCGCCCTTCTACGGGCAGGGCCGCCGTGGCGCGAGGTCGCCGCCCGCCGCCGTGGCAGAATCGCCCGCCCATGCCCGCGCTCCGCCCCCTCTCCCTGCTGCTGCTGCTCGGTGCCGCCATGCCCACCCCCGCCCAGGATCCGCCCACCGCAGAGGCCCCACGACCCCGCGCCCGCGACCTCGGCCTGCGCATCGGCCCGTTCGAGCCCGGCCCGCGGAACGCCATCACCGACGTGCCGGGCGTGCGGGTCGGCCACCAGACGATCGTCGCCGGCGAGAACGTGCGCACCGGCGTGACCGTCGTGCTGCCGCACGGGGGCAACCTGTTCCAGGACAAGGTGCCCGCCGGCATCCACGTGATGAACGGCTTCGGCAAGCTGGCCGGCAGCACGCAGGTGCACGAGCTCGGCGAGCTGGAGTCGCCGATCGCGCTGGCCAACACGCTGGCGGTCGGCACGGTGCTGCAGGAGCTGGTGGCGTGGTCGCTGGCGCAGCCGGGCAACGAGCCGGTCCGCTCGGTCAACTGCGTGGTCGGCGAGACCAACGACGGCCGGCTGAACGACATCCGCACGCCGAGCGTGCGGCCCGAACACGTGCGGGCGGCGCTGGCCGACGCCGCGGCCCGGCCCGACCACGCGCCGGTGCCCGAGGGCTGCGTCGGCGCGGGCACCGGCACGGCCTGCCTCGGCTGGAAGGGCGGCATCGGCACCAGTTCGCGCCGGGTCGGCGCGTTCACGCTGGGCGTGCTGGCGCAGACCAACTTCGGCGGCCGGCTGCGCGTGGACGGCCGCGAACTGCCGCGACCGCGGCGGCAGGGCGGCGACGACCGCGACGAGACGCCGCAGGAACACGGCTCCTGCATGCTGGTGATCGCCACCGACGCGCCGTTGTGCGCGCGCAACCTCGAGCGGCTGGCGGCCCGCGCGTTCGCCGGCATGGCCCGGGCCGGCGCCTCGTTCAGCAACGGCAGCGGCGACTACGCCATCGCCTTCAGCACCGCGCCGGAGCTGCGGATCCGCGCCGGGCAGGGCCCCACCACCGGCGGCCCGGTGCTGACCAACGAGGCGTGTTCGCCGTTGTTCGCCGCCGTCGCCGACGCCACCGAGGAGGCGATCGTGAACTCCCTGCTGGCGGCGGTGACCACCACCGGCAACGGCGCCACCCTGGAGGCCCTGCCGGCCGGGCGCGTGCGCGACCTGCTCGGGCGCTGAGCCCCGGGTGCTTGCCTCCGCCGGCGCCGAGGCGACGATCCGCTCCATGCTCCGTCCCGCCCTCGCCCTGCTGGCGCTCCTGGCAGCTCCCGCCCTCGGCCAGGACCCTCCCCGCTTCCGCTGGCAGGCCGGGGACGTGCTGGTGGCGATCGAGCAGGATCTCGTGCGCGAAACCGACGAACGCCTCGGGTTCGCGATCACCACGAGCCACACCGTCGAGCGGCGCTACACCGTGCTGGCGGTCGCCGCCGACGGCAGCGCCGAAGTGCTGGTCGAGATCACCGCCGGCCCGCAGGAGCTGCACGAGTACATTGTCCGCCGCAAGGACGACCGCGAGGCCTACCGGCAGAAGGGCTTCGAGCCGCAGGCCACGGTGAGCCGCCGGCTGCTGCGGGCCACGTTCCCGCCCGGCCGTTTCCGCTGCGAGCCGGCGCGCGACGAGCCCGTGGTCTTCTACCTGCAGGAGATCGCCGCGGTGCCGGGCCATCTGCTGGCGCTGCCCGCGGACGGTGCCGTCCAGTGGACGGTGGCGCAGGAACTGACCCGGCTGCACCTGCGCGCCGACCTCGCACGGGACCAGGAGCGCGTCCACGGCGCCGTCCGCCTCACCGCGGTGGATCCGCGGGTGGAGAACGGCGCGCCGGTGCGGTTCCCGGCCGGCACGGTGGAATGGACGCTGCAGGACGGCCTGCCCCACCGCTGGCGGTTCGAGCTGCCCTACACGCGCTTTCCGATCCAGCGACCGAACCGCCGCGTCATCACCGGCGAACTGGTGCGGAGCACGCCGCTCGACGATCGCAGCCTGGCGCGGCTGCAGGCCGACTGGCAGGCGCAGGCCGCGGTCCACGATGCCTTCCACCACGGCCGCTTCGCCGACGCGATCACAGCCGCCAACGGCTTCCTGGCGGCGCGTCCCGGCAGCCTGCTGGCGCCGCAGGTGCAGGCCGAGCTGGCGGCGTTCCGCGCCCAGGTGCCGCGCTTCGGCCAGGAGCTGCCGGAGCTGCCCGCCGGCGAGTGCTTCGGCGGCGTGGCGCCGACGCTCGCCGCCCTGCGCGGCAAGGTCGTGGTGCTGGACTTCTGGGCGGTGTGGTGCGTGCCCTGCGTCCACGGCATGGCGCACCTCATCCAGCTGCAGCGCGCGCATCCGGAGGAACTGCAGGTGCTCGGGCTCACCCGCCTCGACCCGCGCCAGACCCTGGCGCAGGTGCAGGAGTTCCACGAACGGGGCTATGCCGCTGCCCACGAGGGGGCAACCATCCCCTACCCGCTGCTGGTGCTGGGGTCCGACGTCATGCACGAGGCCTGCGCGGTGCAGGCGATCCCGAAGCTGGTGGTGCTCGATCGCGCGGGCCGGGTGTGGTGGGAGCAGACCGGCGCCGGCGACCAGGCGCGCCTGGACCGCATCCTGGCCACCCTGCGCGGCGACGGCCGCTGACCGCGTTTCCGTTCCAGATCCTGGCCCGCCGGCGCCGATCCTGACGGCATGTTCGAGGTCCGCTACGCGACGGAGGCCGAGGGGCGGGCAGGCATCCTGCGCATCGCCGGCGGCATCTGGAGCGGGGATGCCTGCGTGTTCGAGTTCGCCGACTCGGCCACCGGCATCGCCGGCAGCGCCACCTGCGACTGGCGACGGCCCGCCCCCTGGCTCGACGTCGTCGAGGGCGACGCCACGGCACCGGCGGCGCAGGCCCTGCTCGGCCGGATCGCCGAGCTGCTGGCGCCGTTCCACCGCGACGCCTTCGCCGACGTCACGGACGAGGCCCTGCAGCGGCTCTACGCCGGCGCCTACCACGGCGAGCAGAACTACGCGACGCGCTCGGCGACCGAGACGGCGTTCAAGCGGCACGTCCTCGACCAGGCGCTGGCCCTGTGCGCGCCGCGGAAGGTGCTCGACGCCGGCTGCTCCGCCGGCGAGGTCGTCCGCCAGCTCCGCGAACGCGGCATCGAGGCCTGGGGCTTCGACGTCTGCCCCGATCTGCCGCGCGTCGCCTACCCGGAAGTGGCGCCATGGTTGCGCCAGGGTCGCGTCGACGCGGTCCCGTTCGGCCCCGAGGACGGCTTCGACACGCTGCTGGCGCTGGACGTGTTCGAGCACGTGCCCGAACGCTGCGTGCCGGGCATGGTCGCCGAGTTCGTCCGGCTCGGCGTGCGGCGGGTGATCGCCCACATCGCGCTGGTCGAGTTCCAGTATCCGGGGCACATCACGCTGCGGCCGCTGTCCTGGTGGGATCGGCAGCTGGCGCCCTGGTTCCGCCGCACGACGCCGACCGGCCACGCCGCGGTGACCGGCGCGTTCGGCGCCGATCCATCGCGCTTCCTGCGGGTCTATGAGCTGGTGGCGGTGCCCGCGCACCTGCCCGAGGCCCTCGTTCAGAGGTAGCGCCGCACCGCCGCGCCCATCGCCGCCGCCCCCGGGTCGCCCGGGCTCGGCGTGAAGTCGGTGAAGCCGCGGGCCAGGTAGTCGGCGAAGTAGGCCTTCAGCTCGGCCTTCGTGCAGGCGCCGCCGTTGTCGCCGAACTTGGTCACGAACGGGGTGAAGTCCGGATACATCGCCTCGGCGCCGCGCCGGCCGCCCCAGTCGCCGTGCAGCGTCGTGCGACAGAAGTTGCCGATCAGGATGTCGTCGAAGGCGCGCCACTGGACGGCCTGCAGCAGGCTCTGCCGCGGCGTGTGGAAGGTGATGCCGCGGCGATGTTCGGGGGCCACGTCGATGGTGTGGTCCTTGCCGCCGACGCGGAAGGTGACGAAGCCGAGGAAGGTGCGCAGGTGCTCGATGCGGCCGAAGTAGTCGCGCAGCACCTGCACGTCGCCGGCCTCCAGCGGCGTCGTCCAGTCGTCGCCGAACTGCTCGGGCGGCAGCGCCACCTCCGGCATCGGCCGCGGGTCGATCCGCCGCCAGTCAGAGCGGGCGAGGTCGAACTGCACGAAGGCCGGCAGCAGCACGCCCTTCTCCGAGCGGAAGCCCTCGGCGTGCGCCTCGATCGGCGTCGCGTAGGCGTTGGCCCAGACGCTGTCCTGGCGCTGATAGCGGTGCATGGAGCTCGACGGCGCGAAGTAGCGGATGCCGTAGTAGTCGAGCACCGCGGCGATCTGCGGCCCGACCGGCGTCTTCGCCGCGGCCAAGGGCTCCACCAGCCGGCCGTCCTCGTCGAAGAAGTGGATCATGTCGGCGTCGCCGTAGCCGGTCAGGCAGCACAGGAACGTCGAGCGGAAGCGCGGCAGTTCGCGGGCCAGCAGCGCACGGGCGCCGCGATCGCCGGCGTCGTTGGCGTCGACGATCAGGTGCCCGTCCAGGTCCACCAGCAGCACCGCGTCCTGGTTGTAGTTGGCCACCGAGCACACCCGCAGCCGCGGCGACAGCTCGGTCCAGACGCCGTCCGGCAGCACCTTCACCCGGAAGCCCATCTCGCCGAGTTCGCGCGGGATGCGGCCGCCGTGATGGTCGGGCAGCAGGATCTGCTTGTCGCGCAGCTTCGCCAGGCTCGGCAGGCTCAGGTGATCGGGGTGGCCGTGCGAGATCCACAGGAACGGGCAGGCCTCCACGTGCGCGCGCTGCTCGTCGGGCACCTCGTGGGACAGGCTCCAGGAGCCGAAGTAGGCCGGCCCGTCCAGCCAGGGATCGGTGGCGAGCACCGGCCCGCGGTCGTGGAAGATGAGACAGGCGTTGCCGATCGTCTCGAAGCCGAGGTCCATCGGCCGGATGTTGCGGCAGGGCAGGCCGCGGTGTCCACACCCTGCTATCCTCGCGCGCCGTGCTGGACGCCTTCCATCCCACCGTCGCCGCCTGGTTCCGCGAGACCCTGGGCGAGCCGACCGCGCCGCAGCGGCAGGGCTGGCCGCGCATCCAGCGCGGCGAGAACGTGCTGATCGCCGCCCCCACCGGCACCGGCAAGACCCTGGCGGCCTTCCTGTGCGCGCTGGACGCGTTGCTGCAGCAGGGCCAGGGCCTGCCCGAGCAGTGCGCCGTGCTCTACGTGTCGCCGCTCAAGGCGCTCGGCAACGACGTGCAGAAGAACCTGCTCCTGCCCCTGGCCGCCCTGCGCCAGCGCGACCCGACGCTGCCCGACGTCCGCGTCCTGGTCCGTTCCGGCGACACGCCGCAGCACGAGCGCACCGCCATGCTGAAGCGGCCGCCGCACGTGCTGGTCACCACGCCGGAGTCGCTCTACCTGCTGCTGACCACGGTGCGCGGTCGCGCCCTGCTGGCCACGGTCCGCACGGCGATCGTCGACGAGATCCACGCCATCGCCGACGACAAGCGCGGCGCCCACCTCGCCCTGTCGCTCGAACGCCTCGACCACCTGGTGGCGCAGCACGGCGGTGCCCTGCAGCGGATCGGCCTGTCGGCCACCCAGCGGCCGATCGCGCTCGTCGCCGACCTGCTCACCGGCGGCCGGCCCTGCGCCGTCGTCGACGTCGGCCACCGCCGAGAGATGGACCTGCGGGTGGAGGTGCCCGGCGCGCCCCTCGGCGTGCTCTGCGCCGAGGAACACTGGCTCGAGATCTACGCCCGCATCGAGGCGCTGATCGAAGAGCACCGCACCACGCTGGTGTTCGTCAACACCAGGAAGCTCGCCGAGCGCGTCGCCGCCCAGCTGAGCCAGCGCCTCGGCAAGGACCGGGTCACCAGCCACCACGGCTCGCTCAGCAAGGAACGCCGCCTCGACGCCGAGCAGCGCCTCAAGCAGGGCCGGCTGAAGGCCCTGGTGGCCACCGCGTCGCTCGAGCTCGGCATCGACATCGGCGACGTCGATCTCGTGGTGCAGCTCGGCCCGACCTGGTCGATCGCCGCCCTGCTGCAGCGGGTCGGCCGCGCCGGCCACGGCCCCGGCCGCCTGCCGAAGGCGCGCCTGTTCCCGCTCACCCGCGACGAGCTGGCGGCGGCCGCCGCCCTGTTGCTCGGCCAGCGCCGCGGCGAGCTGGACGCCCTGGCGCTGGCCCCCGCGCCGCTGGACATCCTGGCCCAGCAGATCGTCGCCATGGCCGCCGCCGAGACCTGGGCCGAGGACGCGCTGTTCGATCTCTGCACCCGGGCCGCGCCCTACCGGAACCTCACCCGCGCGCAGTTCGACGCGGTGCTGGGCCTGCACGACCAGGGGCGCGGCGCCCTGCTGCACCGCGACCAGGTCCACGGCCGCGTGCGCGGCACCCGCGCCGCGCGCCTCGTCGCCGTGACCTCGGGCGGCGCCATCCCCGACCTGGCCAGCTGGCGCGTCGTGCTCGATCCCGACGACACGCTGGTCGGCACCGTCGACGAGGACTTCGCCGTCGAGGCCAGCGTCGGCGACATCTTCCAGCTCGGCAACGCCAGCTGGCAGATCGTGCGGCTCGGCTCGGGCACGCTCCGCGTCCACGACGCCCGCGGCGCGCCGCCGAGCCTGCCGTTCTGGCGCGGCGAGGCGCCGGCCCGCACCACCGAGCTGGCGACGCTGGTCTCCGAGGTGCGCGAGCGCGGCGCCGATCCCGCCTTCCTGCAGGCCGAGTGCGGTCTCGACGCCGAGGCCGCGGCCCAGCTCGCCGAGTACCTGCAGGCCGGCGCCCAGGCGCTCGGCGCCGTGCCGACCCGCAACCGCCTCGTCCTCGAACGCTTCTTCGACGAGACCGGCGGCCAGCAGCTCGTGATCCACGCGCCGCTCGGCGCCCGCAGGAACCGCGCGCTCGGCCTCGCCCTGCGCAAGAAGCTCTGCACCGGCTTCGGCCAGGAGCTGCAGGCCGCCGCCAACGAGGAGGCGATCGTCATCTCGCTGAGCCCGGTGCACAGCTTCGCCCTCACCGAGGTCTTCACCTGGCTCCGGCCCGACACCGTCCGCGACGTGCTCGTCCAGGCCTGCCTGCAGGCGCCGTTCTTCCAGACCCGCTGGCGCTGGAACGTGACCCGCGCCCTGGTGGTGCCCCGCCAGCGCGGCGGCCGGCGCGTGCCCGCGCCGCTCCTGCGCATGCGCGCCGACGACGCCCTGGCGGCGGCGTTCCCGCAGGTGCAGGCCTGCCCCGAGACGCTGCCCGGCGGCCCGATCCCGGTGCCGATGGAGCACCCGCTGGTGGCGGAGACGGTCGGCAACTGTCTCACCGAGGTGCTCGACGCCGACGGCCTCGCGGCCCTGCTCACCGCCGTCGCCGATGGCGCGGTCGCGCTGCACGACGTCGAGACCGCCACGCCCTCGCCGTTTGCCGAGGGCGTGCTGCACGCCATGCCCTACGCCTTCCTCGACGACGCGCCGCTGGAGGAACGGCGCACCCAGGCGGTGCTGCGCGCCCGGCTCGGCGCGCCGCCCGACCCGCAGCAGGGCGGTGACCTCGATCCGGCCGCGGTGGCGCTGGTGCGAGAGCAGTGCTGGCCCGATCCGCGCGACGCCGAGGAGCTGCACGAGACGCTGCGCTGGATCGGCTGGCTCACCGAGGCCGAATGCGCGCCCTGGGCCGCCTTCCTGGCCGGGCTGCACGCCGAGGGCCGCGTCGTCCTCGACCACGGCCGCGTCTTCGCGCAAGAGACCGACCGCACCGACCTGACGGCGCTCTGGCGCGGCCGCCTGGAGGCGATCGGCCCGGTCCCCCTCGCCGGGCTTCCCGCCGAGGACCGTTCGGCGCTGGGCGCGCTCGAGGCCGAGGGCGTCTGCCTGCCGGCCCGCCTGCACGGCGAACCGGTCCTCTGTCACCGCCGCCTGCTGGCGCGCATCCGCACGGCCATGCTCGAACGGCTGCGCGCCGAGATCCAGCCGGTCTCCCAGACCGACTTCGCGGCCTTCCTGCTGCGCTGGCAGCGGCGCACGCCGGACCTGCGGCGCACCGGCCCGCGCGGCCTCGGCGACGTGCTGGCGCAGAACGCCGGCCTCGGCCACCCGGTGGCAGACTGGGAGGAGACGGTGCTGCCCGAGCGCGTGGCCGACTACCGCCGCGAGTGGCTCGACCAGCTCACGCTGTCGGGCGAGTTCGCCTGGCTCTGCCTGCGCGGCGGCTTCCGCGGCCCGACCTCGCGCATCCCGGTGGCGCTGGTGCCCCGTGCCGACCTGCCGGCCTGGCTGCGACTGCATCGGGAACGCTTCGAGCAGCCCGAGGTGACCGGTCCGGCCCAGCAGATCCTGCAGGCCCTGCAGAACCAGGGCGCCCTGTTCCCCACCGACCTGCAGCAGGCGACGGGCCTGCTGCCGAGCTGGCTGGAAGAAGGCCTGGCCGAACTGGTGGGGCTGGGGCTGATCACCTGCGATTCGTTCGCGGTGCTGCGCCAGCTGGCGATCGCGCCGAGCCGGCGGCGGTTTCCGGTGTTCGCCGTGGGCCGCTGGAGCGCGGTGCCGCGCCCGGCGCCGGGCGCCCTGGCCGATGGTGACGTGGAGATGCTGGCCCGGGTGCTGCTCCTGCGCTACGGCGTGCTGGCGGTGCCATTGCGCGAGGTCGAGGAATGGCCGGTGCCCTGGCGGCTGCTGCTGCGGGCGCTGCGCGGGATGGAGCTGCGTTCGGAGGTGCGGGGCGGCCGGTTCGTGCACGGCTGGTCGGGCGAGCAGTTCGCCCTGCCCGAGGCGGTGACCGAACTGCGCGCGGTACGGACGCAGCGGGCCGGCGTGCCGTAGGGACTCGGCTCCCTGACTGGTCGGTCCGCCGCCGGCGCCTTCAGCGAGGCCCGAACTCGGACAGATGCACCACCAGCCCCGGCTGCTCCACTCGCGATGGCGTGCGCATGCCGCTCACCCGTGACGGCCACACCTTGACTCGCAATGCCCCGCCTCCGTCCCATTGCGGCTCCCAATAGCGGAACTCGCCCCACGGCAACACCGGTCGTCGCGCAGCCCAGGCATCGTCCGCCCCCACGGCATCGGCATCCGTCACGAACAACGCATGCTGGCGAGTGCGCAGCCAGGTCCGCGACACATGGACCGCCCGCCGCCCCGACCCGGACGAACGCTCTTCCAGGACCGCGTAGATCGGGGGTTCTGCAAGCAACCAGGCCCATGGCCCGATGGTTGCCGCGACTCCCCCCAGGAAGCCGGCCAGATACCACGCGAGCGCGGATCGCCTTCCATGTCGCGATTCAGCGGAAGCCTGCCGTTGACTCGTTGACCATCGGCTTCCCTAGCC
>CAZMGG010000005.1:0-95054 GCA_964565715.1 uncultured candidatus Brocadiaceae bacterium | reverse complement strand
TCCACCTGCTCGAGCAGCGCCGGCACCGATGCCGGATCTCCTGCTCGGAAAGCGCGGAAGCTCGCCTCGAGACCCGGAGACCCGGAGACCCGGAGACCCGGAGACCCGGAGACCCGGAGACCCGGCCTACCCCAGCGAATTCGCGTGTTTCTTCACTCATCGGGACCTTCCTCGGTTGCTGCGTTCCTCCCACGCCGCGGTGAACGCTACGCCGCGCCAGCACCTGCCGTCCAGCCCCGGGCCCTCGACCATCCCCCGGCGCCGCCATCCGCGACCACGAACCCAGAACCTCCTCGCGCACCCTCTCCCGGCCCCAGAGGATTGTGACCCGCATGCGCCTACGCCTTCCGTGCCTCGCCACCCTCCTCGGCCTCACCATCCTGGCGCCGCCGGCCCGCGCGCAGGAGACACCGCCGGCCCCCGTGCCGCCCGATCCCGTCGGCATGTGGCTCGGCACCCTCAAGGTGCCGCCGCAGACCGAACTGCGCCTCCTGATCCGCATCGAGCGCGGCGACGACGGCGCCCTGCGCGGCACGCTCGACAGCCTCGACCAGGGCGCCAACGGCCTGCCGATCGACCAGGTCACCCTCGAGGAGCGCACCCTGCGCCTCGGCCTCACCCGGCTGCGGGCCCGCTTCGAGGGCACCTTCGCCAGCGACGGCGATCGCATCGAGGGCCATTGGCACCAGAACGGCCGCCTGCCCCTCGAGCTGGCCCGCACCACCGAGGCACCGAAGACACACCGACCGCAGACGCCGAAGCCGCCGTTCCCCTACCGCGAGCGCGAGGTGCAGATCCCGGTGCAGGACTTCACGCTCGCCGGCACGCTGACCGTGCCCGACGGCGAGGGGCCGCACCCGACGGTGGTGCTGATCACCGGCTCGGGCTCCCAGGACCGCAACGAGAGCCTGATGGGCCACCAGCCGTTCCTGGTGCTGGCCGACCATCTGGCGCGGCACGGCTTCGCGGGGCTGCGCTGCGACGATCGTGGCGTCGGCGGGTCGGGCGGCAGCGCCAGCGAGGCGACGTCCGCCGACCTGGCCGGGGATGTGGTGGCGATGGTGGCGTTCCTGCGGCAGCAACAGGAGGTCGACGGGAAGCGGCTCGGCCTCTGCGGCCACAGCGAAGGCGGCCTGATCGCGCCGCTGGTGGCCTCGATGAAGGACAGCGGCATCGCCTTCTGCGTGCTGCTGGCGGGCCCGGGCGTGGAAGGCATCGAGCTGCTGCTGCGGCAGCGGGAGCTGCTGCTCGGCCAGCAGATGGGCAAGACGGAGCTGGCGAAGAACCAGGCGCTGCACCGGGAGCTGTTCACGATCCTGGCGCAGGAGAAGGATGCGACGACGCGGGCGAAGGCCATCGAGGAACTCGCCGAGCGGGCCTGGGACGGGATGACCGCGGTCGAGCGGCTGCGCGTCGGCGGCCCGAAGGACCTGCTGACGGCGCTGCGCGAAGCCGACAAGCCGTGGCTGCGCTGGTTCCTGGCCCACGATCCGGCGCCGGCGGTGCAGGGGCTGCGTTGCCCGGTGCTGGCGCTGAACGGCGAGAAGGACCGTCAGGTCGACGCCGCGCAGAACCTGGGGGGCCTGCGGGCGGCATTGCAGGCGGGGCAGAACCCGGACTTCGCCTGCGTCGCGCTGCCCGACCTCAACCACCTGCTGCAGACGTGCCGCACGGGGATGGTCGAGGAGTATGCGCGCATCGAGGAGACGATGGCGCCAGCGGCGCTGGCGGCGATCACCGACTGGCTGGGGCCGCGGTTCGGGCCGAAGCCGCGGTGAACTGCCAACCCGCTCCGCACCGGCACAACGACCATCCTGTTCCCTTCCGACCCCCCATCCCCGATCATCCGGGCCCTCCCGTCCGAGCGTGCCCATGAACCACCCCCACCGTCGTGCCTTTCTCGCCGCCGCCCCTGCCGCCGTCGCCGCTGCCGTCACCGCGAACGCGCTGACCGGGCAGGACCCGGGCGCCACCCAGGACCCCAGGCCCGGCATCCCCGACCAGCCGGCGCGCACGCCGAAGACGAAGTTCGCCGCCAACATCGAGATGTGGTTCGGCAAGCTGCCGCTGCTGGACCGGATCCGGGCGGCGCACGCGCTCGGCTTCCCGGCCATCGAGATGTGGCCGTGGCGGGGCAAGGACCTGCCGGCGATCGCGGCGCTGACCAAGGAACTCGGTATCGTCGTCGCGCAGTTCCTCGGCTGGGGCTTCTCGCCGACGATGAACAACCCCGAGAACCACGGCCGCTTCGTCGACGAGATCGGGGCGGGTTGCGAGGCGGCGAAGCAGCTCGACTGCAAGAAGATGACGGTGATCGCCGGCAACGACCAGCAGGGCATGACCCAGGCCGAGATGCACGATCACGTCATCACGGCGCTGACCAAGGCGGCGCCGGTCGCCGAGCAGCACGACGTGATGCTGATCATGGAGCCGCTCAACATCCGCGTCGATCACAAGGGCCACTGCCTGTCGCGCAGCGAGGACGCGGTGCGGATCTGCCGGGCGGTGAACAGCACCCACGTCAAGATCAACTGGGACCTCTACCACATGCAGATCACCGAGGGCGATCTGTGCGGGCGCCTGAAGGACGGCTTCGACCAGGTCGGCTACATCCAGCTGGCCGACCATCCCGGCCGGTTCGAGCCCGGCACCGGCGAGATCCACTACCCGCGGGTGCTGCGGCAGCTCCACGAGCTGGGCTACCGCGGCTACGTCGGCGTCGAGTGCCGGCCGAGCAAGCCCGAGGCCGAAGCGGCCAAGGCGCTCTGGCTCGCCGACCAGTGGTAGCGGGCCCCGGCCGGGGCCCAGGTCATTCCTCGCGGCGGCCGAACAGGCCCAGCGCGTAGGCCCAGTAGAGCAGCTGCATCAGCGAGGTGACGAAGGCCGCGACGTAGGTCATGGCCGCCGCGTTCAGCACGCGCCGGGCGCCGGGCATCTCGTCGGCGGCGAGCACGCCGCCCTGCTCGAGGGTGACGAGCGCGCGCTTGCTGGCGTCGAACTCGACCGGCAGGGTGATCAGGGTGAACACCGTCGAGGTGCCGAACAGGATCAGCCCGATCAGGCCGAGCGTGGCGCCGCCGCCGTGGATGCCGCCCATCAGCACCGCGGCGAAGACGAGCCAGATGCCCAGGTTGCTGCCGAAGCCGGCGATCGGCACCCACGCCGAGCGGAACTTCAACGGCGCGTAGCCGTGCGCGTGCTGGATGGCGTGGCCGACCTCGTGGGCGGCGACGCCGACCGCGGCGATGCTGTCGGAGGCGTAGACCGGGTCGCTGAGCCGCAGGGTCTTGCTGCTCGGGTCGTAGTGGTCCGAGAGGGTGCCACGGACGTGCTCGACCTGCACGTCGTGGATGCCGTTGGCCTGCAGGATGGTGCGGGCCACGTCGGCGCCGGTGATGCCCCGGCGGCTCCGCACCTGGCTGTAGCGGTGGAAGGCACTCTTGACGCCGGCCTGGGCCAGCAGGCCCAGCACCAGGCCGACTCCGATCACGATCCAGTAGACGACGTCGTACATCATGGTTGGTGAGGTCCGCGTGCGGACGGCGCGGTGTGTAGTCTTGGGCGCCGGCCGATTCCAGCGAAACCGGGGTGCCGGTGGCTTGCGAGCGCCTGCCGCCCATCCCATGGCCCCGCCCGTTCCATGACCCGACCCTCGCCCGAACCCACCCTCCGTCGCGCCGGCGAACGGGGCCATGCCGAGCACGGCTGGCTCGACAGCTGGCACACCTTCTCGTTTGCCGACTACCACGATCCGGCCTGGATGCACTTCCGCAGCCTGCGGGTGATCAACGAGGACGTGGTGGCGCCGGGCACCGGCTTCGGCATGCATCCGCACCGGGACATGGAGATCCTGACCTGGATCCTGTCCGGCAGCCTGCGGCACGAGGACAGCATGGGCCACTCGGCGGTGATCCGGCCCGGCGACGCGCAGATCATGTCGGCGGGCACCGGCATCCTGCACAGCGAGCACAACGCCAGCCCCAGCGAGCCGGTGCACCTGCTGCAGGTCTGGCTGCTGCCGGAACGGCGCGGGCTCGAGCCCCGCTACCACCAGGTGAGCCTGCCGCCCGAAGACCTGAACGACCGGCTGGCGGTGGTCGCCGCCCCGCCCGGCGAGGCGGGGGCGGTGGTGATCCACCAGGACGCCCGGGTGCTGGCCGGGCGGCTGGGGCCCGGCAAGGCGGTGGCGCACGAGGTGGGGCCGGGCCGGCACGTCTGGCTGCAGGTGGCCCGGGGCACGGTGGACCTGGACGGCACGGCCCTGCAGCAGGGCGACGGGGCCGCCCTGCGGCACCCCGCGGAGATGCGGCTGCGGGCCGGCCGGTCCGGCGCCGAGGTGCTGCTGTTCGATCTGGCCTGAGGGCGCCCGGCGGGCCCGGAAGTGGCCCCGGACGGCGGCGCTGCCTATCCTTCTGTCCCGCCGGTCGACCCCCGCCGGCGCGCCTTCACCCCAGCGGTCCGCAATGCCCCTTCGTCCGATCCTCGTGTCTGCGCTCGCCCTGCTGTCGGCGTGCGGCATCTCCAGCCAGGAAGCCCGCGATCTGGCGCGCTACCAGCACAATGCGCAGCTCTACTGGGAGGGCAACAAGCTCGACCAGGCGATGATGCAGATCGAGCGCGGGCTGGCGATCGATCCCGACGACTACAAGCTGCGCACGCTGCAGGCGATGGTGCGGCTGCGGCAGGGTTCGGGTCCCGCCGCCACCACGCCCGCCGGCGCGCAGCGGCTGGACGAGGCCGAGCGCCTGTTCGCGTCGATCTACGCCACCCGCGATCCGCGGCGACACGAACGGCAGGTGCTGCTCGGCTACGGCATGGCCCTGCAGAGCCAGGGCATGCGGCACCTGGACGAGGCCCGGGTCCTGGAGACCGCCGCGGCCCGCGCCGAGCGGACCGCCGAGGAGGCGAAGCAGGACCGGGAGAAGGCCAAGGCGGCCGAGGCCCAGGGCCGGCGCAAGCTGGAGGAGGCCCGCGCCATGTTCGCGCAGCTCGAGGAGCGCGGCGAGCTGATCCGGCTGGCCAACTACCACCTGGTGCAGGTCGCCGCCGCCCAGGGCGACCACCAGACGATGTTCCGCCACGCCGACGCCTACCTGAAGGCCAACGCCAGGGAACAGGAGTGGCAGCGGCAGGAGATCGCCCGCACCGCCAACCTCGCCTACGAACGGGAGCGCCGGGCCACCCTGGAGCAGCTCCGGCTGGAGGAGATCGACCTGCGCGAACTGCTGGCCAACGTGCGCAGCAACCGCAAGGAATACGCCGAGGCGCTCCCCCACCTGGACGCGGTGCTGGAGGCCGACCCGGGCCGCTGGGCGCTCTACTACGAACGCGGCGTGTGTCGCAGGGCGCTGGGCCGCACCGACGAGGCCAAGGCCGACTTCCGCCGCTTCCTGGCCACGTCGACGCTGCCGGCCAGCCATCCGAAGATGACCGAGGCGGTGCAGGCGCTCGGCGACGGATGACCGGGGCGCCGGCGGCGCGCTTCGGCCTGCCGCGCGCGCTGCGGCTCCTGTCGGCGCGCGAGTTCCGCCGCGTCTACCAGCGCGGTCGCCGGCAGAGCGGCAGGCTGCTCACCGTGGTCGGCCTGCGGGTGCGCGGCGACCGCCTGCGGGTCGGCCTGTCGGTGTCGAAGGACAACGGCCCCGCCGTGCGCCGCAACAAGATCAAGCGGTTGCTGCGGGAGGCCTTCCGGCTGGAGCGGCCCGACCTGCCGACCGGCCTCGACGTCGTGCTGATCCCGCGGCCGGGCGAGGCGAAGCTGGTGCTGGCCGAGCTGCGCGCCGAGCTGGCCGCCTGCATCCGCCGCCTGGACGCCGAATGGCGCGAGGCGCCGGCTGTCCGGCCGCGGCGAGGCCGGCGATGAGGTGGCTGCTGATGCTGCCGGTGTGGCTCTACCGCCGGCTGATCTCGCCGTGGAAGCCGCGCACCTGCCGCTTCCACCCGAGCTGCTCGGAGTACGCCATGCAGGCCCTGCGCGAACGCGGCGCCGTCGTGGGATGCGGGCTCGTGGTCTGGCGGCTGCTGCGCTGCCAGCCGTTCGGCACGGGAGGCTTCGACCCGGTGCCGAAGCGGACCCGACGGCCGGCCGGCTAGCGCGGGCGCGACAGCCGGTAGACGTAGAGCGACTCGTCCTTCGGCCCGACCCAGACCGGCAGTTCGGCGAGCAGTTCACCGCGGGCACGCAACGCCGCCAGCAGCGAGCCGTCCTCGTCGATCTCCTGCAGCTCCGGCAGCGACACGACGAAGAACAGCTCGCGGTCCTCGCCGGCGGCCTGCGCCATGGCGCGCCGCAGGTAGGCCTCGCCGGCGCTGGCCGCCGGATCGGCGACGTCCGGCGGGTCCGGCTGGAGGTTCCACTTCAGGATCGGCACCACCAGCCGGTCCGGATCGGCGCCGCGGTCCTGGCCCGCCTCGTAGTAGTCGCGGCGCAGGTAGTAGTTGAGGGTCGGCTCGTTGACTGTGAACACCAGCAACCGGCCGCCGCTGGCGCGGGTCACCGCCGCGACCGCCTGCCGCCACTGCGCGCGATCGCCGTGCTGCACCGTGTAGTAGGCGATGTCGTACTGGATCGAGTCGGCCAGCAGGCCGAGCGGCGCCAGCACCGCCAGCAGCCGCAGCGGCCACCCACCGCCGCCGGCGAAGGCCGCGTGCCAGAGCCAGCGCAGCGCGGCGGCGGCCAGCAGCAGCACCGCCGGCAGCACGCAGACGCCGTAGCGGGCGGTGACCTTGCTGATCGTGGCGCCGATCACCGCCAGCAGGAACATCGGCACGATGGCCCAGCAGCCGAGCAGCAGCGCGCCCTGCCGCCGCCGCCGCCAGAGCAGCCAGAGGCCCACGACGGCCGCCAGCAGCAGCGCCGCCCGGAAGTAGAAGCCCGAGGTCAGCAGCAGGTGCAGCAGCGAGGTGTCGGGCTTGGCCAGGCGGAACTGCGACAGCGGCGGCACCTCCTGGGCCAGCAGCGCCAGCAGCACGGCGCCGAGCACGACGCCGAACACGCGCAGGGCCAGCCGGCCGCCGTCGCGGGGCGAGCCGCGGCCGAGCAGCAGGAACGCCAGGCCGGCGGGGAACAGCAGCAGCCCGCTCGGATGGCACAGGCCCGCCAGCAGCGCCGCCAGCGCCGCCAGCAGGTGCGGCAGCAGGCCGCGCCGGGCCAGCCCGAGCCCGGCGGCGCCGCCGGCCAGGATCGCGAACAGCACCACCAGCCCATAGCCCCGCGCGTTCTGGCTCCAGTAGATGTGCCAGGGGTTCACCGCCAGCAGCAGCGCCGCCAGCAGCGCCGCCGGCCGCCCCACCACGGCGCGACCGCAGAACGCCAGCGCCGGCACCGAGACGATGCCGGCGAACGCGAACGGCAGCCGCAGCCAGCCCTCGCCGTCGCCGCCCAGCAGACCCGACGCCAGCAGGCCGCGCAGCAGCAGGAACGGCAGCGGATACCAGCTGCGCACGCTCTCGGTGAAGGCCGCGCCGTGTCCGCCGTCGTCCCACAGCGGCATCGTCGCGTCGCGGAAGGTGTGGGCCTCGTCGACCCAGAAGCCCCATTCCCCCAGCCGGAACAGGCGCAGCCCCGCCGCCAGCAGCGTGAGCAGGACGATCGCCACGAGCTGCCAGGGGGCGAAGGCCGCCTCCCTCTCGGAGCCGGTGGCAGGAAGCTGGGCGGCGGCGGTCACGGCAGGGTCAGGTCGGTGGAACCATAGGCAGGCTCCGGACCACGCGACACGGCCAGCACGCGGATCCGCACCGGCGCGCCGTCTTGCGGCCAGCCGCCGTCCATGCCGGTGCCGACGATGCCATCGAGGCGGGCGTTGCCCTGCGCGTCCAGCGGCACGTGCGTCGCCGGCCACGGGCCGAACGCCACCACGGCGCCGCCGGCGGCCAGCGGGCCCGCCCGGACCCACAGCCCGCTCGGCCGCCCGGCGGCGTCCCGCTCCACCACCACCTCGGGCCGCAGCGCGCCCGGCAGCAGCCGGGCCGCCGCCGCGTCCGGCTGCCGCAGCAGGCCGGTGAGGGTCACCAGCGGCACGCCGGTCCGCTGCAGCCAGGCGGCGGCGGCGCTGTCCTCGGCCACCGGCCACACGTCGAGGTCCAGCGGCATGGCCGGCCGGCGCAGGCCGGCCACCAGCGTCGCCACCGGCAGCGGCGGCTCGGCCGGCAGCAGCAGCCCGAACGGCGACTCCAGGGGCACCCGTTCCTGCAGCAGCTGCAGCGGTGCGGCGTGGGCCCGGACGCCCTCGATGCGCCAGCGCAACGCCGCCGCCGGCGCGGCCACCAGCAGCGGCAGCAGGCACAGCGACAGCACGCCCCGTTCGCGCAGGAGCGGGGCCGCGGTGAGCGCCACGGTCGCGGCGAGCGCACCGGCCAGCGCGATGCCCCCGGCAACGCCGCCCGGCAACGCCACCAGGCGGGCGCCGGGCAGCAGCAGCTCCGCCGCGAGCGGCAGCACCGCCGCCAGCCCGCCGGCCAGCAGGGCGGCGAAGCCATCGGCGGCGCGCCGCCGGCGGGGCAGCAGCAGGAGGGCCACCAGCACGGTCGCCGCGGCAGCGGCCAGCGCCATGGCATGGCGCACCAGCGGCGGCCCCGACCAGCCGAGCAGCGCCTCGGCGGCCCTCGCGCCGGTGCCGAGCCGCGGCCAGTGCACCGCCAGCAGCACCGCGACGCCGCCCAGCAGGGCCAGCGCGGCGCGGCCGGACTGGCCGTTGTGTTCCTGCGTTGGCTCCTGCATGGTTGTGCTGGTGAGCCAAGGCTATCCGCCGCCCACGGTGCGCGAACAGCTTCGAGCGGCCTTGCTGGCGGCACTGTGCTCGGTGCTGTTCCTCGGCCCAGCGCTGCTGCCAGGTCGCGCCCTGGTGCCCTATCCGGTGACGCTGTTCGACGTGCAGCACAGCGAGGCGGTGCAGCGCGGCGAGCCGGTGGAACTGCGCGGCAGCGTCGCCATGGGCGACAAGTACAACCAGTCGCTGTGCTGGGACCGCGTCCTGCAGGACCGCCTGCGGCAGGGGGAATGGCCGCGCTGGACCAGGGACATCGCCGGCGGCGCCGCCTTCGTGCCGCAGATGGCGCAGGTGTGGCAGCCCTGGAACCTGCTGCTGCTGATCGTGCCGGCCGCGCAGTGGTACGGCCTCGTCTTCCTGCTGCACCAGGTGCTGTTCGGCTGGCTGTGCTACCGCTTCCTGCGGCAGCTCGGCTGCAGCGACCAGGCGGCGCTGCTGGGCCTGTCGGTGGCGGTGCTCGGCCTGTGGACCCAGAGCAAGCTGCACCACAACGTGATCCTGACCGGCGCCCTGTCGGTGTGGCCGATGCTGTCGGCCATCCACCGGCTGTGCCGGCTGGGCGGCACGCGTCGCACGGCGGCCGCCCTGGCGATCTGGACCGGCCTCTCGTGGCTGTCGGGCTTCGTCGTGGTGAGCCTGCAGGCCAGCGTGCTGGGCGCGGCGTTCGCCCTGGTGCTGTGCCTCGGCAACGCGCCGGGCCGGCGGCTGCGACCGCTCCTGTGGTGCGGGCTGGGCCTGCTGCTGGGCGGACTGCTGGCGCTGGCGCAGATGCTGCCGGTGCTGCTCGCCGCCGCCGAGTCGGCGCGGCCGCCCGGCGACGCCACCGCGCTCCTCGCGCGCAGCCTGGAAGGCGACCACCTGCTGAGCCTGCTCTGGCCCGACCTGCTGCACCAGGCCAACGACGTGTTCTACGGCATGGCCGAGCCGACCCGGCCGCCGTGGCTGAGCCAGCTCGTGCTGCTGCACGACGGCGTCGAGGGCGCCGGCCACTCGTTCGTCGAGTGCAGCTTCGCGGTGGGCCTGCCGGCGCTGCTGGCGGCGCTCCTGGCCCTGCTGCCCGGCGGCACGCCGCGCCGCGGCGCGTGGTTCTTCGGCGCCGTGCTGCTGTTCGCGCTGGGGCTGGCCTGCGGCCAGTGGCTCTGCGTGCAGCTCGGCCGCCTGGTGCCGCAGCTCACCGCCACCGACCTGAAGCGCAACCTGTTCACCGCGGCGATGGCGCTCACCGTGCTGGCCGGGCTGGGCGCCGACCGGCTGCGGCAGCCGCGGGCCCCGCGCCTCGCCATCGTGCTGCTGCTCGGGATCGCGGTGCTGTCCGCCGGCGGCTGGATCTGGTGCCTCCGGCAGGACGCCGAGTCGTTCACCGACGCAATCGCCGCGCTGGTGGCCAGCGATGCCGACCATCCGCAGGTGCTGGGCCAGCCCGCGGCGGCGATCGCCGCGTGGATGCGGCAGGTGGCGTATCCCGGCGAGGCCGCCGCCAACCTCGCCATGCTGGAGACCACGTTCCTGCGGGCGTTCCTGGTGGCCCTGGCCGCCGCCGCCGCGCTGCGCTGGCTGCCGGCGGGCCGCCGGCTGCCGGTGCTGATCGGGCTCGGCATCCTGGAACTGCTCCACGCCGGCCGGCCCGGAGTGGTGGCGGTGCCGGCGGCGAGCGTGACCACGCCGCCCGCCGTGGTGGCGCCGGTGCTGGCGGCGCCGGCCGAGGCGCCCGGCGTGCGCGGGCGCTTCTGGCGGCTCGGCCGCCCGGACGACCGCCGGGTGAAGGCCCTCTACCCGCCCAACCTGCCGGGCTTCCACCACCTCGAGGACGTCGCCGCCTACAACCCGCTGCCGCCCGCCCGGATGGAGGAGTTCTGGCTGTGCGCCGAGCCGGACGAACGCGACGCGCAGGGCGCGCTGCAGAAGACCAGCGTGGTGTACGGCGGCGCCGGCGTCGGCTGGGCCCGCCGTCCAGCGACGCTGGCGCACCCGCTGCTGGACCTGTTCGGCGTGCGTTGGATCCTCACCGACCAGACCCTGGCGGACGACGTCGAGGGCCTCGTCGATCGCACGCCGGCGGGCGCCGCACCGCCGTTCCGGCTCTACGAGCGGACCACCACGATGCCGCGGGCGACCTTCGTGTCGCGGGTGCGGCTGCTGCCCGACCGGCTGCAGCGCCTGGCTGCGCTGGCCGATCCGGGCCGCGACCCGGCCCTGGAGATCGTGCTGGAGGATCCCACCGCGCCGCAGGTGGCCGGCGGCGCCAGCACGCCGGCGGTGGTGACCATCGTCGAGCACCGCGACGAGCAGGTGACGATCCGGGTGAACACCGACCACCAGGGCTTCCTGCGGCTGGCCGACCCGTGGGATGCCGGCTGGACCGCCACCAGGAACGGCGAGCCCACCCGGGTCTACGTCGCCGACCACCACCTGCGGGCGGTGTGGCTGCCCGCCGGCGAGCACGAGGTGGTGTTCCGCTACGACGGCTTCCGCGCGGTGTGGCCGCTGCGGCTGTCGCTGCTGGCCCTGCTCGGCATCCTGCTGCTGGCGTTCCTGCCACGGAGGGCGCGGTGACCGGCGGACGCCGCCGCACGCTGCTGTGCGGACTCGGACTGCTGCTGTTGCCGGTGCTGCTGCTGTGGCCCTGCCTGTTCGGCGGTCGCACCTTCGTGCCCTACGACGTGGCGGCGTTCCCGCCGGCCAGCACCATGCTGACCGCCGAGCAACGGGCGCCGCTGCTGGCCGGCAGCAACTTCGACGTCACCGAGGTGCCGATCTGGTTCGTGCCGCAGCTGGCCCTGGCGCGGCAGACCCTGCTGCGGGACGGCGAGCTGCCGGGCTGGAACCCGGGCGCACGCAGCGGCGCGGTGCTGCTGGCCCACGGCCTCGACGGCCTGTGGTATCCGCCCAACTGGTTGTGCTGGCTGTGGGCCGATCCACAGGACGGCCTCGTGGCACTCGCCTTCGTCAACTTCGCCCTGGCAGCGCTGCTGTGCTTCGGCCTGCTGCGCGAACTCGGCCTGTCGCGGCTCGCGGCGCTGTTCGGCGCGGTGACGTTCGCCGCCTCGGCCACCGCCCAGGCCAACGGCCACTTCTACATGCGGCTCGCCGCGCTGGTCTGGCTGCCGGGCATGCTGTGGGCACTGCTGCGGATCCACGTGACCGCGGGGAAGGCGCAGCTGCGGCCGCTGGCAGCCTTCGCGCTCTGCCTCGCCATGGGCTGGCTCGCCGGCTTCCCGCCCTACACGCTGGCCTGCACGCTGCTGGCCGGCGGCTGCGCGCTGTGGCTCGCCCTGCGCCGCACCGCCGCCCTGGGCCCCGGTCCGGGCCTGCGCGAACTGCTGGGCATCGGCGTCGCCGCTGGCCTCGGCCTGCTGCTCACCGCCGCCCACCTGCTGCCGGTGCTGCTGTTCTTCCCCGACAGCGCGCGGCCGCCGGACCCGGACCTCGCCCGTGTGTCGCACGCGGTGTTCGACGCCTACGGCTTCCTCGGCTACCTGCTGCCCGACCTGTTCGGCCGGCCGGACCTCGGCGAACTGCTGCCCCAGGACCGCTCGCCGCTGCCGCTGCTGCTCGGCCGCCGCCTGGAGCACGGCGGCGCGCCGCTGCTACCGAACTTCAACAGCACCGAGTACGCGGTGTACCCGGGCGCGCTGGCCATGCTGCTGGTGCCGTGCGGCATCCTGTGGGGCGGCGGCCGTCTGCGCGGCTTCGCCACCCTGGCGCTGCTGGTGCTGTGGGGCCTCGCCGCGTTCGCGCCGGTGCTGCACTGGCTGTTCCTGCTGCCCGGGGTGAAGACCGTGCCGCCGCTGCGATTTCTCGGCCCGGCCACGCTGCTGCTGGCGTGGCTCGCCGCCGCCGGCCTCGACGGCCTGCGCCAGCGCGGCGGGCGCCTGGCGCTCGGCTTGGCGGCGCTGGGCCTCGCCGTGGCGGCGGGCCTGTTCTGGGCGCAGGACCAGTTCGGCGATCCCGGCGTGTGGCAGCGCTGGGGGCTCCACGAGCACGCCGCCGCCCGCTACGGACACCTCGGCGCGCCGGGCGCGATCACGCCGGAGTTCGTGCGCGACCAGTTCCTGCGCTCGGCCGACGGGCGCATCGACTACGCCGAACAGGGTCGCCTGCACGCCCTGGCCGCGCTGCGTCCGGCCACCTGGTGGTGGCTCGCCGCCGCACTCGCCTGCGGCGCGTTCGCCCTGCGGCGTCGCACGCCGCGGCTGCCCACCGGCCTCGCCGCCGCCGCCGTCGGCCTCGCCGTGCTGCAGCTGCTGCCGTTGCGCGAGCCGTACCTCGCCGGCCGCGATCTCACGCAGCCGGCCTGGACCGCGGTCCACGACTGGCTGCTGGCCCAGGACGCCGCGCAGGCCGAACGCGGCGGCTTCACCATCGCCCGCGCCGGGCCGGCCGGGCCCGACGGCGATCCGGGCCTGCCGATCGCGCTGCCGCCGGGCACGCTGCAGGCCCACGGCATCCGCGACCTGCAGGTCTACACGTTCTTCGACCGCTGGACGCCAGCACCGCTGGTGCGCCTGTTCGGCGAGGCCAGCGCGCGGAAGGGCTACTTCGAGAAGAACCTGCCCGACGACCCGCGCCTCGGCCACCCGCTGCTGGATCTGCTGGGCGTGCGCTACCTGCTGGCCACGACCGAGCTGCGCCACGCCGGACCCCTGACCGGACCGCGGCTGCACGGCCCCGGCGGCACGTTCGTCGTGCACGAACGGCCCTCGGCGCTGCCGCGCGCCTTCGTCGTGCCCGAACTGCGGGTGCTGCCCGACGAGGACGCGGTGACGGCGGCGGTGGTCGATCCGGCGTTCGCGCCGCGGCAGGCCGCCTTCGTCGCCGCCGGCCAGCCCGGCGGCGCCCCGTTCCGCGGCGAGGCCACCGCCGCCCTGCGCACCGTACGCTTCACCCACGACCGGCCGAACCGGGTCGAACTGCAGATCGGGGACGGTCCGGAAGGCGTGCTGGTGCTGGCCGACGCCTGGCTGCCGGGCTGGACCGCGCAGCTCGCCGATGGCACCGCGCTGCCGATCCTGCGCGCCGACGCCGGCCTGCGGGCGCTGCGGCTGCCACCGGGCAGCCAGCGCGTCACCTTCCGCTACCGCGCGCCGGGCCTCGTGCCGGGGCTCCTGCTCTCCGCCCTGGCGCTGCTCGCGCTGCTCACCCTGCCGTGGCTTGCCCGTCGCCGGCAACCGCCGGCGGCCGCAGCCGGCTGAGCCAGATCGCGCCCACGCCGCCCAGCGCGGCGATGCCGGCCATGGCGAAGAAGACGCTGCCGCCCCAGGCCGGATACCACACCGCGGCCAGCAGCGTCGCCAGGGCGTTGCACGCCCCGGACGCCACCGCCGCCAGCAGGGCCTGTGCGCTGGTGGTGCGGTCGCTGCCGATGCGGCCCTGGATCCACTGCAGGCAACCGAGGTGCAGGGCGCCGAACGAGAACCCGTGCAGCCACTGCACCGCCGCCACCGCGACCAACGCCGTGCTGCTGCCGAGCACGCACCAGCGCACGACGCCGGCCAGCGCCGCCAGCAGCAGCAGCCGTTCCGCCGGCACCCGCCGCACCAGCGCGGCGCCCGTCCAGAACACCAGGATCTCCGCCAGCACGCCCTCGGCCACCAGCAGCCCGATCACGCCCTCGCCGATCCCGGCCTTCTGCCAGTGGATCGAGCCGTAGGTGATCACCCCGGCGTGGCTGGCCATGACCATCCCGGCGCTGAGCAGGAACAGCAGGAACGGCCGCGAGCGCAGCAGTTCGCGCACCGGCCGGCCGGTGGCCCGCGGCGGCGGCGTGCGCGGCAACGGCAGGCGGAAGCTCGCCAGCAGCGCCCAGCCCAGCGTCGCGGCGATCAGCGGATACACCAGCCCGGTGCCGTGCCGTTCCACCAGGACGCCGGCGATGATCGTCATCAGCAGGAATGCCAGCGAGCCCCACAGCCGCACGCGGCCGTAGGCGAAGCCGCGTTCGCGGCCGACCTGCATGGTCAGGCTGTCGATCAGCGGATGGATCGGCGGGTAGCAGCAGCCGAACAACACGGTCCACAGCACGAACACCCGGAACCCGCCGCCGAACCCGAACGGCAGGAAGCAGCAGAGGCTGAGCACCATCAGCACCTGCAGCACCGGCCGCGGGCCGTCGCCGCGATCGGCGCGACCGCCCCAGAACGGCCCCGCCAGCGTCCGCGCCGTGATCAGCAGGGTGCTGAGCGCCCCCACCTCCTGTTCGGTGAGGCCCTCGTGCCGCAGCCACAGCGGCCAGAACGCCACCCACACCGCCAGGGCGGCGAACGAGCCGGCGTAGAACGAGATCAGGCGCAGCGCCGGGCGCGGGCGGTGGGCAGCGGCCAAGGGCGCGCCATCGTGGGGACTGGCGGGGGAAATGGAAGGCCCGGGACGCCTTGTCCAACTGTCTTGTCGACAGTTACTTACAACGCCTGTCCCACCTCGCTACCGCTGCACGAAGACGCCGCCGTTCTGCTCGGCGAGCTTCTTCAGGAAGTCGGCGCCCGGCCCGTTGCCGGTGAACACCGTGTGGATGCGCACCCGCAGGTACTGATTGGCGGTGCTGACCGCCTGCAGGATCTCGTCGGGGTCCTTCATGCCCACCGTCGGCAGCCCGTCCGACAGCAGGAACAGCTCGTCGATGCCGGTCGGCGCTTCCTGGCCATACCGCAGCTTCTCCAGGGCCAGCGTCTGCACCAGCGCCTCGTACACGTTGGTGCCGCCCTCGGCCTGCATCCGCCCCACCACCCGCGCCAGCGCCTGCAGGCTCTGCTGGTCGGGCTTCACCGGCTCCTGGCTCCAGGCCGCCGCGTGGTTGGCGAAGGCGACCAGATGGAAGCGCATCGACTCGGGATCCATCGCGCCGACCGCCTGCAGGAGCTGCTGCCGCGCCGCGTCGAGCCGCGAGCCCGTGCCCTCGCCCCGCATGCGCCCCGGCCCGGTCACCGGGCCGCTGCCGGCGGGATCGCTCATGCTGCCGCTGATGTCGACGACGAAGGCCACCTCGCGGCCGGTGACCGGGATGCCGAAGAACTCGGCGCGGGTCTGGTTCTCGCGGAAGCGGCCGATCTTCTCCGGCACCTGGATGTTGTCCTGCTCCAAAGCCCAGAAGCCGCGCCACTCCGCCGGCTGGTCCGGCGGCAGCAGCGCACCGGTGAGGCCGCGCAGCACCTCCCAGGCGCGGAAGCGCAGGCGCGGCGCGGCGTCCTTGTTGACCAGCTGCACCAGCTTGTCCGGCTGGACGGTGGTCCGCTCCAGCACGCCGATCAGCTCCGGGATCGCCGCCTTCGCCGGGTAGCGCTCGGCCAGATCGATCAGCTCCATGTCGGCGCGCCAGCCGGCCTGGCCCAGCGTCCGCAGCGCCGCCCGCACCGCCCGTTCGCGCCCGTCGCGGCCGACCGCCTCGCCGTGCAGCTGCAGGGTCGCCAGCACCGCCCGCACCAGGGCCTGGGCCACCACCGGATGCCGTTCGGCGCCGAGCGCGCGGGCCAGCACCGGCAGGCTGTCGGCGCGGCGCTGGAACTCCATCACCTCGACGGCGGCGAGCCGCACCCGCGGGTCGAACGCCACCAGCTGCGCCTCCAGGGTGCTGCGGAACACCGGCCGGCCCTTCATGCCGATGCAGCGGATCGCCGCCACCTGCCGCGCCACGTCGGGACTGGCCGGCTGCCGGGCCTCGGCCAGGAACGGCAGCTGCTCGCCGGCGGCGGCGCGCAGCAGCAGGAACCAGGTGCCCTGATGGTCGGTGCGCATCAGCGACCAATGGCCGAGGTCGCGCAGCATGCGCGCGTCGCGATCCACCAGGCTGCGGTCGTAGCCGATCGAGGCCAGGTCGAGCAGCGCATCGGCGACCTCGGCGTCGGGCCGCCGTTCGGCCTCGAACAACGCCTTCTGCAGCACGTCCAGATGCGTCAGCCGGTCGAGGTCGCGGTTCTCGACGACGCCTGCCTCGCGGAACAGCGGCACGTAGGCCGGCTGCAGCCCCGGCTGGCCGCGCACCTGCCCCAGCAGGCCCAGCCGATCCTGGCTCCAGTCGGCGCAGAACGCGCGGATGCCGGCGGCGAGCGCCGTGACCCGCTGTCGTTGCGCCTCGGCGGCGGGGTCCTGCCAGGCAGGCAACGGCAACACCAGCATCGCCAGCGCGGGCGACGCGACGCGGGGGGTCCAGGGCATGTCGAGGGGTCGGCGGAGGGGTCCCAGGGCGAGCCGACATGGTAGGCGGGTGGCCGCCGGTGGCCACCCCTGGCTCGATGACCGCACAGAGCCCGCGACCCGGCCGGCCGTCAGCCCGGCCGGCGGGCGTTTCCCTCAGCCGCGGTCACGAACGCCGCCACCTCGGCCTGGGCGGCCGCCTCGGCGGCCTGCGCCATCGCCGCCACTTCCGCGGGGTCCGGCAGGTCGTCGGCCACCACCTCCTTGGCCGTGGCTCGCGCCGGCGCGCGGCGGTCGGGCAGGGCCTGCTCCAGCGCCTTCGCGATGGCCGCCTTGTCGGCGGCTTCCGCCGGCGGCGCGGACCGCTCCGGCAACGGCTCGTCGGCGGCCACCGCCGCGAGATCGCCGACGGCGCCCACCAGCGCGTCGGCCACCACCCGCAGCGACGTCACCATGTCCATGCTCGAACGCGTCGCACGGTCCAGTTCCGCCACCGACGCGGCGATGCCGGCAAGGCCCTGCCGCGTCTCGTCGCAGGCGTTGTCCAGCGACGCGGCGGTCTTGGCATGCCCGTCGATCACCGACACCACGTCGCCCTGCATGCCGCTCGCCTGCTCCAGCAGCACCGTGATCGCCTGCATGGCGTCGCCGGCGCCGCCGGTGCTGCCCTTCATCCAGCGGATCCGGTCCACCACGCCCTCGGTGGCCCGCCGGGTCTTGTCGGCCAGCATCTTCACCTCGCTGGCCACCACCGCGAAGCCGCGCCCGGCCTCGCCGGCCCGCGCCGCCTCGATGGCGGCGTTGATGGCCAGGATGTTGGTCTGGAAGGCGATGTCCTGGACGATGTGCAGCACCTGGTCGATCGCCGTGCTGCTCTGGCGCAGTTCCTCCAGGGTCCCGGTCAGCTCGCGGGCGCGCCGGGTGGCGTCCTCCGACAGGCCCGACAACGTCGCGGCGCGGTCCAGCATGGTCTCGACGGCATGGCCCATGACGGTGGCGTCGTGGGTGACGCCGGCCACGGCCCGTTCCATGCGCCCACGCAACCCGGTCGTGGACTGCACCGCCGCGCTGGAGGTGGCCGACTGTTCGTCGAGGGCGGCGGCGGCGCCGTCGAGCCGGGCCGCGGCCCGGCTGAGCTGCGCCGTCAGGTCCGCCACCACCGCCAGCGTGCGCTCGTGGCGGTCGGCCAGCGCGTCGAGGGCCTCGCCCAGGGCGCCGATCTCGTGGCTGCCCCCCCGGTCGCCAATCCGCGCGTGCCCCTCGCCGCGCTGCAGCGCCGCCGCCGCCGCCAGCGTCCGGCGCAGGGGCAGTAGCAGCACCCGCCGCAGGAGGAACGCGGCGCCGAGTGCTCCCGTCAGCAGCACGAGGAGCCTTTGCCAGCCCTCGGCCTGGGCCGCCGCCAGCAGTTCGGCCTGGCGCAGGGCGAGGGCGCGTGCGGCCTGCGCCGAAGCTGCCCGCACGGCCGCTCGCGCCGCCTCGTGCCGCTCGGCGGCGGTACCGTGCAGCAAGGACTGGGCTTCGGCGATGCGACCGGCCGCCATCGCCGCCACCGCCTCGGCGTGCGCGGCGAAGACCGCCGCGAGGGCTGCCACGGTCGCCTCCGGCACCAGGGCCCCACGCGCCCGCGCCAGCAGTTCGTGCTGCAGGCCCACCGCGGCGGCGGCAGCGGCCTGCCGCGCGGCCGGTTCCGGCGCGGTGGCGGCGGTGAACGCCAGGCCGCGCAGGCGTTCCAGATCGGTGCCGAGGCGATCGCTGTCGCGGCCCTGCCGCTGGCTCGCGGCGGTCGCCGACTGCAGCCGCGCCAGCCGACCGTGCGCGGCGATGGCCTGCAGGGCGAGCAGCAGCACACCGAAGCCCACCGCCAACCCGATCTGCGCCTGCAGCGAGCGCCACCAGGCGCAGCGACGCACCACCGGCGGAGCGGTGGCCGTGGTTGCGTCGGTCGCGGTCCTCTGCGCAGATGCCATGGGCGCGTGCGGTTTCCCAGGACCTGATCGGCGTCCGATACGACCGGCCTTGACGGCGATCGCATCACGACCGCCGGCCGGTCACGCGCCTGCCATTCCGCCGGTGTGGCGGAATCCGACACCGCTAGCCCTTCTTGCCGCCGCGTCGGCGCGAGCCTCGCTACCGGGCCTGGGCCCGCAGCTCCTCCAGCCGGCGCCGCATCCCGGCCCGCCGCTCGGCGTGGGCCGGATCGCCGGCCAGGTCCCGTTCCTCGCCCGGATCGGCGACGAGGTCGAACAGCTGCGCACGCCCGTGCTCGGGCCACCACAGCAGCTTCCAATCGCGCTGCACCAGCGCCTCGGAGGCCGGGATGAACGTGGCGTCGCGCAAGGTGGGATGCTCGTAGAAGAACTCGCGGCGCCACGCCGGCGCTGCCTCGGCCAGATAGAGCCGGGCGAGGTCGCTGCCCTGCATGCCGGCCGGGACCTTCGCCCCGGCCGAGCCGAGGATGGTCGGCGCCAGATCCACGTTCAGCGTCATCGCCGCCTCGGTGGTCCCCCGCCGCGCCGCCGGCAGCCGCGGGTCGCGCACGATCAGCGGCACCCGGATGCTCTCGGCGAACGGATACCACTTGTCGGCCAGCCCGTGCTCGCCGAGCAGGTAGCCGTTGTCGGTGGTGAAGATCACCAGGGTCTGCTCCTGCGCGCCCTGCGCCCGCAGTTCCGCCAGGATGCGGCCGCAGGCGGCGTCCACCTCGCTGACGAGGCGCAGGTAGTTGCGCAGCATGCGCTGCTGCTTGTCCGGCGCGTCGAACCGCCAGCGCCAGCGGTTGCGACCCTCGTTCTGCTCGGTGAAGAACTCCGGCAGGCGCCGCCAGGCGGCGTCGCTGGCGCTCGGCGCCAGGGGGATCGCCACATCCTCGTAGAACGCCATGCTGTCCGGCTGCGGCAGGAACTGCGCGGGATCGCCGTCCTCGGCGTGCGGCGCGAAGAACGCGACGGTGAGGCAGAACGGCTTGTCCTTGGGCCGCTGCCGCAGGAAGGCCAGGGCGTCGCGTTCATTGCGCTGCGTCACGTGGACGCGGCCGCCGTCGCCGTCCGGGTACCAGTGCCGGCCGTGATAGGCCACGCCGAAGTCGAACCGGTCCTTCGGGAACGCGCCGTTGTGCCACTTGCCGACGTGGCCCGTGTGGTAGCCGTGCTGGCGCAGGACGCCGGGGAACGTCTCGGCCCACGGCGTCTGCCAGGCGGTGAAGCCGCGGCAGCCGTGCCGCGCCATCCACTGCCCGGTGAAGAGCGAGGCCCGGCTGACGCCGCACACCGAGGTGGTGACGAAGTTGTGGGTGAAGCGCAGCCCTTCCCGCGCGAGCTGATCGAGGTGCGGCGTCTGCACCACCGGATGGCCGGCGCAGCCGAGCGTGTCGTGCCGCCAGTCGTCGGCGTAGAGCAGCAGCACGTTGGACGGCGGCATGGCGGCCACGGGCTCGGCCGCCTGCGCCGGCAGCGCAGCAGCCAGCCACAGCAGCGCCACCCGGAGCGGGATCGGGGACCAGGACACCATGCGCCGCACTCTACCGGGCCAGGCGCCCGCACCGCCTGCTACACTCCGCCCCGCCTGCCCACCCGCGCTCCACGGCGCGCCGAGGCCCCCCGATGAACCTGCGCTCGCTCGCGGCCGCGCTCCTGCTCCTCGCCCTGCCGGTCACCGCCCAGACCCCGGATCTCTACGACGAGACGGTGCTGCGCACCCTCGACCTGACGTTCGCCCAGTCCAACTGGTACACGCTGCTGCAGCAGAACTACGGCACCGGCGTCGACCTGCCCGCCGATCTGACCGTCGACGGCCGCACCTACCCCAACGTCGGCGTGCGCTTCCGCGGCGGCTCCTCCTACCGCTTCATCGGCAGCTCGCAGAAGAAGCCGTTCGGCATCGCCCTGGACGCCTTCGTCGCCGGCCAGGACCTCTACGGCTACGACAACCTCAACCTCAACAACGCCTACCTGGATCCGACCTTCGTCCGCGAGGTGCTGGCCTACCACCTGTTCCGCCAGTTCACCGCCGCCGGCCGCGCCAACTTCGTGCTCCTGCGCATCAACGGCCAGGACTGGGGCGTCTACGTCAACGTCCAGCAGCCGGACAAGGAGATGCTGCGGCAGTGGTTCGTCGACGAGGACGGCGCGCGGCTGGAGGCCGACGCGTTGCTGCCCGGCGCGGTGCAGAACGGCTCGGCGCTGACCTGGCTCGGCAGCACGCCGCAGTCATACGACAACAACTACGAGCTGAAGACGCCGAACCTGCCGCAGCCGTGGACGCCGCTGATCGACGTCTGCGCCGCCCTCAACAACACGCCGCTGTCGGGCCTGCCGGCGGCGCTGGAGCCGCGCCTGTGCGTCGACGCCGCCCTGCGCATGATCGCCGGCCACATCGTCCTGGTGAACCCGGACAGCTACGTGTCCACCGGCCACAACTACTACGTCTATCACGATCCCTGGCACGGCCGCGTGCAGCTCCTGCCGTGGGGCATGAACCTGCCGCTCGGCTCGTCGATCCTGGCCGGCTCCACCACCACGTCCCGCGCCACCTGGAACCTGTTCACCAACCAGACCAGCACCGGCCGGCCGCTGCTCAGCCGCCTGTGGGCGGTACAGGCCCTGCGCGAGCGCTACCTGGCCCACGTCCGCCACATCGTGCAGCAGCACTTCGACTGGCCGGTCCTGCAGGCGAAGGTGGCGGCCTACCAGGGCCTGATCGGGGCGGCGGTGGCCGCCGACACGAGGAAGCTCTACCCGACGTCGGCGTTCACCTCGAACCTGACCGTCGACTACCAGGCCGGCACCACGCGGATCTCGGCGCTGCAGACCCTGGTGACCGCGCGGCGCGGCTATCTGCTGGGCCACGCCGAGGTGAACAAGCCCGCACCGGTGATCGCCGCCGTGCAGCACCAGCCGACCGCGCCGGCGCCGGGCGCCACGGTCTGGGTGACGGCGACGGTGTCCGGCCCGGTGCCGGTCGGCGCGGTGACCCTGTTCTCCCGCGCCCGCGGCGCCTTCCGCCAGACGCCGATGTTCGACGACGGCCAGCACATGGACGGCGCCGCCAACGACGCGGTGTTCGGCGCCGCCCTGCCGGCGGAACCGCCGGGTTCACGGGTCGAGTACTACGTCGGCGCCGCCTCGGCGGCCGCGTCCGGCGGCGCGATGACGTTCGCGCCGCCCACCGCCGAGCACGCGCCGCACCGCGTGCAGCTGCCGTTCCTGCCCGGCAGCGGCCCCCTGCGCATCAACGAGTTCCTCGCCGACAACCGCACGGTGCTGCAGGATCCCTCCGGCGAGTGGGACGACTGGCTGGAACTGGTCAACACCTCGGCGGTGCCGGTAGTGCTGGACGGCATGCACCTCACCGACGACCTGCAGAACCCGACCAGGTTCACGTTCCCGGCCGGCACGACGATCCCGGCGAACGGCGTGCTGCTGGTCTGGTGCGACGAGGACGGCGCCCAGGGCCCCCTGCACGCCAACTTCAAGCTGTCGGCCAACGGCGAGACGGTGGCGCTGTTCGCCGCCGACGGCGTGACGCTGCTGGACTCGCTGGGCTTCGGGCCGCAGGGCGCCGACGTCGCCACCGGCCGGCTGCTGGACGGCGGTCCGGTCTGGGTGACGCTGCCGGCGCCGACGCCGGGCGCGCGCAACGAGCCGCAGGGCTGCGGCGTGCGGCGCTACTCCGGGCTGACGCCGGCGAATCACGCGATGGCGCTGTCGGTGTCCGGCAGTCCGGCGGTCGGCAACGCGTTCCAGTTCGACGTGTCGGGCAGCCCGCTGAGCTGGGGCATGGTGCTGGTGGCGCTGGCCCCGGACCACGCGACGATCCCGGGCGTGGCGCCGGCCCTGCTGGTGCAGGCCGCGTCGACCGCGGTGCTGCCGGTGACGCTGGACGCGGGCGGGCTCGGCGCGGTGCTCATGCCATTGCCCAACAACCCGGCGCTCGCCGGCCTGCGCGTCTGGAGCCAGGCGGCGGCGCTGCTCGGCGCCGGCGTGCAGGCCAGCAACGGCGTCGAGGTGTCGATCTGCCCGTGAGGGGCCGACGCTCAGCCAAGCGCCTTGACGAACTCCTCGACGGTGACACCGCTCGCGCGAATGATGCTGCGCAACGTCCCCTTCTTGATGGGCGTGTTGCCGTGGTTCGGCACTGTCACGATGAAGGGGTGCCCGGGCTTCGAGAAGACGGCGTGGCTTCCCTTCCCCTTGCGTCCAGTGAACCCAAGCTCCTCGAGGGCACGAACGACTCTGGCGAAGGCAACACTAGGCAGCTCGCTCGACATCCACCTGGACCCACGTGGAGCGGATCTTGGGATCTTGCGGAGCGGGATCGTTCACCCACGGAACCGGCTTGTTGGCCTCGCGGTAGGCCTCGAGGGCAGCGCGCAGCGCTTCCTCGCAGTTCTCGAAGGCCTCGACGTCGGTGTCTCCCTGGCTGCACACGCCGACGAGTGACGGAACGAAGGCGGAGAAGCCGCCTTCATCCTCGGGGACGATGCAGATCTCGACGACCTTCATGATCCGGTACTCCGATTGGGTTTCTGACTTGGTCGCCTCGGGTGGGTTGCATGCTGGCTGCGCCATGACAGTCTCCTAGCCGCCCTCGATCAGAACGACCTGCAGGCGGATGGTAGCGATGTGACCGTTGGACTCGGCGTGCACCAGCTCGATGTGGTACTCGCCAGCAGAAGGGAACATGAGGGGTGGCATCGACAACTTGCACTCCGTGAGCTGGAGCTTGTTCTTCGCCACCACCGGGAAGGCAAGCTCGACCATGGTCGAGTCACTCTTGGCGTGCTTGAACTGCAACTTGAGCGGCACTTCGCCAGCGAAGTCCGTGAGTGCCAGGTAGATGTCAGCCCCACCCAGGTGGGCAGTGGGAAACGTGTGTGCTCGAATCGTGTTGAAGGTGCCGGCGATGATCACCTTTTCGGTCTCGACATCCTTGAAGACGCGGTCGGCCAGCAGGAACGCCTGCACGATCGGCATCGGCCCACTGGTTCTTGCGTTGCTCACGGCTGGAGTAGGGTAGCGAGACTAGACCTTGATCGGCAGTCGGGGTAGCGGGTGACCACAGCGGCCCGACGTCGGCTGAGCCCGCCCGTGCGCCACGGCGCCCGTGGCTTGGGGCTTTCATCCGTCGACAACGGAGTTCACCCAGGGCAGGGGTGTCGGAACAGCGCCCGCGTGCCACTCCGTGCAGGTCGCGCAGGAAAATGGTGGAGGCGGCGGGAATCGAACCCGCGTCCCGAGATACCCCGACCAGAGCCTCTACGTGCGTAGACCGTCGATTGGTTCTCGCCACCGCGGCTCCGACGATCAGGATCCGCTGCGGCCAGCCGAGAAGATCTCGACGCGTCCGGTCCCGGCACCCGTCCGCGTCCAGCCTGCTGTGTTGACACCTCGGCCCCCCGCAGGCGAGGGGGCTCCGGTGCTGGTCACCGTTTGTTAGGCGGCCAGGGAGTAGTGCTGGTTGGCACTTGAGGTTTTCCGCTGGGATTTACGAGGTCCGCGGCCCTCGGCACGCCACCCTGGCCGTGACAGCATCCGGTCGAAGCCGATCGCCCCCACAGCAGGAAGGAACGGCGCCGTTATCGGGCAACGCCGGCGGCGGCGCAAGGCCTTCGTCCGCCGCCTAACCCTCGTCGATCGCCCGGCGGTCGTCGCGGTCCTTCAGCTTGGCCCGCTTGTCGTGCAGCTTGCGCCCCTTGCACACCCCCAGCTTGACCTTGGCGAAGCCGCGGGCGCCGAAGTACACCTCCAGCGGCACCAGGGTCAGCCCCTTCTCGGCGACCCGCGCCTTCAGCCGCAGGAACTCCCGGCGCTTGACCAGGAGCTTGCGCTTGCGGGTCGGCGCGTGGTTCTGCACGTTGCCGTGCGAGTACTCCGGGATGTGCGCGTCGACCAGGTAGAGGTCCTCGCCGAACACCCGGCCGTGGGCCTCCTCCAGGCTCATCTGGCCCTGCCGCAGGGACTTGACCTCGGTGCCGACCAGCACGATCCCGGCCTCGATGGTGTCGAGCACCTCGTACTGGAAGCGGGCCTTGCGGTTCTCGGCCACCAGCCGCCGCCCGCCCTTGCCGTCCTTGTCGCCCTGCGCTGCCTTGGCCATGCCGGGCCGCAGGGTAGGAGCGCGACGGAGCGGTGGGAAGACGCTTGCAAAGCATCTTGCCGGGGCTAGGATCCGCGGCCCGTTTCGCGCCCAGGTGGCGAAATTGGCAGACGCGCTAGGTTCAGGTCCTAGTGGGGTTAACACCCCTTGGAGGTTCAAGTCCTCTCCTGGGCACCACACGCGCGCCGCGGCGGAGGCACCCGTACCCCCGTCGCGGCGCGTTTTCGTTTCCGGCCGATCCCGATGCGCAGCGAACTGAACCTCGGCGTCGTCCCGGCCCGGCCCGGCGAGTTCGCGCCGCTGCGGATCGGCCCGATCGAGGTGCCCGCGCCGGTGGTGCTGGCGCCGATGGCCGGCGTCACCAACGCGCCGTTCCGCACCCTGTGCCGGCGCTTCTCCGGCGACCGCTGCCTCTACGTCAGCGAGATGATCACGGCGCGGGCCTTCGTCGAGGGCCACGCGCGGACCCTCAAGCTGGCCTCGTTCGGCGCGGACGAGGTCGACCGGAAGAGCATCCAGCTCTACGGCACCCAGCCCGACAGCCTCGGCGAGGCCACCCGGATCCTGGTGCAGGAATGGGGCGTGCACCACATCGACATGAACTTCGGCTGCCCGGTGCGCAAGGTGACCGCCGCCGGCGGCGGTGCGGCGATTCCGGTGCGGCCGAAGCTGATGGCGAGGCTGCTGGGGGCGATCGTGCAGAACGCCGGGGCGGTGCCGGTCACCGCCAAGTTCCGGAAGGGCATCGACGACTCGCTGCTGACCTTCCTGGACGCCGGCCGCGTCGCCGCCGACGTCGGCTGCCGGGCGGTGGCGCTGCACGCCCGCACCGCGGCCATGCTCTACTCCGGCGAGGCCGACTGGAACGCGATCGGCGAGCTGAAGCAGGCGGTGACCACGATCCCGGTGCTCGGCAACGGCGACGTGTTCGAGTGCTGGGACGCGCTGCGGATGATGCGGCAGACCGGCTGCGACGGCGTGGTGGTCGGCCGCGGCTGCCTCGGCCGGCCGTGGCTGTTCGGGGAACTGTGCGACGTGCTGGCCGGCCGCGAGCCGGCGCCGCCGCCGGCGCTGGGCGCGGTCGCCGACACGCTGCGCGAGCACGCGCGGCTGCTCTGCGCGTTCTTCGGCGAGAAGGTCGGCATGACGCAGATCCGCAAGTTCACCGGCTGGTACCTGAAGGGCTTCCCCGGCACGCGGCGGCACCTGGGCGAACTGCACCTGGTGAAGGCCATGGCGGAGCTGGAAGGGATCCTCGACCAGCTGCCGCGGCAGGTGCCGTTCCCGCCCACCGCGCTGCGGGCCCGGCGCTGCAAGGACGGCCGCCAGCAGACGGTGTCGCTGCCCGAAGGCTACCTGCAGTGCCGCGACCAGGACTTCGCCATCGAGGACCCGCTGGAGATGGACGGCGGGTAGGATCCCGCCTTCGCCATGTCGCACCACGCTCTCGCCGCAAGGGCGGCGCTCGCCGCGTTGTCACTCGGTGTCGCAGAGGTCGCGGCGCAGGCCGCCTGGACGGCCGATCCGCGCCCCGCGCCGCCGCCGCGCTTCATCCACGGGCTCTGCCCGGACGGCACCGGCGGCGTGCTGCTGTTCGGCGGCTTCCAGCGGCCGAGCCCCGGCGTGCTGGGCGATTTCTGGCGACATGACCAGAACGGCTGGCAGCCGGTGGCGGCGAGCCCGCTGCCGGCTGGGCGCAGCGGCCACGGCATGGTCTACGACCTGTGGCGCAATCGCGTGGTGATGTTCGGCGGCGCGATCGGCAACGGCGCCACGGCCGAACTCTGGGAATGGGACGGCAACACCTGGCGCACGCCGACGGCACCCGGCCCCTGGCCGGGCGCGCGCACCCAGTTCGCCATGTGCTTCGACTGGTGGCGCGGCCGCACGGTGGTGTTCGGCGGCACCAGCTTCGACGCGATCACCTGGGAGTGGGATGGCACGGCGTGGAGCAGCCGGGCCGGCGTGGCGCCGTCGTCGCGGCAGGCCTGCGCCATGGCCTTCGACAGCGACCGCGGCCTGACGGTGCTGTTCGGCGGCTACGACACCCAGTTGCTGCAGGACACCTGGGAGTACGACGGCACGGCCTGGGTCGCGCGGCAGCCCGCTCTGCGCCCGCCGGCGCGCTGCTGCAACACGATCGCCTACGACCCCGCCCGGCAGCGCACGGTGCTGTTCGGCGGCGCCCTCGACGTGGCCAACACCGATCACGCCGACACCTGGGAGTGGGATGGCGTGACCTGGGCGCAGCGGCAGTCGCCGCAGTCGCCGCCGGCGCGCCGCGGCACGAGCATGGTCTACGAGCCGGTTCGGGGGCGGGTGGTCCTGTTCGGCGGCGGCAGCGGCCAGGTCGGCATGCCGCCGTTCAACGACACCTGGGAGTTCTTCACGCCGAACCCGGCGGGCTGGGGCATCGGCGCGCCCGGCTGCGCCGGCAGCGCCGGCATCCCGGCCCTGGCGCCGGCCACCGCCAGCCCGCCGTGGGGCGGAGCCCCCTGGCCGGTGGCGGTCACCTCGGTGCCGGCGGCCGCCTTCGCGCTGCTGGCGATCGGGCTGTCGGACACCCTCTGGGGTACCACGCCGCTGCCGGTGGCCCTGGATCCGCAGGGCCTGACCGGCTGCGTGCTGGGCGTGAGCGCCGACGCGGTGGCGGCCATGCCAGTGCAGGGCGGCGTGCCGACCCTGGCCCTGCCGCTGCCCGCCACCGCCGCGTTCTTCGGCATGCGCCTCTACCTGCAGGCGCTGGTGCTGGATCCGCCCGCCAACCTCGCCGGGCTGACGCTGTCCAACTCGCTCGCGATCACCATCGGCGGCCGCTGAGCCGCGCGGCGCACCGCAACGGCATGCGCCCGTCCCCGCCCCGGGCTTCTGGCACAATCGCGCGCCATGCGCCAACCGCTCGCCGTGCTCCCGTTCTGCGCCCTGCTGCCGCTGCTGCCCGCTCAGGGCGACTTCGACCTGGACAAGGTCACCGCGGGCCGGCTCGGCGCCTCGCTGGACCTGCGGGTGCGGAACGCGCCGGGCAACCGGCTGCTGCTGTGGATGATGAGCGGCAACCAGGGCCCGACGCCGTTCGCGACGTTCGATCCGACCGATCCGCGCGCCGCCAGCGTCGGCCTCGACCTGACCCATGGCTGGCTGATCCACGTCACCACGCCCACCGGCGCGGCCAATGCCAGCTTCGCGCTGCCGGCGAGCCCGGTGCTGAACGGCTACACGGTCTACTGGCAGGCGGTGACGCTGCCCGGCGCCAGCACCTTCGTCGACCAGGTCTCCAACCCGGTGACGACCCAGCTCGGGCTCACCGGCACCAGCAACGCGCTGCCGGGCGGGCTGAGCCAGCCGCGCGCCGGCACGCCGGGCTTCGCGTTCCCCGGCCGCAACGCCGGCATGGGCGACTTCGTGCTGCCAGGTGGCCTGAACGCCGAGATCTGGGACTTCCGCACCCTGCGCGGCGTGCCGGGTGCAGCCATGGCGGTGCCGCGGGTCACGCCGACGGTGACGGTGCTGAACGACGGTCGCGTGCTGATCGCCGGCGGCATCGACCTGACCGGCGCGCCGCTGTCGTCCTGCGAGATCTTCGACCCGGCGACCAACACCTTCACCGCCACCGGCAACCTCGCCGGCCCGCGGGCCCTGCACGCCGCGGTGCGGATGGCCGACGGCCGCGTCATGGTGGCCGGCGGCACCAACAACACCACCGACCTGCTGGCGATCATCGGCGGCGTGCAGAACACCACCGAGATCTTCAATCCCGCCACCGGCACCTGGAGCAACGGCCCCAATCTCAGCGGCCGCCGGGTGTGGCCGGCGCTCACCCTGCTCAACACCGGCCGGGTGATGGTGTCGGGCGGCGTCGAGGTGACGCTGTTCCTCGGCATCCCGCTGGCGGCCACCTCGACGACGCGCACCCAGCTCTACAACCCCGCCACCAACTCGTGGAGCAACGGCGCCAGCATGCCGAACGGCCGCGCCAGCCACGACGTCAACCAGGTGACCCTGGCCGATGGCCGCGTGCTGATGACCGGCGGCGTGCTGGTGCCGGATCTCGCCAATGCCGCCAACGCGGCGATGATCCAGGCGGCCGACGTCTACAACCCGGCCACCAACACCTGGGCGGCGTACCCGATGAGCCAGGCGCGCTCGCTGCACTCCGCCACGCGGCTGCCCGACGGCCGGGTGCTGGTGTGCGGCGGCAGCCAGGGTCTGCTGTCGGCGCCGACTACCACCGACACCGTCGAGCTGTTCGATCCGGCCAGCAACTCCTGGACGACGCTGGCGCCGCTCAGCACGCCGCGCACGGCGCACGCCGCCGTGGTGCTGCCCGACGGCATGGTGGTGCTGCTCGGCGGCGACAGCACCGGCGCCGGCGCCGAGGCGCTGCACTTCTAGCGGCCGGACTTCAGGCGTCGGACGCCGGCAGCAGGCCCGGCAGGGCCGCCGAGACCTTGCGGCGGAACTCGACCAGCACCGCTTCGACCGCCGACCAGGCCTCGGCATCGAGGCGGTCCACGTCCTGCAGCACGTCCAGCGCATCGGCCGCCCCCAGGGTCAGCGCCTGCGACAGCACCGCCCGGATCCGGTCGGCGGACCAGTGGTGCGCCCGCACCGCCGCCAGCAGGTTCTGCTCCGACAGCAGCCGGCCGAGGAACAGGGCCGGCGTCGGATCCTCGGCCAGGGCGGCGAAGCCCGGGCCGCCGGGGTTCGGCGGCAGGCCGAGCAGTTCGCGGGTTCGGGCCAGCACGCGCTCGCGCAGGACCTGCAACACCGCGCCGGCCGCCGGTGACAGGTCGACCCGGTCGCGGCGCCGTTCGGGCCGGGCCTCGGCCGCCGGCTCCTTCGCATGTCGCCCGCCGTAATGGGGCTGCTCGCGCCCGCGCTCCGGCGAGACCGGCTGCATGCCTCCGACGGGGGTGTCGACCATGGCTGGGCTCCTCTTGACGCATGGTCGGATTCGAGACAGGTCCGCTTGAGCCGACGGTGGCCGGCTGTCGCATCCTCGGACACAATCCCGGCCTCGCGCACGCCCCTGTCGCATCCTTCGAACACGCCATGTCGCACCTCCGCCGCCGCGTCGCCCCCTGGACCGCCATCCCGATCCTGCTCGCCTCGGCCACGGCCCAGGGTGACTACGACCTCGACAAGGCCACCCCCTGCACGCTCGGCCAGAACCTGGTGCTGCAGGTCCGCGCCGCGCCCCAGAACCGCCTGATGCTGGTCATGCCGAGCTACTCCGGCGGACCGACGCCGATCGCCGGCTTCGATCCCGCCGATCCGCGCAGCGTGCAGGTCGGCCTCGACCTGGTCGCCGGCTGGTGGTTCGTGTTCACCAGCCCGAGCGGCACCGCCAGCATCTCGCTGGCCCTGCCGACGCAGCCGAGCTACCACGGCCAGGTGCTGCACTGGCAGACCGCGACGCTGCCCGGCACGAGCACCGCCATCGATCGCCTGAGCAACAAGGTGGTGACCCAGCTCGGCCTCACCAACAGTTCGCTGCCGACGCCGGGCAGCCTGGGCACGGCGCGCGCGCTGGCCGGCGCGTTCTTCCATCGCAGCCGCAACGGCGGCCAGGGCGACCTGGTGATCGCCGGTGGCGGCACGGGCACGCTGACCAGTTCGACCGGGCTGCAGTCCTCGGAGATCTGGGACTTCCGCACCCTCACCGCGGTGCCCGGCCCCAACCTGACGGTGGCCCGGGCCAGCCACACCACCTCGGTGCTCAACGACGGCCGCGTCCTGCTGGCCGGCGGCGTCGACGGGCTGGGCGCGGCGCTCGCCACCTGCGAGATCTACGACCCGGCGACCAACACCTTCACCGCCACCGGCAGCCTCGCGGCGCCGCGCGCGCTGCACGCCGCCGTGACCATGCCCGACGGCCGGGTGATGGTGGCCGGTGGCACCGCCAGCCTCACCGATACCACCGCGGCGATCACCAACGTGCTCAACACGGTGGAGATCTTCCATCCGGCCAGCGGCACCTGGAGCAACGGCCCGGTGATCGGCGGCCGCCGCCTGGCGCCAGCCCTCAGCCGGCTCAACACCGGTCGCATCCTGGTGTCCGGCGGCGTCGAGGTGACGTTCTTCCTCGGCATCCCGCTCGGCGCCACCTCCACCAACAAGGCCCAGCTCTACAACCCGGCCACCAACTCCTGGTCCAACGCCGCCAACATGCGCGCCGGCCGGGCCGGCCACGACCAGAACCAGGTCACCCTCACCGACGGCCGGCTGCTGCTCACCGGCGGCGTGCTGGTGCCGGACCTGCTCAACGCCGCCAACGCCGCCCCCATCGCCGACGCCGAGTACTACAACCCCGCCGCCAACACCTGGACCGCGGTGAACCTGAGCCAGGCCCGCGCCCTGCACAGCGCCACCCTGCTGCCCGATGGCCGGGTCGCCGTCTGCGGCGGCTCCAACGGCACCCTGACCGCGCCGGTCTCGATCGACGGGGTGGAGGTCTTCAGCCCGGTCACCAACACCTGGACCAGCATGGCCCCCCTCGACACCCCCCGGGCCAGCCACACGGCCGCGGTCCTGCCCGACGGCAGCCTGCTCCTGCTGGGCGGCCAGGGCACCGCCGGCACCCTCCGGAACGGCCGCATCGTCCGGTTGTAGGGGCCGGCGAAGCGGCTTTCCCCCGCTGCGACATTGAGAGCCGCCCGCAGGGTCGGTAGAAGATTCCCCATCTTCTGACTCCCCAAGCACTAGGACCTACGACGATCGAGCCCACGATCCTTTCGCCCTCCGGCATCGATCCGCGAGTTCTGGACCAGGACGCCGTCCGGGCGGCCCAGCGACTCGCCGAACGGGGTTACGAGGCCTACCTGGTCGGCGGCTGCGTCCGCGACCTCCTCCTGGGCCGCACGCCCAAGGACTACGACATGGCCACCGGGGCCCGGCCCCAGCAGGTCAAGCGTACGTTTCCCCGCAACTGCCGGATCATCGGCCGCCGCTTCAAGCTGGCGCACCTGCACTTCCACGGCAACACCAAGATCCTCGAGATGGCCACCTTCCGGCGCACGCCGCAGATGGACAGCGAGGACGACCTGCTGATCACTCGCGACAACGAGTTCGGCAACGCCGAGGAAGACGCGCTGCGCCGTGACTTCACCGTCAACGCCCTGTTCCTCGACCCCAACGAGGATCGCATCCTCGACTACGCCGGCGGCCTGCCGGATCTGAAAGCGCGGATCATCCGCACCATCGGCGATCCGCGGGTGCGCTTCCGCGAGGACCCGGTGCGCATCATCCGCGCCGCCAAGTTCGCCGGGCGCCTCGGCTTCACCATCGAGCCCGACACCTTCGCGGCGATGGCGGAGACGGCGCCGGACCTGACCCGCGCCGCGCCGCCGCGCCTGCTCGAGGAGATCCTGCGCCTGCTGCGCTCGGGCCACGCGCTCGAGAGCTTCCAGCTCCTGCGCGACGTCGGCGCCCTCAAGGTGCTGGTGCCGGCCGTCGCCCACTTCCTGCAGACGGCGCCGCAGGGCCAGCGCGTGACCTTCTGGCGCCTCCTGGAGGCGCTGGACCACCGCGTGCAGGACGGCCACCTGCCGCAGAACGGCGTGCTGCTGGCCTGCCTGTTCCTGCTGCCGGTCTCGGCGATGGCCGAGGACAACCCCGGCCGCGCCCGCTCGACGGTCGTCGAGGAGGTGCTCGGCCCGGTCAGCCAGAACCTGCGGCTGCCGCGCCGCGACGCCGGCTGCCTGAAGCGCGTGATCGGCGTGCACCCGCGCTTCCTCGAACGCGACGAGAAGCGCTACCGCGTGCAGGGCTTCGTCCACAGCCCGTACTTCCCCGAAGCGCTGGACCTGTTCGAACTGTGGTGCCAGGCCACCGGCCACGACCACGCGGTGGTCGAGCACTGGCAGGACCTGGTGCGCGGCAAGGGCCGGCGGCAGGCCGTCGACGACGCTGGCGACGGCGATGCCGGCGACGCGAGCGGCAACCAGGACGGCAGCGACGACGGTGGCCACGACGCCGACGCGGGTGACGAGGACCACGGCGGCCGGCGCCGCCGGCGCCGTCGTCGGCGGCGGCGCGGTGGCCGCGACCGCGAACAGGACGGCGAGGAACGGATCTACGGCGCCGGCGACGCGGACGCGCCGCAAGGCGATGACGCGCCGGACGACGCCGACGGCCTGCAGGGCGAGGATGGCCCGGAGCAGATCGACGCCTTCGTCACCGAGGGCGATCTCGCCGACGGCGGTCTCGCCGACGACGGCACGCCGGACGAAGCCGACCAGGACGGCGGCGATCCGCGGGTGCCGTTCGCGCAGACCGGCGGGCAGCAGGGCGAGGGCGAGGGCGGCGGTCGGCGCAAGCGCCGTCGGCGCCGTCGTCGGCGCGGCGGTCGCGGCAACGAGGCGGGCGCAGGCCCGCAGGACCAGGATCTGCCCTTCCCCAGCGACCCTGGCCTGCAGGACTGGTCTGCCGGCGATGCGGCCGATCCCCAGGACGCGGGCGCGGCGTTCGCCGACGGCGACGGGCCCGATGGCGAGACCGGCGACCAGGCCCAGGAACAGGGCCGCGACCAGGACGACCGCGGTGGTCGTCGCCGGCGGCGCCGCCGGCGTCGCGGCCAGGACGACCGCGGCCAACAGCAGGGCCAGCAGCAAGGCCAGCAGCAGGTCCAGGCGCGCCAGAACCAGGGTCCACCGCAGCGCCAGCAGCAAGGTCAAGGCCAGCAGCGCCAGGGCGGCAGCGACAAGAGCAAGCGGCGCGACCGCAAGGACCGCAAGGATCGCCGCGGCCGCGGTGGCCGTCACGGGCGTAGCGAGGGCGATGTCGACGTCGTGCCGCGCGGCCGCGACCGCCGCGGCAAGGTCGACGTGATCGAGCCGCCGCCGATGGACCTGACCGCGTTCGACATGGAGCTCGATCCCAAGCGCGCCGTGTCGTTCGGTTCGATCCTGGAAGGACAGCAGAAGAAGAAGAAGCGGCACGTGCCCGACGACCGCCTCGACGACTACAAGCCGCCGCCGCCGCCCGGCGGTGGCGGTGATGCGCCGCCCCCGCCGCCGCCCGCCGAACCGCCCGAGTTCGGCGACTGGTAGCGGGCGGTGCGCCCCGGAGCCCCGCCGTGACCCGCAGCAAGATCACCAGCGCCTCGCTGCGCGAGATGAAGGAACAGGGTGAGCGCATCGTCACGCTCACCGCCTACGACCATCTGCTGGCCGGACTTCTGGACCAGGCCGGGGTCGACGTGATCCTGGTCGGCGACTCGGTCGGCACCGTCGTGCAGGGCCGCGACACCACGGTGTCGGTGACCATGGACCAGATGGTCTACCACTGCGAACTGGTGGCCCGCGCCACCCGCCGCGCGCTGGTGGTCGGCGACATGCCGTTCCTCAGCTACCAGGTCGGCGTCGAGGACGCCCTGCGCAACGCCGGCCGCCTGCTGAAGGAAGGCCTCTGCGAGGCGGTGAAGGTCGAGGGCGGCGCCGACATCGCCCCCACCGTGGCGCGCCTGGTCGCGGCCGGCATCCCGGTCTGGGGCCACCTCGGTCTCACGCCGCAGAGCATCCACCAGTTCGGCAGCTACAAGGTGCGCGGCACCGACGACGCCGAGCAAGAGCGCATCCTGCGCGATGCCGAGGCGCTGTGCGAGGCGGGCATCTGCGCGCTGGTGCTGGAGAAGGTGCCCGCCGACCTCGCCCAGCGCGTCACCGCGGCGATCCCGGTGCCCACCATCGGCATCGGTGCGGGCCCGCACACTGACGGCCAGGTGCTGGTGACCCACGACATGCTGGGGCTCTTCACCCGCTTCCGGCCGCGCTTCGTCCGCCGCTACGCCGAACTGGGCAAGGCCATCGACGACGCGGTGCGCCACTTCGCCACCGACGTGCGCGAGGGCGGCTTCCCCGGCGCCGACGAGAGCTACTAGGGCAACGGCGGGGCCGCCCCGTATCCTGCCGCGGTGCTCGGCCTCGTCCTCGAACCCGGCAGTCCGCCGCGCCTGTGCAACGACCTGCCCGAACCGGCAGCGCGGCCGGGCTGGGCGCGGGTGCAGGTGCTGCGGGTCGGCATCTGCGCCACCGATCTCGCCCTGCACCGCGGCTACATGGGCTTCCGCGGCGTGCCCGGTCACGAGTTCGTCGGCCGGTGCCTGGAAGGCCCACTCCAGGGCCAGCGGGTGGTCGGCGAGATCAACGCCGCCTGCCATCGGCCCGATTGCCCCACCTGCGGCGCCGGCCAGCCCCGGCACTGCCCGCGCCGCACCGTGCTCGGCATCGCCGGGCTCGGTGGCGCCTGCGCCGAACAGCTCATCCTGCCCGAACGCAACCTGCTGCCGGTGCCCGACAGCGTCGACACCGACGCGGCGACGTTCACCGAACCGCTGGCCGCCGCGCTGCACCTCGCCGACGACCTCGACCTGGTGCCCGGCAGCCGGGCCCTGGTGGCCGGCGACGGCAAGCTCGGGCTGCTGTGCGCCTGGGCGCTGCACCGGGCCGGCCGCGCGGTGACCGTGGCGGGCCGCCACCCGGAACGGCAGGCCCTGCTGCCGGCCTCTGCCCGCCACCGCACCGGCCTGCTGGAACCGGACGCTCCGCCTCACGACGAGGCGCCGTTCCCCGTGGCGGTGGAGGCGACCGGCGACGGCGCGGTGCTGGCGCGGCTGCTGCCGCTGGTCGCGCCCCGCGGCCAGCTCGCCCTGAAGACCACCAGCGAACGGCCGGCGCCGCTGGACCTGAGCCTCGCGGTGGTGAACGAACTGCGCCTCGTCGGCAGCCGCTGCGGTCCGTTCGCTCCTGCCCTGCAGGCGCTCGCCGAGCACGCGATCCCGGTGCGCGAGCTGGTCACCGCGCGCTACCCGCTGCGCGAGGCGCCCCAGGCGCTCAGCCACGCCGCCCGCCGTGGCACCCTGAAGGTCCTGCTCGAGCTCTGATGCTCGGCCGTTACCAGATCCGCCGGGGCGCGAGCCTCGCCGCGTTGCCGGAGCGCGTGCGACACGGCATCCGCCAGGACACGCGCAAGCACACCCGGCACTGCCTGCGTCCGGAGGCCGCCATGGTCACGGCGCTGCTGCAGAGCAGCCTCGCCGATCGCGCCACCGCGTTCACCGCGTTCGCCAGGGCCTACCGCGACCTGCTCACCCGCCGCGTGGCCGTCGACCCGCGCCCGTTCGACGCGCTGGCCGCGCTGGCCTGCGATCACGACGTGTTCCTCGGCTGCAGCTGCCCCACCGCCCGCAACCCGGAAACGGCCCACTGCCACACGCTGCTGGCCCTGCGCTTCCTCGCCGACCGCTACCCCGGCCTGTCGGTGGAACTGCCGGACTGAGCCCAGCGTGCTACCATCGCCGCCTCGTCCACCCCGCCGGAGGCCCCATGCTGATCGCCGCCGCGTGCGCCGTGCTGCCGTTGCTGCAGTCGCCCCAGGAGACCTACGACACGTTCGTCTGGCCGCCGACTGCCGCCACAAAGCTCCACTACCGATGCAAGCTGCAGAAGAGCCGCGTCCTGTCCGCCGAGCTGCAGCAGGCCGAACGCGCGGAGCGCAAGGCGCTCGGCCTGCCGACTCCCGCCCGTCCGCCCCGGCAGGCGGTGACCCTCGAGATGGATCTCACCCTGGAACCCCAGGAGCAGCAGGTCCAGGCCGGCTACACGACGCGGCTGGGCAGGCCCGCCGACCTGCGCTGGAAACTGCAGACGGCACCCACCGACGGCGCGCCGCCGCCGCAACCGCTCCGCAACGACCGCCGCCACGAGGTCTGGGGACTCGCCGACGACGGCAGGGCCCCGGTCCTGGAGGTCCCCCGGTCGGCCCTGGAGCAGACCTTCACGGTGCAGTACCCGCGCCAGGCCCGCGGCGTCGGCCGGGCCGACCTCGGGCCGCACTTCGGCGACCACCTGCTGCCGGTGCTGTGGGAACAGCCGCTGCCCTGCTGGCTGAGCCACGGCCTGGACGTGGTCGAACTGCACGGCCAGGCCGCCATCGAGGGCAAGTCGCTGATCCGCGATGGCAGCGGCAGTTTCCCGCTCGGCCACCGCGAGACCCGCGTGAAGCTGCAGTTCACCAAGGCCGCGGCCGGGTCGTTCGCCTTCACCTACACCATGCAGGTCCGCCAGCGCGTCAGCGGCCAACGCCCCTTCGAGTGGGTGTTCGACGTCGAGGGCGAGGCCGAGTACGCGGTGCCGCAGCAGGCCTTCACCCGCATCCGCGAGACCGTGCAGGCCCGGCCCGACAAGCTCGCCGAGGGCCACGCCGCCCGGATCCTCGACGAGGCCTTCCACGGCAGCATCGAGATCGACCCGGTGACGCCGCCGGTCCCCGGCAAGCCGCGCCGCGGCCGCTGAGCCCCCCCGGCCCTGGACATGTGCGGCACATGCACCCATGCTACCTGCATGCCGAAGATGGTGCAGATCCGCAACATGCCCGACCGCATGCACCGCGCGCTCAAGGCCCGCGCGGCCATGGCCGGGCTCTCGCTCTCCGACTACCTGCTGCGCGAACTCGAGCAGGCCGTGCAGTTCCCGACCGCCCAGGAGCTGCGGGCCCGCCTGGCCAGCCGCCGGCCCGTCGCGTCCCCCGACAGCACCGTGTCCTGGGTCCGCGAGGACAGGGACGGCCGGTGATCGTCGTCGACGCCTCGGCGCTCGCCGACGTCCTGCTGGGCATGCCCACCGCCGAACGCGTCGCCGACCGCCTCCTCGCACCGGGCGAGACCCTGCACGCGCCGCACCTGCTCGATCTCGAGATCCTGCAGGTCCTGCGCCGCTTCGCGGCCCAGGGCCGGTGGCAGCGGGAACGCGCCGCCGACGCCCTCGCCGATCTCGGCGCGGTGCGGATCGCCCGGCACGCGCACGAGCCCTTCCTCCGCCGGATCTGGGAGCTCCGGGCAAACGCGAGCGCGTACGACGCGGCCTACCTCGCCCTGGCCGAGACGCTGGGCTGCCCGCTGGTCACGCGCGACCGCAAGCTGGCGGGCCTGCCCGGCCACGCGGCGGACATCGAGGTGCTCTGACCGGCCGCCCCGTTGCTGCTACCCTGGAGTGACAGGCACGCCCGCATCCCCCGCCCGCGGGGCCTTCCGGCCGATCGGCCCCGATCTTGCTCTCCCCGCCGCCATGCTCCGCCACCTCGCGCTGCCCTGCCTCTGGCTTGCTTCGCTGCCCGCCCAGGTCGCCTGGACCTCCCTCGACCCCGGCACCGCCAACGCCCCCTCCTACGAGCCGGTTGCCGCCTGGGACCTGCCCCGCGGCCGCCTGCTGGTGCTGGCCGACTCCTGCCGCGAGACCCGGGCCTGGAACGGCAGCGCCTGGGTGGTCGAGCCGCCGCCGCCGGTGACCCCGCGCTACGGCTTCGGGCTGTGCACCGACCTCGGCCGCGGCCGCATCGTGCTGTTCGGCGGCGCCGACGCGCTCACCTACCTGCCGCTCGGCGACACGCTCGAATGGAACGGCAGCGCCTGGCTGCCGGTGACGCCGGCCAACGTGCCGCCGCCGCGCAGCGGCCACGGGCTCGGCTACGACCTGCCGCGCGGCCGCGTCGTCCTGTTCGGCGGCATCGACACCGGCGGCCTGCTGGACGAAACCTGGGAGTACGACGGGGTGACCTGGACCCTGGCGACGCCTGCGGTCCGCCCTTCGCCGCGCATCCGGCCGCTGCTCTGCGGTGACGACCGGCGCGGTCGCATCGTGCTGCACGGCGGCATCGCCGCGCAGGCCGTGTTCCAGACCGACACCTGGGAATGGGACGGCACGACCTGGGTGCTGGCGGCCACCACCGGGCCGTCGAGCCGGCGCGAGGCCGCGCTGTGCTTCGATCGCGCGCGCGGTCGTTCGGTGCTGCACGGCGGGATCGACGGGGCGCTGGTGACCTTGGGCGAGACGTGGGAATGGGACGGCGCGGTGTGGGCGCAGCGCGCGCCTTCGCCCGACAGCCTCGGCGGACGGCACGGCCACGCGCTGGTCTACGACCCGGCCGCGCGACAGGTGCTGGCGGTGGGCGGCCGGGTGACGATCCCGCGGGGGTCGGTGATCAGCTCGTTCGTGTACCAGGATCTGCACCGCTACGCGCCGCTGGCACCGGCCTCGGTGCGCGCCTACGGCGCTGGCTGCGGCGGCGGGGCGCTGCCGGTGCCGGCGATGGTGGTCGGAGGCGAGCCCTGGCTCGGCGACACGCTGCAGCTCGGCCACACCGGCCCCGGGTCGGCGCCGGTGCTGCTGGCGCTGGGTCTGCCTCTGCCGAACGCGCAGGACCTGGGCGGCTTCGGCCTGCCCGGCTGCTGGCTGCACGTGCAGGGCCCGGTGCTGCTGTTCGGCCTCGGCGCGCTGCCGCTGTCGGTGCCGAACGCGCCGGGCCTGCTGGGCGCGGCGTTCGGCGCGCAGATGCTGGTGGCGGATCCGGGCTACGGCAACGGCGGGCTCGGCCTGACCGGCGGGCAGGAACTGCGGGTCGGCGGGCGGTAGGGCCGCCTCCCCCGCCTCACTCGACCAGCAGCTTCATCCCGCCGCGGGCCACGCCGAACTGCGCGCCGGCGCCGGTCCGCGCCGCCAGCTCCGCCGGGCCGATCTTCCCCGCCAGCAGGTCCCGCCAGGCCTGCACCACCAGTCCCACCTCGCGCCGACCCTCGCGCACGAACTCCACGCGGAACCGCCGCACGCCCGCCCGCAGCAGCCCCCCACTCCACATCGCGCTCTGCTGCGGCTCGTGGTGGAACACCGTGTTGCGGCAGCCGACGTCGACGATCACCGGGTGCTCGCGGCCCTGATGGTCCTGCACCGCCACCTGATGCCGTTCGCAGGGGCGGCCGCAGGAACGGTGATCGCGACCCGCACTCAGCAGGTGCGAGTACAGACAATGTTCGGTGTGGAAGGTCGGGATCCGGTGCTGCGCCACCACCGCCACCCGGTCGCCCGGCAGGTGCGCCAGCATCGCCAGCAGCTGCCGCTCGTCGAGGTCGAACGACGGCGTGATCGTGTCGAGCCCCAGCCGCAGCAGATGCCCCGCCGTCAGCGAGTTGGCGGCATTGAGCGAGAAGTCGCCGTGCAGGGCGAACGCGGCGCCAGCGGCCCGCAGCTCCAGGAAGCGCATCAGCGCCCCCCAGTGCCGCACCAGCACGCCGTCGGGCTCCAGGCGGGCGATGCGCTCGTCGATCGCCTCCTCGCCGGGCTTGCCCACCCGGGTGGTCGCCACCACCGTGCGCACCCCCTTCTGCCGGGCGCGCTCGTGGGCCTTGCCGAGGCCGGTGAACTCCATCCAGTCCAGCTCCACCTCCGGCACGCCCAGTTCCAGGGCCGCGTCGAGCTGCGCGTCGGAGCGGACCAGCGGCACCACCACCGGCGCCAGCTCGGTGACCGCCGGCGCCACCGCCAGCTCTCGGCGGAGCCGCGGCAGCGCCGGGGCCGGATCGATCGCCCGCTCCACGCCGCGTTCCACCTGCGGCAGCAGCGCGGCGACCAAGGCGCGGCGCAGCTCCTTCAGCGCGGCGGGCGGCAGGTGCAGGCCCGGCTGCAAGGCCGACGCGTCGAGTTCCTGCAGCCGGAATGGCGTGCCGCCGAACGCGCCGAGCTTGTCGCGCAGCAGCGCCTCGTCGAGGCCGCGGGCGCGGGCCGGCTGCAGGGGCGTGGTGCTGCTGGCAACGGCCTGATGCGGGCCGCTGCCCAGGACGACCCGCAGCGGCTCGCCGGCGGCGCCGGCCACGGTCAGTGCCACCGGCACGCGGCCTTCCGGCTCGGGCCCGCGCGCCTGCTTCTCGTCGGCGGCGGCGCGGGCCGGATCGGCGGTGACCCAGACCCGGTCGCCCGGCCGCACGCGCGCGAGGTCCGGGCCCGGCGTGCCGAAGCCGAGCAGCAGGTCCGCGCCGCGACGCTCGGCGCGGAAGAGCGGCCCGCCGGGCTCCTGCTTGTCCTCGGGATGGCCCTGGTCGAACACCACGCCCATGCCGGGCCGCACGTCGAGCGGCACCGTCGGCGGGTCCGGCAGGCGGTCGCTGCGCTCGCCGGTGGGCTGCGGCGGCCGCTCTGGCAGGGCGAGCGCGCCCGTCCACGGCCGGCCGTGCGGGTCCTGGCGCACCAGCACGTGGTCGTGCTGCACCTGCACGACCTTGCCCAGGTACTCGCCGCGGTGCTTGGGGAAGCGCCCCTCCACCAGGGTCTGGTGGTCGCTGCCGCCGAGGAAGCCCGTCGACAGGCCGCGGCTGTAGCTCAGCGACATGGCCAGCAGGTCCTCACCGAGCTGCCGCTGCGCCGCCTTCGGGTCGGTGCCGGCCTTGAGCGCGTCGACCCAGCGGCGGTAGCCGGCGGTGGCGGTGGTCACGTACGGCACGCCCTTCTGCCTGCCCTCGATCTTCAGGCCGTGGACGCCGATGCGCATGAGCTCGGGCACCGCCACGGCGCCGGCGAGGTCCTTGGGGCTGAGCAGGTAGCGGACGTCGGCGAGGTCGCGTTTCTGGCCGTCGACCACGAGGTCGTAGGGCATGCGGCAGCTCTGCGCGCACTGGCCGCGGTTGGCGGAACGGCCGCCCCACGCCTCGCTGGTGAGGCACTGGCCGCTCCACGAGACGCACAGGGCGCCGTGCACGAAGACCTCCAGTTCGAGGTCGGTGGCGGCGCGGAAGCGGGCGATCTCCGTCACCGACAGCTCGCGGGGCACGACCACGCGGGTGACGCCGAGCGCCTTGGCGAAGGCAGCACCGCGGCCGTCGGCCACGGTCATCTGCGTCGAGGCGTGCAGTTCGAGCTGCGGGCAGACGGCGCGGGCCAGCAGGCAGACGGCGGGGTCCTGCACGATCAGCGCATCGATGCCGGCCGCGGCGACGGCCCGCAGCACCTTCTCCAGGGCCGGCAGCTCCGGCTCGAAGATCAGGGTGTTGCAGGTCAGGTAGGCGCGGGCCGACGCGCGGTGGATGCGGGCGACGGTGGCCGGCAGGTCGGCGAGCGTGAAGTTCTCGGCGCGGGCGCGGGCGTTGAAACCGTCCTGCAGGCCGAAGTAGACCGCGTCGGCGCCGGCCTGCAGGGCGGCGTGCAGCGCCGCCGGCGAGCCGGCGGGCGCGAGCACTTCGGGAACGACGGGCGTAGGCGACAAGGCGGCGCATAGTATGGCGGGGCATGGCCGGTGCCAGAGAGCCCGAGGACCTTCCCGCCCTGCGCGCCCGGATGGACGCGCTGAACGCGCGCCTGGTGGCATTGCTGCAGGAGCGGGCGGCCCTGGTCGCCGTGATCGCCCGGCACAAGCGGCAGGCAGGGCTGCCGGCGGCGGATCCGGCGCGCGAGGCGGCGATGCTGGAAGCGCTGCTGCGGGAGCCGGGCCCGGGCTTCGCGCGCGACGAACTGGCCGCGCTGCTGCGGGCGGTGTTCGCCGCCTCGCGGGGGCTGTGCGAGCGGGAACACCGCCGCAGCTGAATCCGGCGCTACATCACCGGCGTCGGCGCCATCGCCTGCACGTTCGGATCGATCGGGCCGAGGATGCGCTTGGTCACCGCCGACTCGAACATGGTCCAGATCATCGACGTGACCATGTAGACCATCAGGCCCGAGGCGTAGTTGTAGAGCATCAGCCCGAACAGGACGGGCATGTAGCGCATGATCATCTGCATCTGCCGCTGCTGCGGATCGGTGGGCAGCGGCATGCGGAGCTGCAGGAACAGGAACATGCCGATCCAGACCAGCGGCAGCAGGTTGAAGGTCGGCACCGCGAACAGGCCGAGGTCGAGGCCGAGGTGGAACAGGGCGTCGGGCTGGCTGAGGTCGTCGATCCAGCCGATGAACGGCTGCTGGCGCAGGTCGTAGGCGACCCGCAGCGCGGCGAACAGGCCGAGGTAGATCGGCATGGTCAGCAGGATCGGCAGGCAGCCGCCGAGCGGCGGCATGATCTTGTGCTCGCGCTGGAGCTGCAGCATCGCCGCCTGGTAGGCCTTCTGGTCGTCGCCGTGCTGCTGCTTGAGCCGGTCCATCTTCGGCTTCAGCACCGCCATCTTGGCGGCATAGGCGCGCATCGACTTCTGCATCTTGAAGTTGAGGGGCGCCATGGCGCCGCGGACCAGGATGGTCAGCATGACGATGGCCACGCCCCAGCTGCCGACCACCGAGTGGAACCAGCCGAGCAGCTTGAGCAGCAGCGACGCCATGAAGCGGCCGCCGGGCACCGTGACGCAGCACGGCGGCTCCAGGTCGACGTCCATGATCGGGTCGAAGCGGGCGTGCTCGGGACTCTCGTCGAACACCGAGTAGGACTTGGGACCGACGTAGAGGCCGAACGTGACCGTCGAGGCGCCGCCGGCGGCGGGGACCGGCAGGGCCAGCCGGTAGATCGCCAGCGGCGCCATGCCGCGCGGCGTGTGGGTGCGGGGATCGTCGGCGTCGTAGGGCAGCGAGTGGACCTGGATGCCGCGCACGGCGGTGGCAGCGGCCTCGTCCAGCGGGAACAGGAAGGCGCCGAAGAACCGGTTGGTGGTGCCCGCCATGCTCAGGGCGGCGCCGGCCGGGAAGGGCAGCGGCACCCGCTGGGTGCCAGCGGCCGGATGCAGCACGTGTCGCGCCCCGGCCTGCTCCACCGCGATCGCCACCGCCGGATTGCCGAACAGCGACAGGTCCTTGGTGTTGATCAGGGTGAGCCCGGTCATGTCGCACAGCAGTTCGCCGGCGGCATGGCCACCGGGGGCGTGCCGCAGGGTGAGTTCCAGGCCGAGGCCGCGCTGGCCCGGGCGATGCCGGAAGGTCTTCTCCAGGCGCAGGCCGGAGCCGCTGTCGAGCGCGAAGCGGATGCCGTCGGGCAGTTCCTCCACCTGCCAGGGCACCGCCGCCTGGCCGTTGCCCGGCACGCCGTTCAGCCGCATCGGGAACAGGGTCGCCGGCGGCACCTGGCTGAGGCTGAACGCGGTCAGGCCCGGCTGCACGTCCGTCGCCACCAGCAGGTAGTCCTCGCGGCGGGGCTCGGCGCGGCGCGCGGCCTCGGTGGACTCGAAGTGGTCGAGCAGCCGCACCGACAGGATCGAGCCGGCCGCCGGGTGGAATGTCACCTCCATCGCCCCCTTCTCGCCGGGCTGGCCGAAGGTGCGCGTGATCAGCGCCGGCGCCTGGGCCGCGGCGGGCGACGGCGGAACGGAGCCGGCGCCGGCCCCGTCCTGGGGCTGGAACGCCAACGAAGACACAAGCAGCAGCGTGCTCAGCATGGCAGGTGGGGAATGCGGGGACGGCGGGCCGGTACGGCGGGAGCGGCCGTCAGCGGCCCGCGGCCAGCCGTTCGGCCAGGTAGTCCGGCAGCTCCGGAACGGCGCGGATCTTGGCCATGGTCGCGGCGAAGTCGTAGGCGACGCGGTGGAAGGTCACCGTCTGGCCGTCGAAGGTGACGAAGGTGGCGCGGGGGTCACCGTCGCGCGGCTGACCGACCGAGCCGATGTTGACGATCGCCCTGCCGGCGCCGAGGGTGTAGCGGTCGCCGAGCTGGGCCGGCGTCTGGAAGCCGCCGGCTTCCGGATAGACGCCGGGCACGTGGCTGTGGCCGACGAAGCAGACCCGGGCCTCCTTCATCAGCTCGAAGCACTCGCGCATCTTCGCCTGATCCTCGGCGTCGCGGGGCACCAGGTACTCGCGCACCGGGTCCCGCGGCGAACCGTGCACCAGCAGCATGTCGCCCTCGCGGTGCTCGGTCTTCATGCCGTCCAGGTAGGTCCAGAACCGCATGTTCTCGTCGCGCGGCCGGTCCTTGCGGTTGAGCTGGTCGCGGGTCCAGTCGATCGCCGCCCGCGCCCGCGGATTGAAGTCCGAGGCGTAGAACATGGCGCCGTGCTCGTGGTTGCCCTGCAGCGAGAACTCGGCCCGCTGCATGACCTTGGCCAGCGTCTCGCGGGGCTCCGGGCCGTAGCCGATGATGTCGCCGAGGCAGAGGATCCGCTTGACGGGCAGCCCGTCGATCACCTTCAGGCAGGCGTCCAGGGCCTCGGTGTTGCTGTGGATGTCCGAGATGAAGGCGATCATGAGCCGGAGGGCGGAGCAAGGTATCCAGGCCCCCGCCCCATTGCCACGTCGCACTGCCGGGAAGCCGCACCGGCCAGCTATCCTCGGCCCATGGTCCCGGATCCCGAAGCCAGCGACGCCCCCACCGAGCCCCTGTGGGTGCTCACCGGCCCCACCGCTGCCGGCAAGTCGGGGCTGGCCCTGGAGCTGGCCGAGCAGGCGGGCTGCGAGATCCTGTCGATGGACTCGATGGCGGTCTACCGCCGGATGGACCTCGGCACCGCCAAGCCGTCCCGGGCGGAACGGGCGCGCGTGCCGCACCACCTGCTCGACCTGGTGGAGCCGTGGGAGGACTTCGACACCGCCCGCTGGTCCGCGGCCGCCGTCGCCGCCACCCGGGACGTGCTGGCCCGCGGCCGGCGGCCGCTGTTCGTCGGCGGCACGCCGCTCTACCTGATGGCCCACTTCAAGGGGATGCTGCAGGGCCCGGCGGCGGACCCGGCCCTGCGCGCGGTGCTGCGCGAGCGCGAACGGCTTGCCCCGGGCGCCCTGCACGAGGAACTCCAGCGGCGCGATCCGCAGGCCGCCGGGCGCATCCACCGCAACGACGAGAAGCGCCTGGTGCGGGCCCTGGAGGTCCTCGAGCAGACCGGCCGGCCGATCTCGGCGCAGCAGGACCACTTCGAACGCGACGGCTGGGCGCGGCCATGCCGGATCGTGGCGCTCACCCGGCCCCGGGACGAACTGCACGTGCGGGTGCGGGCGCGGGCCGAGGCGATGCTCGACCAGGGCCTGCTGGACGAGGTGCGCGCCATCCTGGCGGCCGGCGGCTTCTCCGCCACCGCCGGCGCGGCGATCGGCTACGCCGAGTGCCTGCTGTTCCTCGACCGCCGCCTGAAGGACCGCGAGGAACTCCGCAACCGCATCCGCCGCGCCACCCACCGCCTGATCCGCAAGCAGCTCACCTGGCTGCGGCGGCTGCCGTCGGTGCGCTGGCTGCACCCGGACGCGGGCCTGCCGGCGCTGCGCGCGGCGTTCGACGGCGACGGCGACGGCCCCCCGGCCTGAGGGCCGGGCTGTGGCGTTTCGCGACAGGTACAGCCCGGTTGGCGAAAGCACCGATAGGATCCCCGAAGCCATGTGCGGATTCGCCGGTCTCCACTTCGGCTCGCCCTTCGAGCCCGACGCCGCCCTCCGCGCCCGCCTGCGGGCCATGGTGGCCAGCATCCGGCATCGCGGCCCCGACGCCGAGAGCCTGCACACCAGCGACTTCGCCGGCGTCGGCTTCCGCCGGCTGGCGATCATCGACCTGCACACCGGCGACCAGCCGGTCGGCAACGCCGACGGCAGCATCCAGGTCTTCTTCAACGGCGAGATCTACAACCACCTGGAGCTGCGCCAGCGCCTGCGCGCCGAGATCGGCGTCGACCTGCGGCAGGGCTCCGACGCCGTCGTGCTGCCGTACCTGTACGAACGGCACGGCCCCGACTTCGTCCGGCTGCTGAACGGCATGTTCGCGATCTGCGTGCTGGACGGCCGCGATCGCAGCGTGCGGCTCTACCGCGACCAGCTCGGCGTCAAGCCGCTCTACTGGGCCGCACGGGATGGCGTGGTGGTGTTCGGCAGCGAGCTGAAGCCGTTGTTCGCCTCCGGCCTCTGCCCGGCGACCCTGGACCCAACCCAGGTGGTGCCGTTCCTCGAGCACTTCTACGTGCCCGGCGAGGCCACCCTCTGCCAGGGCGTGCACAAGCTGATGCCCGGCACCGAGCTGCTGCTGCTGGGCGAGGCGGCGCCGCGGCTGCGCACCTGGTACCGCCTGGCGGAGCGGCAGGAACCGCTGCCCGGCGATGGGCTGCGCGAACTGGACGAGCTGCTGGCGGACGCGGTGCGACGGCAGCTCGTCGCCGACGTGCCGGTGGGCATCAGCCTGTCCGGCGGCCTCGACTCCAGCCTGATCGCCCACTACGCGCGGGACGCCGACGTGCGCGCCTACACGGTGGCGTTCCCGGACACCGATCCCGGCGAGCTGCAGACCGCGCGCACCGTGGCCACCGCGCTGGGCCTCGAGCACGTGGTGGTCGGCGCGCAGAGCGGCGACTTCCTGCAGGACCTCGACGGCACGACGTGGTTCAACGACGAGCCGGTGGCGGACCCGGCGTTCTATCCGGCGCTGCTGGTGGCGCGGGCGGCGGCCCAGCACGTCAAGGTGCTGCTGGCGGGCACCGGCGCCGACGAGCTGTTCGCCGGCTACGGCCACCACCAGCTGTCCCTGCGGGCACGGCTCTACCGCCGCCTCGCGCCGGTGCTCGGCGACGGCGCGGCGACGGCGCTGCTGCGCTGGCGGGCGACGCCGGCCCGGCGTGCGGCGGTCCGCCGCTTCGGCGCGAGCCGGCTGCCGTTCCACGCCGACGCGATGACCCACCTGACCGCGGCGGACCGCGCGGCCCTCGCCCAGGTCGCCGCCGTCGACCACCTGCGCGAGCTGGGCGAGGCGTTCCGCGACGCGGCCTGGATGGACGGCCGCAACCAGCAGCTCCACGCCGACACGGTGACCTACCTGCCGCACCAGCTCCTGGCGCTGCTGGACCGCACCACCATGGCCGCCTCGATCGAGGGCCGGGTGCCCCTGCTCGACCACCGGGTCGCCGAGCTGGCCTTCCGCATCCACGGCCGCCACAAGTACCGGGGCAGCACGGGCAACAAGTGGCTGCTGCGCCGGTTGGCCGCGCGGCACCTGCCGCCGGTGGTGGCGACCCGCCGGAAGCACGGCTTCCCCAGCTCGGTGCAGGCCTGGCTCGGCCCGGACCACCGGGCGACGGTGCGCGAGCGGCTCACCGACCGGCAGGGCGTCTGCCGCGCGTTGCTGCCGGCGGCCTGGCTCGACGGGCTGCTGGCCGATGACGCCGCGGTCCGGCAGAACGCGCTCCTGCTCCACTCCCTGCTGGTGCTCGACGCCTGGCACCGCGTGTTCGTGAACGGCGCCCCGCAGCCGGCGCCGCTGCCGGCCCCCGCCGCCAGCCGGCGCTGATCCCTCCGCCATGAGCCCCTCGCCCGACGACCTGCACAAGCGCACCGCCACCGGCATCCTGTGGCAGGCCCTGGGCGTCGGCGGCCAGCGCCTGGTGCAGCTCGCCGGCTTCGCCGTCCTGGCCCGGCTGCTGCCGGAGGCGGAGATCGGCACGTTCGGCGTGCTGCTGGCGGCGATCGCCGCCATCGAGGCGCTGACCTTCTTCGCCGGCGAGCAGTCGCAGATCCACAGCCGCCGCGGCCACGAACGTGCCTACCTGGACACGGTGTTCACCGTGCGGCTGCTGCGGGCGGTGGTGATCTCGACGGTGCTGGCCCTGCTGTCGCCGGTCTTCGCCTGGTTCTTCCGCGACAGCGCGGCGCCCGGCGAACACTCGCTGACCGTGCTGTTCCTGCTGCTGGCGTTCACCGGCCTGCTGGACGCGGTGCAGAGCCCGGCCCGGGCCAGCCGCATCAAGGAGCTCGACTTCCGCCGGGTGTCGCTGGGCGACTTCTCGGCGGCGGTGCTCGGCACCACCGCCACCATCGCCATGGCGTTCGCCTGGGGCGACGTGCGCGCCCTGGTGGCCGGCCACCTCTGCGGCGTGCTGCTGCGCTCGGCGATCAGCTACGCCGTGGCGCCGTACCGGCCGCGGCTGTCGTTCGACCGGTCGGTGGGCAAGGAACTCGGCCGCTACGCGCTGGGTGCGGCCGGCGCGCCGTTCCTGCTGGTGATGATCTTCTGCGCGCCGGCCCTGATCCTGGGCAAGCTGGCGGCGCCGGCGGCGGTGGCGATCTACGGCTACGGCGAGAAGCTGGCCAAGATCCCCGAGGACCTGTTCCTGCGGGTGCTCGGCCCGGTGGCCCTGCCGGCCTACAGCCAGCTCGCCAGCGACCAGACGCGGCTGCGGCAGACGTGGCTGCGCGCGGTGCGCGCGTTCATGCTGGTCGGAGCACCCCTGGCCACCGTGTTCGCCTGGATCGGCAGCGACCTGCCGGCGCTGGTCTACGGCGAGACCTATGGCCAGCACGCCTGGCTGTTCCCGCTGCTGGCGGTGCACGGCGGCCTCGCCGGGCTGACCGCGGTGATCGGCCCGCTGTTCTGGGCGATCGGCGAACCGGAGAAGGACCGCACCGCGCAGCTGTGCCGGATGCTGACCCTCTATGGCGCCGGCACGCTGGGCGTGTGGCTCTACGGCGTCGAGGGCTGTGCCGCCGCCGCGGTGCTGTCGATCGCCGCGGCGCTGGTGGTGTCGCTGAGCTACGCCTGCCGGCGGCTCGGCGTCGCCGCCGGCGCGGTGCTGGGCGCCATGCGCTCGGGCACCCTGGCGGCGGTGCTGGTGCTGCTGCCGCTGCTGCTGCTGGATCTGGTGTGGCGCCCCGCCGGGCTCCTGCGCTGCACGATCGGCGCCGCGGTCGGCGGGCCGACGGTACTGCTGCTGGCGCTGCGGGCCATGCGGCGGCGGAGCACGGCGTCCGCGGCCCCCCTGGTGGCGCCGCCGGTGGGCCTTGCGGTGGCGGCAGCGCCCCTCGAGGAATCCGTGGCCGGCCTGCCGTCCGTCGGTCGCGACATTTGACTCCGGCGGCTCCTTCGCCAAGATCCGGGGCGCCCCCGCGCCGCCCCCCCCCGCGGCCCCATGGTCCCCCGCATGCCCCACCGCACGCCTGGTCGGTTCCTGCCGCTGCTCGCGGCGCTCGCCATCCTGATCGGCCTGCTGCCGGCGCAAGAGGCCGGCAAGCGCCGGGCGCCGCAGCCGCCGGGCTGGCAGGAGCAGGTCAACGACGCCTTCGGCGTGGCGCTGACCGAGGTCACCCACTGGCCGTTCTACGACGTCGCCCCGGCCCTCGGCCTCGACACGCGGCCGCATCGCCTGCAACAGGACGGCAAGGACACCGCAGCGCCCCTGGTGCTGGCCGACAGCAAGGACGTCGACGTGCGCTACGCGGCGTTCACCGGCGCCGGCCGCCGGGTGCTGGCGGCGGACCAGAACCACGCCCTGCACCTGTACAGCCTGTTCCGCGCAAGCTGGCGCCGCCAGCAGCCCACCGCCCCGGATCCCCTGCTTGGCATCTTCCGCGGCCACACCGGGCCGATCACGGTCACCGACGAGTTCCCCGACGCCGCCGGCCGCCTCCAGTTCACCGACGACTACTACCGGATCGGCGAGTTCGCCACGGGCAGCCAGGACGGCACCGTCCGCGTCTGGCGGCTGGCGACGCCCGACGAGGAGATCGCCACCCCGCCGGCGCGGGCGCCGAAGGACCACGTCGAACGGCAGGCGCGCCTCGTCCTGCAGCACGGCGCGCCGGTGACCGCGGTGCGCTACTCGCCGTCCGGGCGCTGGCTCGCCAGCGGCGGCAGCGACGGCAACGCCATCCTGTGGGGCTACGCCGGCGAGCCGGTGCGAACGCTGGGCGGCCACCAGGGCGGCGTCCAGGGGCTGCACTTCGACGGCGACGACGTGCTGGTGGTGACCGACGGCAGCGGCGGCGGCCGCCGCTGGAACGTCGCCGACGGCACGCCGGCGGCGCCGGCCGCCGCCACCGAGCCCGCTGCGACGCCCGAACCGCCCGCCGGCCACCTCCTCAAGGAGGTCCGGCCGCAGGGCAACCAGGCCACCCTGGTGCTGCACGACGGAACCGAGCTGCCGCTGCAGGGCCACACCGACGCCATCCGCGGCTGGGTCGCCGGCGCCGGCGGCACCCGCGCGCTGACGTTCGGCGACGACGGTACCGTGCACGTCTGGGAATGGCTGGTGCGCGGGCCCGCCGGCAACGTCGCGACGGTGACGGTGCCTTTCGTCGTGGTCTGGCTGGTGCTGGCCGCGGTGCTGTTCACCCTGTTCTTCCGGTTCGTCAACTTCCGGATGTTCAAGCACGCGATCCACTGCGTGATGGGGAAGTTCAGCGATCCGAAGGACCTGGGCGAGGTGTCGCACTTCCAGGCGCTGTCGGCGGCGCTGTCGGCGACCGTCGGGCTCGGCAACATCGCCGGCGTCGCCATCGCGGTGATGATCGGCGGCCCCGGCGCCACCTTCTGGATGATCGTCGCCGGCCTGCTCGGCATGACGCTGAAGTTCACCGAGTGCACGCTGGGCCAGAAGTTCCGCAAGATCGACCAGAACGGCAACGTGTCCGGCGGGCCGATGCACTACCTGCGCGACGGCTTCGCCAACCTGAAGCTCGGCATCCTCGGCGTGCCGCTGGCGATGATCTTCACGATCTTCTGCATCGGCGGCAGCCTGGCGGGCGGCAACGCCTTCCAGGTCAACCAGAGCCTCGGCATCCTGCGCGGCCAGGTCGAGTTCTTCGACCACAACCCGTGGGCCTACGGCCTGCTGATGGCGTTCTTCACCGCCATCGTCATCATCGGCGGCATCCGCAGCATCGCCCGGGTCGCCGACAAGATCGTGCCGGCCATGTGCGGCATCTACGTGCTGTCGGCCCTGGTGGTCATCCTGATGCACATCGGCGACGTGCCCGCCGCCATCGGCCGCATCTTCGAGTGCGCGCTGAGCGGCGACGCGGTCTACGGCGGCGCCATCGGCGCCCTGGTCACCGGTTTCCGGCGCGCGGCCTTCTCCAACGAGGCCGGCGTCGGTTCGGCGTCGATCGCCCACTCGGCGGCGCGCACGCCGTATCCGGTGCGCGAGGGCATCGTCGCCCTGCTGGAGCCGTTCATCGACACGGTGATCGTCTGCACCATGACCGCCCTGGTGATCGGCATCACCGGCGTCTACCAGATGCCGCAGCACGCCGAGATCATCGCCGCCAACAACGGCGCGGCGCTGACCGCCGAGGCGTTCAAGAGCGTCGGCATCTTCGCCGGCTGGTTCCCCTGGCTGCTGATGGTCGCGGTCGTGCTGTTCGCCTACTCGACGATGATCTCGTGGAGCTACTACGGCGAACGCTGCGCCACCAACCTGTTCGGGCCGCGGGCGTCGCTGCCGTTCAAGCTGCTGTTCCTCGTGTTCACCGTGCTGGGCTCGGTGGTGACCGCCACCAACGTGCTGGAGTTCGGCGACGTGATGATCCTGCTGATGGCGTTCCCCAACATCGTCGGCCTCTACTTCCTCGGCTACGTGGTGCGGCGCGAGCTGAAGGACTACGAGGCCCGGCTGCAGTCCGGCGAGATCAAGGCCTACAAGTGAGCGGCGGCAGCCGGTGACCGGAGCCCCCACCGACGGGCCGACGCTGCAGGCCCAGGCAGACGCGCTGGGCAGCACGCTCGGCCCCGACGCCGCCGCGGGCCTGCTGCGCTACCTCGACGCCATGCTCGAGGTGAACCAGCAGGTCAACCTGACGGCGATCCGCGACCGCGAGCAGGCGGTGGTGCTGCACGCGCTCGACGGGCTGGCGCTGGGCCGGCTGCCGCTGCAGCCGCAGCACGTCCTCGACCTCGGCACCGGCAACGGCTTCCCCGGCGTCGCGGTGGCGGCCCTGCACCCACGGGCATCGGTGGTGCTGCTGGACCGCACCCAGAAGAAGATCCGCGCCATCGGCGCCTGCCTGCTGACGGCGCGGCTGCCCGACGTGGAGACCCTGGCCCTGGACGCCGCCCAGGCGCCGGCCCTGCGGCGCGAGCTGCGGGCGGCGTTCGACCTGGTCACCGCCCGGGCGGTCGGCACGCCGGACGCGGTGGCCGAACTGGCCGCGCCGTTGTGCCGGCCCGGCGGCAGCCTGGTGCTGTGGCTGGACCAGGACGCCCAGAGCCCCGACCGGCTGGGCCCGTTCCGGCTGCAGCGCCGCGAGGAATACTCCCTGCCCGAACCGGCGGCCCGGCAGCGGGTGCTGGCCTGGTACCGCCGGCGCTAGGTCCCTGAATTGCGAGCGGGCCGACCGCCCGAGGCGTCCGGCCCGCTGTGCTCCCCGAAGGGGCTTCCCGCAGGGGCTCCTGCTAGCGCTTGGTGACCTCGTCGACCAGCGGCGCGCCGCTGACGGTGGTCAGGCCGAAGCGACCCAGGTGCTCCAGCTTGGTCGTGTCCGACGGATAGTTCACGTACGGATCGTCCTGGCTGTAGTTCCACAGGTGCCGGTCGATGAAGTTCTGGATGCTCTCCAGGTCGCGGCCGAAGGCGTTGTTGCGGCCATCGCTGCGCCGGCGGACGCCGCGGAAGAAGGTCTCGGTCTCGTGGGCGCTGCTCAGCGCCTGCACGTCCTTGATGCCGCGGTTCTTCTGCTCGGTCGACAGGTTGCCGCCCTGGCCGGACCAGCCGAAGCTCTGGCAGGCTCCCAGGAAGGGCAGGAGGGTGAGGACGATGGCCAGCTTGCGCATGTTCGTTCCGGTGGGTTCCGCGAAGTGGGGTCTAGGGCTGCCCGGGGCACCCGGCAGCGGGGGACAGGCGCCGAAAGCTAGCGGCCCCGGGACCCCCGCGCAACGAAGTTTCCCACCCCACCGGGGGCTCCGGCCGGGCTCCCACCGACAGCCACCGGATTTCCCGGCGCCGGCCGCTGGGCCGGGCGGACGCGGCTGCTACGCTCCTCCCCCCCATGGCCCGCCTGAGCTGCCCGCGGGGCACCGAGGACCTGCTCCCCGAGCGCCTGCCCGCCTTCGACCACGTCTTCCAGGCCTTCCGGTCGGCCATGGCCGAGGCCGGCTACCGCGAGATCCAGACGCCGATGTTCGAGGAGACCGCCCTGTTCCGGCGGGGGCTCGGCGAGCAGAGCGACGTGGTCGAGAAGGAGATGTTCACGGTCGAGCGGGGCGACACCTCGGTCACGTTCCGGCCCGAGGGCACCGCCCCGGTGGTCCGCGCCTACCTGCAGGCGGGCTACGACAAGACCCGGCCCTTCCAGAAGCTGTTCTACGCCGGGCCGATGTTCCGCTACGAGAAGCCGCAGGCGGGCCGCAGCCGCCAGTTCTTCCAGGTCGGCGTCGAGGCGCTCGGCAGCCGCAGCCCGCTGCTCGACGCCGAGGTGGTGCTGCTGGCCCACCGCGCCTTCGCGAAGATTGGCCTGCAGAACTACCGGGTGCACTGCAACAGCATCGGCGACCAGCAGGACCGCGACGCCTTCCGCGAGGTGCTGAAGGCGCACTTCGCGCCGCTGCTGCCGCAACGCTGCGACGACTGCCGGCGCCGCTTCGAGCGCAACGTGTTCCGCATGCTGGACTGCAAGGTGCCGGGCTGCCAGCCGGGCAACCAGCAGGCGCCGCGCTTCCTCGACCACCTGCGGCCGGCGAGCCGGCAGCGCTTCGACGACGTGCTGGCGCTACTGGCCCGGCTCGAGGTGCCCGTGCAGGTCGATCCGTCCATCGTCCGCGGCTTCGACTACTACGAGCACCTGGTGTTCGAGGTGCGCTGCCCCGACCTCGGCGCCCGCGACGCGGTCTGCGGCGGCGGTCGCTACGACTCGCTGATCGACCAGCTCGGCGGCCAGTCCCAGGGCGCGGTCGGCTTCGCCATCGGCGTCACGCCGACCATGCTGGCCCTCGAGAAGCAGGGCCATCCGGCGATGCAGCCGAAGGACGAGCCGGTGCCGCTGTTCGTGGCGCCGGTCGGCGACGAGCAGCGCGGTCCGGCGTTCCTGCTGGCGGCGCGGCTGCGCCAGCAGGGCCTGCCCTGCGACACCGACTTCGAGCAGAAGACCCTGAAGGCGCTGTTCAAGGCGGCGCCCAAGCGCGCGGTCCGGCTGATGCTGGTGCTCGGCCCCGACGAACTGCGCGACGGCACGGTGCAGGTCCGCGACCTGCAGCGCAGCGAGGACCTGACCCTGCCCGCCGGCGAGGGCCTCGCCGACGCCTTGCGGCGCCGGCTGCAGGCATGACCGGGGCCGCGGCCAGCGGGCTGGCGGTGTTCGGCGGCACCTTCGATCCGCCCCACCTCACCCATCGCCGCATCGTCGAGACCGCGCTGGTGCAGCTGCCGATCGACGAGGTGCGGGTGCTGCCCACCGGCGACCATCCGCACAAGCAGGATCGGCGCGTGTCCCGGGCCATCGACCGGCTGGCCATGTGCGAGATCGCCTTCCGGAGGATGCGCGGCGTGGTGGTCGATCCCCGCGAGGTGCACCGGCCCGGCCTCAGCTTCACCGTCGACACCCTGCAGGAACTGCGCGCCGAGCTGCCGGGCCGGCCGCTCTACTTCCTGATCGGCTCCGACAACCTGCCGCTGCTGCCCACCTGGAAGGACCACCACCGGGTGCTGCAGCTCGCCACCGTCTGCGTGTTCCCGCGCCAGGGCCACCCGATCGGCGCCTCGATCCTGAAGGGCCTCGACCTGTCGTCGCGGGAGCGCGAGCGGCTGATGTCCCACGTCCTGGCGATGGAGCCCGATGCCGTGTCGGCCACCGACGTGCGGGCGGCGCTGGGCCGCGGCGCCCGCGACGTCCCCGAGGTGCAGCAGGAGGTCCTCGCCTACGCCCGCCGCCACCGCCTCTACCAGGACTGAAGCCGATGGGCCCGGCCTGGATCGCCGCCCCGGCGGCCCTGCTGCTGGTCCTGCTCGCCGACCTCTGCAACCGCCGCTGCTGGGGCTTCCTGCCCGACGATCCGCCCGGCGAGGGCCGCAAGCAGCACCGCCGGCCGATGCCGCTGTGCGGCGTCGTGCTGCTGCCCCTGCTGGTCGTGCCGTTCCTGCTGCGGCAGGGCTGGGCGGAGGCCGCGGCGGTGCTGCTCTGCGGCGGCATCGGCTGCCTCGACGACCACCAGAAGGAACGGGGCGGTGGCGTCGACTGGCGCGTGAAGGCGATGGCGCTGGGCACCGCGGCGGGGCTGGTGGCCGTCGCGGTGGCGCCGGCGTCGCTGACCGCGCCGGGCTGGATCGTCCTGCTGGCGGTCCTCGCGTTCGTCCTGATCAACGCCACCAACTTCCTCGACAACACCGACGGCGTGTGCGCCATGCTGAGCGGCACCTCGCTGCTGCTGCTGGCCGGCGACTGCGAGCCGCTGTGGTGGGCCGGCTTCACCGCGCTGGGCTTCGTGCCGTGGAACTGGCCGCGGCCGCGCGGCTTCGTCGGCGACAGCGGCGCGCTGGCGCTCGGCGCCTGCCTGGCGGTGGCGGTGGTGCGGCGCCTGGAAGAGCCGCTGCCCGCGCTCGGCGGCGCCGCCGTGCAGCTCGCCGACTTCGTGCAGGTGGTCCTCGCCCGGCTGTGGCTCGGCCTGCCGCCCTGGGTCGGCGACCGGCGGCACCTGACCCACATCCTGGCGCACAACGTCCGCCTGCCGCGGGTGCTGGTGGCGCCGGTCCTGGCGCTGGTGGCCGCCTCCGTGTTCGGACTGCTGCGGCTCGCGGCCTAGCCCCCGTCCCGCGCCGTCACCGCCACCGCCAGGTTCTCCGCGCGGCACAGCTCGGCCTGCCGGGCCAGCACCGCTGCCCGGTCCAGCGCCTGCACCCGGGCCATGGCCGAGAACGGCGGCACTCCCTCCAGGGCCTCGGCGGCGTGCTGCATCGCCTGGCCCCGCACCGACTCGAAGCTGCGCACGAAGCCGCCGAGGAAGCGGCGGCGCACCCGTTCGAGGTCGTCGTCGTCGAGTTCGATCGGCCCCAGCAGCACCGCGCGAAGCGCCGCCAGCGCCCGCTCCGGCTCGTCGCTCTCGCAGCCGCACAACGCGTGACCGAAGGTGCGCTCGCCGGAGTAGCCGTGGCTCAACGAGTCGTCGACGTCGCCGGCGGTGCGCAGCCGTTCGCGCTGGGCCGAGCTGCTGCCGAACATCCGCTCCAGCAGCAGGCGGGTGGCGAGCTGCCGGCCCAGCAGGTCGTCGGTGTCGGCGGGCAGCGTGCGCTCCTTCAGCCCGAGCAGGACCTTCGGCCGCGCCACCGCCATCGCCCGCTGCCGGCGCGGCAGGGCCGGCGGCCCGAGGTCGGCGGGCAGGCGGCGTTCGGGCGCGGTGCCGGCCGGCAGGCCGCAGGCCTCGGCCAGGTCCAGCACCTCGGCGGGATCCACCGGCCCCGCCACCGCCAGGGCGGCGTTGCCGGCGCGGTAGAAGGCGCGATGGCAGCGCAGCAGGATCTCCGGGGTGATCGCCTGGATCGACTCCACCGTACCGCCGACGGTGTGCCGCACCGGGTGCTCGCCGTACAGGCAGCCGAGCAGATCGAACATCGTGCAGAAGTCCGGCGAGTCCTCGTACATCCGGACCTCCTGGGCGATGATGCCCCGCTCCTTCTGCACGTTGGCCGCGGTGATGTGGGCCCGCGACACGATGCGCAGCAGGTCGGTCAGGTTCTCCTGCAGACGGTCGGTGGCGGAGAAGTAGTAGGTGGTCCGGGTGAACCCGGTCATCGCGTTGACCCGGGCGCCGCGGGCGGCGAAGCGTTCGAAGGTGTGCAGGTCCTCGTCCTCGAACAGCTTGTGCTCCAGGTAGTGGGCGGTGCCGGCGGGCGTGCGCACCAGCTCGGAGCCGTCGCTGAAGTCGAGGTCGATGCTGCCGTACTGGAAGGTGATGGCGGCGGTCGCCTCGCGGAACGCCGGCAGCGGCGCGACCCGCAGCCGCAGGCCGGCGGTGGTGGTGGCGCAGTGCACGGCCTCCCCCAGCACCGGCTCGCGGACGACCTCGAAGCGGCTCATGCGGCGGCCTCCGGCGCCAGCAGGTAGGAGAAGTCGTGCCAGATGCCGGCCAGCGCCGCCACCACCGCCGAGCGGTCGACGGCGAGGTACTGGCGCAGCCGTTCCGCCGGGGTCTGGTCGAAGCCGAGCAGCCACTGCTCGCCGGCGAAGCTCATCGCACCCTGCAGCGAGTCGTCGATGCCCTGCAGGGGCCCGGCGATGGTGGCGATCGCGGTGCGCAGTTCGTCGTCCTCGAACCCACCCCGCTGCAGCGCGGCGAGCTGTTCGAGGCTGCCCGCCTCGGCGGCCGCCGCCGCGGCGGCGTCGAGACCGGCCTGCACCACGACGATGCCCTTGTGCGCGTCGCAGGAGGCGCCGATGTGGTAGCAGAGGCTCTGCGCCTCGCGCAGGACGCGGAACAGGCGCGAGTGCGGCCCGCCGCCCCACAGGTTGACCGCCACGTGCAGCGCACACAGACGCGCCGGATCCGCCGGCGGGGCAACCCGCAGCAGCAGCACCTGCCGGGCCTGCTGCATCGCGTCGCGCTCGATCACCTGGCGCGGTGGCCGGCGGTCGGGCTGCAGCGGCGGCGGCAGGGGCTCGGCGGCGTTGTCCGGCAACGCCTCGAGCAGGCGCTGCAGGCCCGGACCGGGCTCGGCCGGCAGCGCGCCCATGGCGATCGCGAAGCGACGGCCGCGCGCCAGATAGTCGTGGCGGGCCGCCTCGGGTTCGTCGGGCCGCAGCGCCAGGATCTCCGCCTCGGTGCCGGTGCCCGGCACGCCATAGGGCTCGCCGGCGCAGCCGAGTTCCAGCGCGCGCCGGCGGGCCCAGCCGCCCTTGTCGTCGCGGCTGCTGCGCACCGCGGCGGCGGCCTGCTGCTGCTCGCGGGCGAACATCGCCGCCGGGAAGCCCGACCCCTCGAGGCGGGGCCGGCAGGCGAAGTCCGCCAGCAGGTCGAGCACCGCGGCCCACTGGTCGGGCGCGCCCGGCAGGAAGTCGCCGGCGACGGCCTCGCCCGACAACCGCAGGATCGACGTCTCGGCCACCCGGCTGATGCCCGGCAGCACCTGGGCGCCGTAGAGCCATTCCATCGCGCGGACCAGGCTCGGCCGGTCCGGATGCCGCGTGGTGCCCTCCACCAGCAGGCCCGGCAGCATCGCCCGGGCCGCCGTCGGCCCGGCCATGGGCCGCTCGGCGTAGAGGGCCACGCGGAAGGCCTTGAAGCGCGGATCGGCGCGCAGCAGCACCGGCACGCCCTGCACCTCGATCCGCTCGAAACCCGCGAAGTGGTCGCTCATCGCCCGGCGCATCTTGGCCGCTGGTGCACCGGGGACCAACGACGACGGGCGACATCCGGCCGATTTCCGGCGGCGCCGCGGCTGCCCCCGCCGATCGGGGACTCGACGCCGCGGGCGGGCAACGGGAACATGACCCGCCCACCATGAGCACCGCCCACCGCGCCGTTCCCGCCGTCCTCGCCCTCCTCGCCGTCGCCACCGCCGCACCGGTCCGCGCCCAGCAGACCCGGGTCGTGCCCCGCGGCATGGACCTGGTCGAGGGCCCGTCGGTCTACACCTACCCGTTCGGCCGCGCCGACGGCGGCATGCAGATCCTGTGCAACGCCGACCAGGTCACGCTCGGCCAGGGGCTCCTCACCGGCGTCCGCTTCCGGCAGAGCCAGGTCACCGCCTCGCAGGGCTCCATCGCCCACAGCAAGAACTACCGCGTCACCCTCTACACGACGACGACCAACGCCGCCTCGATGGTGGCGGACCTCGCCACCAACATCGCCAGCGCGCCGGGCACCGTGGTGTTCCAGGGCCCGGTCAACCTGCCGGCGACGGCGCCGCTTGCGGTGCAGCCCGCGCCGTTCGCGATCCACCTCCCGTTCAGCCCGCCCTACGTGTTCGACGGCAGCCAGGGCAACCTGCTGCTGCTGATCGAGACCACCGACACGGCGGCGGTGCCGGGCCTCGTGCGCATCGACGCGGTGCAGTTCCGCTCCTCGGCCACCGGCGGCCTGGCGGCGGAGATCGACGTGTCCGGTTGCACCAGCGGCGGCCAGGGCATCGGCCTGTCGGCCAACGCCGCCACCGCGGTGGTCGGCGGCGCCATCGACCTGCAGGCGACCAGCACCCAGAACGGCGCGTTCCCGGTGCTGCTGGTGGGCATCGCCCTGGACCGGCCGCAGACCGACCTGACGCCGCTCGGCATGCCGGGCTGCACGAGCTGGCTCGGCACGGCGGCGTTCCAGTTCATCCTGGAGAACGTCGGCGGCGGCTACCCGACGGTGTCGTTCGCGCTGCCGCCGAACCCGGCCCTGGAGGGCCTCGCCGGCTTCTGCCAGGCGCTCGGCATCGGCAGCAGCGGCCAGCTCGCGCAGTCGGTCACCAGCAACGGCGTGGCGGTGCGGATCGGCCCCCAGGGTCTGCCCAACCGCAACAACATGAGCGCCTTCCGCAGCTCGGCGGGCTGGTTCATCGGCGCCACCGGCGACTTCGTGCCGGTGGTGCAGTTCGAGGGGATCTTCCCCTAGCCCTGCCGCAACGACGCGGCATGCTTGCCGTTCTGTGACCGTGCGCACCGACTCCCGCCGTCCCGCCGCCCTCGCCGCGTTCCTGCTCACCGCCGCGCTGCCGGCCGGCGCCGCCGCCCAGGATCCGGCGCCGCGGGCCGACCTCGACCGGCTCGCCGCCGCGGTGGACGCCGCCCACCGGCCCGACACCAAGGCGCCGCCGCTGGTCGCGTTGCGCGCCGCGCTGAACGTCGAGCACGTCGCCGCCGACGCCGACAAGCGCGGCCAGGCCGAGCTGAAGGTCACCTGGCTCGACTGGAAGGAGCCCGACCGGGAGCGCTCGCGACCGCTGCTGCACGTGCTCACCGAGGAGACCAGCAAGCCGCTGCGCCAGGGCCGCGACCGCAACGGCTTCTGGATGCAGAGCGGCACGGCCAAGGCCGAGGACCTGCAGGGCCGGGACTTCGCCCAGGACCTGGCGGCGGTGCGCCGCTACCTGAAGCTGTGCGCGCAACTGGCGAAGCTGGCCGATCCCGGCGCGGTGCTGCGCTCGCTGCAGAACCCGGGCGCGGTGGCCAGCGAGGAGCTGAAGCTCGGCCGGATGGCCGGGATCCCGTGCCAGACCGTCACCGGCGGCCTCGCCACCTTCCCGTTGCTGCACGAGGCCGACGGCGAGGCCCGTCCGGTCCACGTCAAGGCCTTCGTCGCCGCCGACACCTCCCGGCTGGTGGCCGTCGAGGTCTGGCCGGTCGATGGCGAGGGCAGGAAGGTCGCCAGCGCGGGCGAACTGGTCCTGCTCGAGCAGCATCAGCTCGACGACGGGCTGCTCCTGCCCCGCAAGCTGACCCACTTCCGCGCCGACGCCGAAGGCCGGCGGCGGGTGCAGACCCGCATCCACCTGACCTCGATCCAGCTCAACCCGGCGCTGCGCGCGGAAGACCTGGACCGGCCGCAGTAGCCGGCCGCAGTTGGTTGCGGCCGGAGCCCGCCGTAGCATCCTCCCGCGTTGAAGCTGGCGCAGCTCGTCGATCTGGAATGGCAGGCCCGCCGCGACGAGAGCGCGGTGCGGGCCGGCGACTGGCAGCAGCTCCGCGAGCGCGACCGCACCGTCGCCGCCCGGCTGCTGCCCGAACTGGGCCTGCCGGCCGAAGGCCTGCGCGCCCGCCTCGCCGCCGAACCGGCCCTGCGGCGGCAGGTGGCCACGGGCTGGCTGCGTCACGTCGCCGCGCTGTCCGGCGGCGGCCCGGGCAAGCGCCTCGCGCGCGGCCATCGCCTGCTCGGCTGGCTGCTGTGGGCGCTGGCGCTGCTACTGGGCGCCGGCGCGGCCCGGATGACGCTGCACTACGACGGCCGGCAGCCGGTCAACGTCTTCTACTTCCTGCTGGTGTTCGCCTTCCTGCAGATCCTGCTGCTGCTGGTCCTGCTGGTGGCGGTGCTGCGCGCCGGCCGTCAGGGGCCGGCGGACCGCGGCGCCCGCGGCCTGCTGGCGAACCTGGCCCGCTCGGCCCTGGTCGATCGGCTGCTGGGCGCCCGCGCCGGCGCCCCCCGTGAACTGGCCGATCTGCACGAGGCCGAGAGCCTGCGCACGGTGGAACGCTGGCTGCTGCTGGCGACGACCCAGCGCTTCGGCGTCTGGTTCAACCTCAGCGCGCTCGCCACCTGCCTCTACCTGGTGGTGTTCACCGACCTGGCGTTCGGCTGGAGCACCACGCTGCAGCCCGAGCCGGTCACCGTGCATCGGGCGATGGAATGGCTGGCGCTGCCGTGGGCGTGGTTCGCGCCGCAGTGGGTGCCGACGCTGGAGGTCGTGCGCGAGAGCCAGTGGATCCGCATGCAGAACGGCTTCGCCGGCGCCCTGGACCTGCCGCAGGCGCTGACGCTGGCGGGCCAGTGGTGGTCGTTCCTGGTGGCGAGCCTCGTGTGCTGGGGCCTGCTGCCGCGCGCCCTGGCGCTCGGCTTCGCCCACCTGCGGCTGCGCGCCGCCCTGCACGGCCTGCCGCTGGACCAGGCCTGCTGGCAGGAGCTGTTCGACCGCCTGGTGGAGCCGGACACCGGCTGGCGGAACGCCGACCCGGCCCAGGTGGGCCAGCTGCCGGCGCCGGCCACCACCCGCAGCGGCGCGGCGCCGCTCGACGGAACCCTGCGGGCCCACCTGGTTGGCTGGGGCAGCCTCGCGCCCCACGGCGAACGCCTCGCCGAGCTGCTGCGGGCCCGCTTCGGCAGCCCGCCGCTCGCCATCCACCGCGCCGGCACTGCCGACCTGCAGGACGACCAGCGGGCCCGGGAGGCGCTGCAGGCCGCCCGCCCGACCCAGGTGGTGCTGCTGATGGCGGCCGGCCAGCAGCCGACCCGCGAGGTGCTCGGCTTCCTCGACGGGCTCCGGTCGGCATTGGGACCGCGCACCCACCTGGTCCTCGGCCTGGTCGACCCGCGCGCCAGCGGCGGCTTCGCCGACGCCGACCCCGACGAACTCCAGCAGTGGCGCGCCGTGCTCGACCGGCGCGCCGACCCCTACCTGCGCATCGTCGGCATGGTGCAGCCGTGAGCCCGGACCCGGCCGATCCTGCGGCCTTCGTGCCGACCTTCGTCGTGGTCGGCAACGTCAACCAGGGCAAGTCGTCGATCGTCGCCAGCCTGGCCGAGGACCAGGACGTGCCGATCGCGGCGATGCCCGGCACCACCACCGAACCCGGCGAGTACGCGTTCCGCAGCGGCCTTGCCGTGGTGTTCCGCATCGTCGACACGCCGGGCTTCCAGCAGGCGCGGGCGGCGCTCCACTGGCTGCAGCAGCGCGCCCGCTCGGCTGCCGACCGCCGCCGCGCCGTCGCCGACTTCCTCGCCGCGCCCGGCCACGACCGCGCCTTCCCCGACGAAGTCCGCCTGCTGACGCCGATCCTGCAGGGCGCCAGCATCCTCTACGTGGTCGATGCGTCGGCGCGCTTCCAGCCGACCAGCGAGGCGGAGATGGAGATCCTGCGCTGGACCGGACAGCCCGGCATGGCGCTGATCAACCGCACCCGCGACCGCGATCACGCCGGCGAATGGCGGCCGATCCTGGAGCAGTTCTTCAACGTGGTGCGCGAGTACAACGCCCACCGCGCCGGCTTCCGCGACCGCATCGAACTGCTGCGCGGCTTCGGCGCCGTCCGCGACGACTGGCGGCAGCCGATGGAGCGCGCGGTGGCGGCGATGCAGCAGCAGTGGACCACGCGCAACCGCCGCGCCGCCGTGGTCATCGCCGAGCTGCTGGCGCGCTCGCTCGGCCACGTCGAGCGGCGCCGGGTCACCGATCGCGAGGACACGGCGGTCCGGGAGGCGGCGCTGCAGCAGGCCTTCCACGACGCCCTGCGGCAGCACGAGAAGCAGGCCCGCGCCGAGATCGAGCAGCTCTACGGTCACCACCGGCTGGTCCGGCGCGAACCGGAGCTCGCCCTGCTCGACCAGGACCTGTTCAGCGCCGAGACCTGGCGCGTCTTCGGACTGAGCAAAGCGCAGCTCGCCAGGTATGCCGCCATCACCGGCGCGGGCACCGGCGGCGCCGTCGACCTCGCCACCGCCGGCCACTCGCTCGGCCTGTTCATGGCCGCCGGCGCCGTGCTCGGCGCCGCCGCCGCCCTCTGGGGCGGCACCGGCCTGGCCCGCACCTGGGACGAGCGCAGCCCGCTGGCCCAGGCGCTGTTCCCCGGCGACACCGGCCGCTTCGCCGCCATCGGCCCGGTCACCAGCGAGCGCTTCGCCTGGCTGCTGCTGGACCGGGCCCTGGTCCACCTGCGGGCGGTGCGCGGCCGTTCCCACGCCCGCCAGGACGACCTCGACCTCACCGCCGATCCGGCCGCCACCGCCGGCGTCGTCGAACGCTGGCCCGGGGACCGCAAACGGCCGCTGGCCACGGCGCTGGGCGAACTGCGCAAGGCCGCCGGCAAGGGTCGCGCCACGACCGAGGCCACCGCGGCGCTCGCCGACGCGCTGACCACGGCCCTGCAGGACCTCTAGCAGCCCCCTGGCTAGCAACGGCGGCGGAAGTAGCGCTCCAGTTCCGCGCCAGTGAACGTCAGCACCGTCGGCCGCCCGTGCGGGCAGTTGTGCGGGTGCTCCAGCGTCGCCGCCTCCTGCAGCAGGGCGGCGATCTCCGAGTCGGTGAGGCGGTCGCCGGACATCACCGAGCCGCGGCAGGCCATGCTGTGGAAGCGCTCGACGATGGCCTCGCGGGCCCGCGGCCGCGCCGCGCCGTCGTCGTCGCCGTCGAGCAGCTCGCGGATCAGCTTCTTCGGGTCGATGCGACCCAGCACCGCCGGCAACCCTTGCACGGCGATCGCGCCGGGGCCGAAGTCCGCCACCAGGAACCCCTCGGCGGCGAGGTCCTCGGCGGCGCCCAGCAGCCAGGCCTTCTCGCTCGGCGTGACCTCCACCACCGCCGGCAGCAGGAGGCGCTGCACCGCGGCCTCGCGGGCTGTGTGCTGCCGTTGCAGCCGTTCGTAGAGCACCCGCTCGTGCAGCGCGTGCTGGTCCACCACCAGCAGGCCATCGGGTCCCTGCAGCACCAGGTAGAGGTCGTGCACCTGCAGGAAGCGGCCGCCGACGGCACGGAACGGGTTGTCGGGGGCTGCCGGCGTGGCCGCCGGCGGCGCCGACGGGCCACGCGGTTCGCGCACCTCGACGGGCAGCGGCGACGCCGGCGCCGGCGACGGCAGCACCGAGCCCCCGGGCCGGCCGAACAGGTCGGCGGGCAGGTGCGGCAGCCCGGTGCGCGCCTGCGGCTTCTGCGGATCCACCGTCACCCCGCCGCCGAAGCCCGCCTCGCCGGCCGCGGCCCCGCCGAACCGGCCGAGCAGGGCCTCGCGCACCGTCTCGTGCAGGCAGCCCGCCACCCGGCGGCTCTCGACGAAGCGCACCTCGGCCTTGCGCGGGTGGACGTTCACGTCGACCTGGTCCGGCGGCATCCGCAGGCACAGGAACCAGACCGGGATCCGCCCGCCCATCAGGTGTTCGCGGTACGCCTGGCGGATCGCGTGCACCGCCGAGTTCTCCCGCACCAGGCGCCCGTTCACGTACATGCACTCGAGCCTGGAGTCGCGGCGGGCGAGGTCGGGCTGCGCCACCAGCCCCTCGACCCGCAGCGTGCCGAACGCGCGGTCCACCGGCAGCAGGCCCTGGGCCAGGTCGCGGCCGAACGCGCGGCCGACGCGCTCGCCGAGCGTACCGCCGGCGGGCAGCCGCAGGACCTCGCGGCCGTCGCCGACCAGGGTGAAGTCGACGTCGAGGCGGGCCATGGCCAGCAGCGCCAGCTGTTCCTGGATCCGCGCCTTCTCGGCGCCGGCGCTGCGCAGGAAGCGCCGCCGGGCCGGCGTGTTGAAGAACAGGTCGCGCACCTCGATCTGCGTGCCGACCGGGCCGCCCGCCGGCCGCACCGGCGACAGGGCGCCGCCCTCGCAGCGGATCTCGTGGCCGGCGCCGGCATCGGGACGCCGGCTGCGGATGGCGCAGCGCGCCACCGAGCCGATCGACGCCAGCGCCTCGCCGCGGAAGCCGAGGCTGCCGATGTGGTCGAGGTCGTGCACCGAACCGAGCTTGCTGGTGGCGTGGCTGACGAACGCCAGCGGCAGGTCCTCCGCCAGGAAGCCGGCGCCGTCGTCGGTCACCCGGATCAACTCGGCACCGCCCTGGGCCAGTTCGACCCGGATCGCCGTGGCGCCGGCGTCGAGGCTGTTCTCCACCAGTTCCTTGACCACCGACCACGGCCGCTCGATCACCTCGCCGGCGGCGATCTGGTTGACCACCTCGGGAGCCAGGACGCGGATCACCACGGCGCCGTCTCCGGCAACAGGTCGGCGCGGCCCTCGAACCACGCCGAGAGGAAGCGCTCCATCAGCACGTCCGGCTCCTCGCCCAGCGTGCGCAGGGCCCGCTGGCAGTCCAGCAGCAGCAGGATGCCGCGCCGCAGCCGCGCCTGGTCGTTCTTCCGCACCTGCTCGACGAAGCGCTCCTGGAACATGCGCACGCCGCTGCGGCCGGCCAGGTCGCGATCGGGCACGCCCTCGTCCCGCAGCTGACGGCCCTCCAGCACCGTCGCCAGGCTGCTGAAAAGCCAGCTCGCCGCGAACGGGAACACGCCGCCGGCATCCATCGTGCCGCCGTCCTTCTGCCGCACGCCGCGGTCGAACATGGCCCGCACCGAGCGCGAGGCCCGGCCGCGGTCGTGGCCCAGCACCGCCTCGGCCAGCTCGAACGGCGTCGACTCGAAGCTGACCGTGAGCCGCCCGCGCAGGTCCTCGGGCCGCAGCGCCCGCTGGCGGTCCGCGGGCGCGAGCTGCGCCCCCAGCCGTTCCAGTTCCGCGTGCAGCTCGGCCGGCGCCTTGCCGACCTGGCTGACGATCAGGAAGGCCGCCTCGGGCTGCAGCACGAAGCCGAGCCGGCGGGCATGCGCCACCACCCAGCCGACCAGTTCGCCGCGCAGCAGGTCGCTGCTGCCGAACGGCGTCTCGTAGAGGTCGCGGAACTCGAACAGCTGGCCCGCCTCCTGCAGCTGCTTGCTGAGCTTCGTGCGCCGGTCGAGCTTGCCCACCTCCAGCAGCAGGCTGCAGCCCTTGCCGATCCGCGGCAGCATCGCCTGCAGGCCCAGCCCGTGCTGCCGGATCCAGCGATCGCCGCGCCGCACGCAGAGGACGCTGCGCCGGGCGAACAGGCCGCCGCCCCGCAGGTCCTGCAGTTCGGGGCAGGCCGCCAGGGCCGCATCGCCGCCGGCGTCGGCCACCGCGCCGCCGCCGTCGCCGTCGTCCCCCTCGTCGCCCTCGCCCGCGTCCGCCTCGCCGGCCGGCCGGCCGCCGCGCCCGCTCAGCAGCGCGCCATCCACCACCCGCAACTCGGCGTCGGGCGGCACCGCCGCCAGCAGGGCATCCATCGCCTCCTGCCGGAACCACACCCCCGGTCCGCTCACCACCACCACCGCCGGCAGCCCGCTGGCCACCACCTTGCGCAGGCGTTCCAGCTCGGCGTCGGGTCGGGGTGCGGCCACGGGTCTATCGCAGGTAGAGGTCTAGGACAGAGGCCAGCAGCAGCAACACGCTCACCACGCCGTTCTGCGCGAACAGCCTTGGCGAAACCACCGCTCCGCCGGCCGGCCGCAGCCGCACGTGCTGGATCGCCAGCAGTCCCGCCGCCAGGGCCACGCCGGCATGGTAGGCCGCACCCAGACCCACGCCCACGCCGAAGGCGACGAACAGCGCCACCGCCGCGCCGTGCAGCACCCGGCCGAGCCGCATCGCCCCGGCCACGCCGAGCGCCACCGGGATCGAGCGCAGCCCCGCCTTGCGGTCGAACGCCTCGTCCTGGCAGCTGTACAGCACGTCGAAGCCCGCCACCCAGCAGGTGACGCCCAGCCCCAGCACCGCCGGCCGCCACAGCCCGGCGTCCAGCGAACCGGTGGCCGCCACCCACGCCGCCACCGGCGCCAGTCCGAGCGCCACCCCCAGCCACAGATGACAGAGGGCCGTGAAGCGCTTGGCATGGCTGTAGCCGCACAGCCACAGCAGCACCGGCAGGCCCAGCCAGAAGCAGGCCTCGCCCAGCAGCCAGCAGCAGCCGAGGAACGCCGCCCCGCTGAACAGGCAGAGTCCCAGCGCCGCCCCCGGCCGGATCACCCCCCGCGGGATCTCGCGCCCCGCCGTGCGCGGGTTGCGGGCGTCGATGTCGCGATCGACGTAGCGGTTGTAGGCCATCGCCGCCGTCCGCGCCGCCACCACCGCCGCCACCACCAGCACCACCGTGCGCAGCTCCGGCGCGCCGGCGGTCGCCACCAGCAGCGCCAGCAGCGCGAACGGCAGCGCGAACACCGTGTGCGACAGCCGGATCAACGACGCGTAGGCCGCCAACGACCCCACGTTCACTCCTCGCCCTCGTTCCACGACACCGCCCCGCCGCCTTCCGGCGTCCGCCACCGGCGCACGATCGCGTGTTCGACCCGCAGCCGGTCCAGCACCTTGCCGACCACGAAGTCCACCACGTCCGCCACCGTCGCCGGCCGGTGGTAGAAGCCCGGCATCGCCGGCAGCACCACCGCGCCCAGCCGCGCCAGCTTCAGCATGTTCTCCAGGTGCAGCTCCGACAGCGGCGTCTCCCGCGGCACCACCACCAGCGGCCGGCCCTCCTTCAGCGCCACGTCCGCCATCCGCTCCACCAGGTTCGAGCTGAAGCCATGCGCCACCCGCGCCAGCGTGCCCATGCTGCACGGCACCAGCACCACCGCCTCGATGCCGGCGCTGCCCGAACTGGGCGCCGCCTCCACCGCCGCCGGCGCATGCACCGACAGCCGCCCCCGCACATCGGGCGCGAACAACGCCGCCAGGTCCGGCCGCTCCAGGTCGACCTCGACGCCGGCCTCGTGGCGCAGCACCCGCAGCGCCGCCGGCGTGTAGCCGAGGTGCACCGCATGCCCCGCCGCCAGCAGCACCTCCACCAGCCGCCGCCCGTAGGCGATGCCGGACCCGCCGCAGAAACCGATGGCGAACGTGCGCGCGCTCATCCCTTCACGATGTCAGGTAGAAGTGCACGTCGTACAGCACGTGCGTGTACACGCACACCCCGTAGCCCCGCACCAGCATCAACAGCCCCAGCAGCACGCCCGCCGCGCCCCGGAACAGGAACGCCGACGTGGTGAACGGCTCACCCGCCGGCCAGATGTGGTGGAACAGCGCGAACAGCGCCGCACTCACCAGCACCGCCACCAAGGCTCCCACCGCCCGCGGCATGCCGAACGCCACCGCCGCCCGCACGCACAGCCAGACCAGCGCCGACAGCAGCGCCAGCCGGAACACCAGTTCCTCGAAGATCCCCGCCCCCAGCGAGCCCACCAGTTCCGGCACCAGCCGGTCACCCGCCGGCCCCAGCCACGCCAGCACCCGCGCTGCCGAGCTGGCCAGCGCCGCCGCCAGCGGCCCCAGCAGCAGCCCGTACACCGTCCCCTCCAGCGCCGAGACCAGCGCCACCCGCAGCCACGGGATCTCCCGCCGATGCAGCCGGATCGCCGCCGCCAGGACGCACACGCCGAACACCACGCTCAGCACCCGGCTGATCCGCGGCCCGATCACGCCCAGCGCGTCCAGCAGCAGCACCTCGGCGCCGTTCCGTTCGCTCGGCGTCAGCGTGAAGCGCAACGCCTCGTAGCCGAGCCACAGCGGCAGCACCGCGAACAGGCCCACCGCCGGGTCCCGCGACCAGGCGAGGTAGCCCTCCGCCGGCGCCGGCGCTTCCACCGCCGTCTGCGGCTCAGCCTTCGACTTCGCCACGGTAGATCGCGGCGATGCCGCAGCTCAGGATGGTCGTCGTCGGCCGCAGCAGGCCCGCCCGCCGCATCAGGGCCTCGAACTCCTGCCGCTCCGGGAACGCCAGCACCGAACGCGGCAGGTAGCTGTAGGCGCCGTTGTCGGCGCCGTTCACCCACCGCCCCAGCACGGGCAGCACCCGCCGGAAGTAGAACAGGTAGGCACTGCCCAGCAGCGGCGCCCGCGGCTTGCAGAACTCCAGCACCACCACGCGCCCGCCGGGCCGCACCACCCGCGCCATCTCCCGCAGGGCGGTGACCGGCTCGCTGACGTTGCGGATGCCGAACGCGACGGTGGCGAGATCGAAGGCGCCGTCCGGGAACGGCAGCGCCATCGCATCGGCGCACAGGAACCGCGGCCGCCGGTCGCCCGCCCGCCCCGCCTTGCCGCGGGCCCGTTCCAGCATCGGCGCGCAGAAGTCGGTGCCCACCACCTCGGCGCCGGCGCGGGCCAGGGTCAGCGACAGGTCACCGGTGCCGGCGCAGACGTCCAGCGCCCGCTCGCCGGGCCGCACCGCGGCCACCTGCACGGCCCGCTTCCGCCACAGGACGTCGATGCCCAGCGACAGCACCCGATTGGCGCGGTCGTAGCCCGGCGCCACCTCGGCGAACATCCTCTGGATCGCGGCTCCGTCGGGCATCGCCGAGGATTCTGGACGCCCAGCCGGCCCCGTCCAAGCAGGAACGATGCCGGAACGTCGCCTTCCCTTCGCCGGAGCCCGCCGCCGGTTGGCCGTCCTGCGCGTCCACGCAAGACGGCGGCTCGAATCAGCACGGAGCCCGCCGCCGGTTGGCCGTCCTGCGCGTCCACGCAAGACGGCGGGCTCGAGTCAGCACGGAGCCCGCCGCCGGTTGGCCGTCCTGCGCGTCAACGCAAGACGGCGGGCTCGAATGGACACTGGCGGGCTCGAATGACTACTGCCGCCAGTAGCTCGACACGGTCCGGACACCCGGCACCGAGATCGCGGCCACCCGGCGACCGGTGGCGATCTCCAGCACGTCGACCCGGCCGACGTCCGACAGCGCCACGAACAGCAGCTTCGGCGTGATCGGCAGGACCGGCGCGCCGCCCACCAGCTTCAGGGCGTGCTTGCCCGAGTGGACGTAGGGCGTGTTGGCGTAGCCGGCGTTGAACTGGGTGATCTGGCCGGTGGCGCCACCGACGTTGAAGATCTCGTCCTGGGCGATGTCGATCACCGAGTTGCCCGACAGCAGATCCCGCACCGGCGTGGTGGCGTTGCGGCCGCCGAAGCGCTGGGTGACGGTCCACTCCTTCTGGCGGAAGGTCGGCGGCAGGATGAAGCCGCCGGAGTTCGGGTTCAGGGGCAGCTGGCCGACCGGCGCCGCGGTCAGCTCCAGGCGGCTGACCTGGCCGAGGCCGGAGTCGTCGACGTGGCCGATGAACACCGCGCCGTTGGCGTTGGCGTAGTCGTAGATGATGCTCTTCGCCCGCGGGAAGGTGACGGTGGCGACGGTGCCGATGATGTCGTTGAAGCCGAAGCCGTTGACGCCATCGGGGCCGGACTCGTAGACCGCGACCGTGCCGTTGCTGTTGAGGATGTAGGCGTAGTAGACGCCCTGCAGGAAGGCGGTGGTCACGAAGCGCGGGGTGACCGCGACGTCGATGGGCTCGTTGAGGAAGCCCGACACCGTGCGGCGGACGGAGAAGTCCTGGCCGCTGACGATGGTCATCAGGTTGGCGCCAGGGCTGACCACCAGCACGTCCTCACCGTCCGGCTGCCAGGCGATGCCGGTGGGACCACGCTCGACGCGGGTCTCGGCCACCACCTGATGGAAGGTCTGGCTGAGGGGATCGATGTCGATGAACGTGATCGTCGAGCTGGCGAAGTTGCTCACCGCCAGGCGGGTCATGTTCGGCGAGATCGTCATGCTGACCGGGTCCGACAGGCGCAGGGTGTCCAGCACCGTGAAGCGGTTGCTGTTGACCACCAGGATCTGCCGGTTGCTGCGATCGAGCACGTAGAGGAAGTGGCCGACCTGCTGCCGCGAGGTGAAGGGGCAGAAGGGGGGCGGGGGCGGCGGCGAGGCGGGCGGCGGCTGCGGGCCGTAGAAGGTGCCGCGCTGGAAGCCGCCGTAGATGCCGACGGCGCCCTGCTGGCTGCTGAACGGATTGCCGGTCACCAGCTGGTTGAGGGGCGAGTTCTGGCAGGGCGGCGAGGTGGTGATGATGTTGCCGGGGGGACCGCCGCTGGAGGTCGTGGTCGGCTCCTCGCCGAAGATGGCGCGGTTCGGGTTCGGCGGCGGGAACACCAGCTTCGGCGGATTCGGGTGCGGCGCCTGGGTGATGGTGTTGCCCGTGGCGCCGGCGCCGGTGGCCGGATTCATCTGGTTGGCGCGGCTGGCGTTGGTGTTGATGTTCTCGTTGTTGAACACCAGGTCGAGGGGCGCGCCGACGTGGATGTCGACGATCTCGCCCACCAGCGGATCACGGAGCAGGCGGGTGTTGAGGTTGGTGTCGGCGGCCAGCGTCAGCACGCCGGCGGAGCCGCCGTCGAGGGTGGTGGTGCCGGGCGCCAGCGGCGGGGTCACGCCGACCACGCCGATGTTCGGGTTGAGCACGAAGCGCGACACCGCGGGATCGCCGGTGCCCTGGCCGAAGCCGTTGAGGTCGATGACCGACACGCCCGGCTGGGCGCCGCCGATGCCGACGTAGATCGCCTCGGGGGCCACCGGCGCGTTGACGATGCCCGAGCCCTGCGAGGTGGTGAAGGTGGTCGAGACGGGCTGGCCGATCAGGTCGCCCTGCAGGCTGCGGATGGTGGTGTTCTGCACCGTGACGGTGACCGTCGCCTGACCCGGCAGGGTGTAGGCGGGCCGCACGGTGTAGTTGCAGAGGTCGCCGTAGTTGAGCGGGTCGGCGTGGTAGATGACGCCGAAGGTCTGGGCCGCGGCGGTCACCGACAGGGTCAGGCCGCCGAGCGGCGGGGTGAACTGCTGCGGGTCGAAGAACTGGCCGACCTGGCCCGGCTGCACCGGCTTGTTGAAGCGGACCTGGATCGTGGTGGTCGGATCGACGCCGGTCTGGCTGTTGCCGGGGCTGATCGAGGGCGAGGTGGTGTAGCCCAGCACCTGCGGCGGATTCGGGTCGGTGCCGACCGTCGTCGCCGTGCAGATCTCCTGCTCGAGGATGTGACCCTCGCTGTCCTTGACGGCGTTGGTGACGACCAGGCGGATGAGGCGGTTGTTCGGGAAGGTCTCGAAGGAGGTCAGGTCGTTGTCGGTGTCGGCGATGAACACGAACGACTTCGGGCCGGCCAGGGCGCCGGCGCCGGAGAAGCCCGCCGGGAAGCCGGTGGCGCGACCATCGAGCACCGAGATGTCATCGCTGCTGTTGGTCTCCACCGCCTTGACCAGACGGAGGTTGCCGGCCTCGTTGTAGAAGGTGTAGCCGCCGACGAAGCCGCGGCCGTTCAGGGTGGTCGACTGCTCGGTGGCCGGGTTGTAGGCCACCACCGCGACCGCCGTGGTCAGACCCGAGTTGGTCTGGTTGGCCAGCAGGTTGCTGAGGATCGAGGTCGGATCCAGCTTGTGGCTGAAGGTGAAGTGCAGGAAGTGGTTGCCGGGCGAGCCGTTGGGCAGCGTCGCCGTGGCGCCGAACGTGGCGACCGGCAGCACGCCGTTGTTGCCGTTCACGTTCGCCTTCAGGGTGTCGATGCTCTCGACGTTCAGGACCGTGGAGGTCGGATTGCCAAAGCTGTCCACCTGGCGGATCCGGTAGGGGTAGATCGTCCCCTGGCCGGTGCTGATGGACGTGACCTTGAAATCGCCGCGGTTGTCCCGGTCGCCCTTGACCCCGCCGGCGCAGGCCACGAGGCCGAACACCGCGAGTGCGCCGAGGGACAGACCGGTGAGGAGACGGACAGGCGACCGGTGAGTCATGGTGGGATTCATCAGGAATGCGCCCGACCGGGGGCGCGGTACTGGCGGAAGACCAACTTGCAGAGGGGACCGCCCTGAGGGGCCGTAGAACCTTACTTTGCCAGGGCTTCCATTCAAGCTCGCCGTCCGGCTCGCGTCTGGCGATGGACTGCCCTTGGCATCGGCGACTGCACAGTCGCCGCGCCCCCCGCCAAGCAAACCCCATTCCGGAGGCAGGTCGAGGTCGAGGCGGATGGCGCTAAATAGCTTTATGGAATGGTCTTATGACGCCTTCGGGACTTGTGCCAGCCGCCTCAGGATGGCTCCGGGCGAGGGTCGCCGAGCGGCATCGCACGGCCAGAACGCGCCGCCGCGCTCGTTCCTGTGCCCTGATAGGTGACGAGGCGCTCGCCGCGGCACGGACCGACGAGCGGCAGGCGCCAGCGATGGCCCGGCCAGCACAGGGTGAGTTCGGGCTCGCGGCAGCGGTAGGCGGCGGTGTAGAGGGTGCCCGCGCCCCGTTGCCAGGCGCTCTGGAACAGGGGCGGGCGCAGCAGCGCCTCGGTCACCGTCGCCGGCGTCGACCCGGGGGCGTCGAGGGCGTGCCGCAGGGCGGCTTCGCGTTCCAGGGACCGCACCGCCAGGGCGTGTTCGGGCCACTCGGGACCGCCACCCTCGTCGGTGTGGTTGGCGGCCACCCTGGTCTCGCTCCAGTGCGGTGGCCGGTCGGGGTGCAGGGTGAGCCGGCCCTTCTGGCCGGCTGCGTCCACCAGGCTGACGTGGTAGCTCATGTGGCTCGGCAGCCGGGACAGGCGTCGCACCGCCGAGGGCACGTCGTCGCACAGCTCGAGGGCGGCGCGCAGCAGCAGCGGCACGCCGAAGCCGCGGCCGACGGCCCGGCGCCCGGCGAAGGCCAGGGCCACCGCCAGGCCGCGATCGTTGATGCCGTCGAGGACGCCCCACAGGCAGTCGAGGGCGGCCAGCACCGGCCGGCCGTGCCAGGCGCTGCGAAGGAAGCGGCCCTCGCAGTGGTCCGGGTGGTAGTCGTAGTTGCGCAGCAGCCAGGGCTCGTCGCGGACCCAGGCCGCCTGGGCGCAGCCGGTCAGGAACGGCGGCGGGCACCACAGGGACAGGAAGCGCGCCGCGTCGTCGCCGCCACCGAGCAGGTCGGTGACCGCGGCGTGGGTCGGCACCAGTTCGGGCAGGTGCTCCCGCAGGGCGCGCCGGCACTCCAGCCAGCGCGGCCGGGCGGCCGGGCCCTGGCCGAGCCACCAGCGCTGGTAGGGGCCGAAGGCCTGGGCGGCGCCGGCCTGCCAGGCGGGCCCGGGCTCGGCCTCGTCCAGCGCCACGAACGCGAGTTGCAGACCGGGCATCGGTGGAGGCTACGCGCCCGGGGGCCCCGGACCCAGCCCGGGCTACAGGAGCTTGAAGCCCCCCACCTCGGCGACCTGCGCCGCCACCTGCTGCTGCTGCACCGCCGCCAGCGGCACACCGCGGTAGTGGGCGCGGATGCCCTGGATCCAGGCGCGGGCCCGTTCGGTCAGCGCGAAGTCCTCGGTCATCAGGCGGCCCGGCGTGACCAAAATGCCGAGATCGGCGCCCTCGTAGAAGTAGTCGCCTTCGCCGACGATGCGCAGGAAGAAGGCGCGGTCGGGACTCTGCACGGTGCGGCGATGGGTCTGCATGCGCACGTGCCGGACCGTGCCGTCCTGCTGCAGCTCGTAGACGCCGCTCGGCGGCGCCTGCTGCACGTGCTGGATCTCGTCCTCGGTGAACTTGATGACCAGCTGGCCCCAGTCGTCGATGTTGGCCGGATCGGACCAGCGCCGGTTGAGCGCGTCGACGTCGAGTTCGAACGGCACGCCGCTCCATTCCAGCAGGTGGAACAGGAACAGCGGCGCGTCGGCGTGGGCGAACGACGCCAGGTTGGTCATCGAGCTGGCGCCGGTGACCCGCGGGTTGACCTCGCCGAGGTAGAGCTGGTCGTTGTCCAGGTCGGTCAGGTAGTCGACCTCGAAGTAGCCGCGGTAGCCGCGCTTGCGCAGCGCCTCGCCGAACCTGAAGGTGTGGTCCCGGGCCTGGTCGCGGACCTTCTGCGGGAAGGCCGCGCCGTTGACCTCGTTGCCGCACCAGCCGCCGCGGTAGGGCGTCAGCTCCGGGAAGCCGACCAACTCGGTCATCAGCGGGCCGACGATGGTGCCCTGGGCGGTGACGCAAGCCTCCAGGGCCGATCCCCGGCAGCGGATCCGCTTCATCACCTTGACCTCGGGCTCGGCCAGGATCTCGCCCTTGTGCTCGTCGAAGCCGGCCTCGTCCTGGATGAAGAACGTGGTGTGGCCGGAGTCGCCGAACGGGCACTGCACCACCAGGTCGGTGCCGAGGTCCTTCCGGCCCGCCAGCGCCAGCAGCTCCTGGTAGGAGCGCACCCTGCCCAGCGCGTTCGGCACCGACGGCACGCCCGCCTCGTCGCCGATGCGGGTGGCCACCACCTTGTTGTCGATCTCCTGGCGCAGTTTCGCCTTCGGGAAGTGCACCTCGAGGCCGAGTTCCTCGCAGAGCCGCTCGGTCGCCTCGTCGAACATCAGGAACACGGCGCGGCCGCCGGGCCCGTTCCGCTCCACCAGGTCGACGAACTCCTTGTGCTGCAGCAGGTGGTTGGTGATCTCCTCGATGCTCTGGAAGACCTGGTCCTTGTCGCGCCGGGGCACCAGCACGTGCGGATGGTTGCCGTCGAAGCAGTCGATCAGGTTGACGAACTGGAAGCGCCGCACCCACTCGTCCATGCCCAGCAGGTTGAACGGCGTGGCGCTGACGAAGTAGTAGGGATGCTCGTTCCGGTGGAACCAGCGGCGGATGTCGGAGAGGCCGCGCAGGGTCGGGGTCGCGGCGGCGGCGGTCTGCTTCTGGGTCATGATTCGCTCCTGGTCAGGGCCGGCTGCGGCGTTCGCGCCGGCCGGCTGGCGGCGGGGCGGGCGGCCACCCGCTGCAGCGCCGCCTCGGTGAACACGCGGAAGCCGAACGCCGGCCGGTAGCCGTGGATCTCCTTCACGTCCAGCGCGCGCATGTAGGCCAGGATCTCCGGCGAGATCACCTGGCCCGGCACCAGCACCGGGAAGCCCGGCGGGTACGGGGTGACGAACGCCGCCGAGACCAACCTCGCGGCCCGCCGCCATCGCGTCCGGCAGGCCCTGGTCGATGGTCAGGTACTCGAACGCGGTCTCGTCGTAGGCGAGGAAGTAGGCCGCGCGCAGGTCGCCCTCCGGGGTCCGGCCCCGCGGCTCCGGCGCGAACGCCGGATGGAACCGGCTGAAGTCGGGCAGCGGCGGCAGGCGCTCGGTGAGCGACCGCACCTTCTCCTGGTGGATCTCGCGTTCCTTGCCGCTCTGCAGCTCGATCCGCTCCTCCAGGTCGCGGGCGATCTTCACCAGCACCTTCAGCAGGTAGGCGACGCTGCCGCGGGTGGTGCCGATGTTGACGATGAACAGCAGGGTGTTGCGCGAGGTCTTGTTGACCTGGATGTCGTGCCGGTCGATCAGCAGTTGCTTCATCGCGTCGCCCTCGATCCCGGTCGGCCCGACGTAGAGGGTGATCCGGGTCGGATCGAGCGCGATCTCGTCCTGCTGCCAGGACCGCTCCATGCGCTGGAAGCCGTTTTCGGCGTCGTAGAACGCCTCGATGCCCGAGGCCCGGTGCGCGGCGGGCACCAGCTCGCCCACCTTCAGCACGCGGAAGAACTTCCACAGCAGCGGGTGCTCCGCGATGCGCTTGCGCAGCAGCATCGCCAGCTCGACGTTGCGCTTGACCAGCTCATAGCCCTCCAGCTCCACCTGCCGGCGACCGACGTCCAGCGACGCCAGGATCTGGTAGTTCGGCGAGGTCGAGGTGTAGGTCATGTAGGCCTCCTGGAAGGAGTCCTCGGCCAGCCGCTCGAAGTCCTGGTCGCGGACGTGGATCATCGAGCCCTGTCGCAGCGAGGTCAGGGTCTTGTGGGTCGACTGGGTGGCGTAGACCCGCACCCGCGCCTTCGCCGGATCCGGCAGCAGCCCGTCCTCGAGCCAGGCGGCGTCGTCGGTGGTGTCGCGCTGGTCGAACGCCTCCCGCCAGCGCTGGTGCCGTTCGGCACAGGCCGGGCTCTGCAGCTCCCGCTGCAGCATCCGCGCGGCGTGCATGCCGGTGCGACGGCGGTACATCGGCAGGAAGCGGGCGAAGGCGAACCAGGCCTCGTCCCAGACGAAGATCAGGTCCGGCTTGATCGCCAGCAGCTCACGCATGATCCGCAGCGGGTCGTAGACCACGCCGTCGAAGGTGCAGTTGGTCAGCAGCACCATCCGCACGCGGTCGAGCTTGCCCTCCCGGCGCAGGTCCAGCAGCTGCCGCTTGATGTCGGCGAGCGCCACCGCGCCGTACATCGTGTAGGGATGCAGCGGGTACGGATCGAGATAGATCGGGTAGGCGCCGGCCAGCACCAGGGCGTAGTGGTGCGACTTGTGGCAGTCCCGCGACACCAGCACGATGTCGCCGGGCCGCACCAGGGCCTGCATGACGATCTTGTTGGCCGCCGAGGTGCCGTTGGTGACGAAGTAGGTGCGGCGGGCGCCGAAGGCGCGGGCGGCGTTCTCCTGCGCCCGCTTCAGCGGCCCGTGCGGCTGCAGCAGCGAGTCGAGGCCGCCGCTGGTCGCCGAGGTCTCGGCCATGAAGATGTTGGTGCCGTAGAACCGCGCCATGTCGCGGATCCAGTGCGAGCGCGTCACCGACTTGCCGCGGCTGATCGGCAGGGCGTGGAACATGCCGGTGGGCTTCTGGCTGTACTTCATCAGCGCCGAGAAGAACGGCGTCTCGAAGCGCTCGTCGATGCCCTTCAGGATCGACAGGTGCAGCTCGCGATGGTCCTCGCTGCCGTAGAACACCCGGCGGAAATCGGTGTCCACCTCGCCGGCGATGTGCTCGACCGGCTCGTCGGTGTTGAGGAACAGGTCGAGCTCCGGCCGCAACGCCTTCAGCTCCCGGGCCAGGGCCGGCGCCCGGTCGGCGTCGGGGCAGCGGCGCAACCGCTCGCCGTCGATCGGCGCCAGGTAGTCGCGCAGCTCGGCGAGCTGCGCCGGGCTCTCCCAGGGGAAGCTGTAGCGCAGCACGCAGGTCTGGATGTTGGTGTTGCACTGCACGGCGATCAGCGCGTCCTCGGCCGATCCCACCACCAGCACGTCGTAGATGAACTTGTCCTCGTGGCGCCGCAGCGCCAGCAGCCGCGCCCGCAGCTCGGCCTGCTGCTCCGGCGTCAGGTCGTCCACCACCAGCACCTCGAAGTACGGCCGCGCCTCGGCCCGGGCGTTGTCCAGCCGGTCGTCGGCCACCGCCTCCTCGAGGTCGTCGCCGCCGCCGCCGCCCAGCTCGGTGACGTCACGCCGGCGGTAGGCGTCGCTGATCAGCAGCCGCACCAGGGCCGCGGTCTGCCGGGCCAGCCCGCGGGAGATGCCCTTCTGCAGCAGCTGCTCGAGCTGCTCCAGGGCGCGCAGCCCGGGGAAGCAGTGGAAGCGCTCGATGTCGCGGAGCTGGTCCATCGCCTCCTGCACCTGCTCGCGCAGGGCCGGCGCCACCGCGCCGCGGGTGGCGGCGCGGTCGAGCCGGGCGGTCAGGTGCTTCAGCTCGCTCCAGGCGTTCTGCCGGAACTGCGAGGCGTCGTAGTGGGCGCGGAAGGTCTCGGGGTCCGCCGGGCGGGTCATGTCAGCTGCCTTCTCGGTTGGGCAGGCCCGCACGCGAACCGCGCGCGGGCTTCTGCAACGGGCCGAGCTTGTGCAGCTCGGCGAGGTTCTCGGGGGTGGCCGGGTAGGCGGGGAACTCCACCTCCCGGTCGCGGAAGCTCTTCAACGGCTGGCCGAGGCCGCGCAGGCCGACGGCGCGGCTGCGGCGCACCCGGCTCAGGTCGATCTCGATCGGGATGATGTCCTCGCTGCGACCGCTCTGGTGCAGCACCTCGCCGGTCGGCGCCACCACCAGGGACTGGCCGTTGCCGCCCGCCCCGCAGCCGTTCACGTCGAACACGAACATCTGGTTCTGCGCCGCCGTCGCCCGCGCGATCGCCAGTTCGACGTCGCGGTCGATGGTGCCGGTCAGCACCGGGTGCAGCAGCACCTCGGCGCCCAGGCAGGCGAGCGTCCGCGAGGTCTCCGGGAACCAGATGTCGTAGCAGATCGACACGCCGAAGCGGCCGACCTCGGGCACGTCGAACACCACCCAGCGGTCGCCTGGGCGCACGCCGGCCTCGTAGGGCAGGAACGGGAACAGCTTGCGGTGCCGGGCCACCACGCTGCCGTCCGGCGCGATCACCGGCGCGGTGTTGTAGATCACGCCCTCGTGCAGCTCGTAGAGCGAGCCGGGCAGCAGCCAGACCGAGTGCTTGCGGGCCATCGTGCAGAACGCCGCCTCGACCGGCCCCGGCAGCGGCTGCGCCATGCGCAGGTCCGGGCCGAACGCGCACAGCTCGCTGAACACCACCATCTGCACCCACGGGTAGACCGCCATCACGTGGTCCAGCCGCTCCTGCATCCGCGGCACGTTGTCGGCGCCGTGCTGCACGTTCATCTGCACGCCGGCGATGGCGAACGGGATCACGCCGCCACCTCCGCCGCCGCCTCGCGCACCGCCGCGGTCAGCACCTGCAGGGCCCGGTCGAGGTCCCGGTCGTCGATGGTCAGCGGCGCCAGGATCCGCACGATGCTGGCGGTCGGCCCGGCCGGGATCGCCAGCACCCGCTGCTCGCGGCAGCGCCGCAGGGCGTCCTGCACCACCGCCGTCGCCGGCCGTCGCGGGTCGCCGTCGTGGCAGAACTCGGCGGCGACCATCGCACCGAGCCCGCGCACGTCCGCCACCAGCCCGCACTCCCGCTGCAGGGCCAGCAGCGCCTCGCGCACCCTCGCCCCCACGTCGCAGGCCCGCGCGTTCAGCTCCTCCCGTTCCATCACGGCGATGGTGGCCAGCGCCGCGGCGCAGGCCACCGGGTTGCCGCCATAGGTGCCGCCCAGCGTGCCGGGCCGCGCCGCGTCCATCACCTCGGCCCGGCCGAGCACCGCGCTGATCGGCATGCCGCCGCCCATCGACTTGGCCCAGGTGCTCAGGTCCGGCACCACACCGAAGTGCTCGTAGCTGGCCCAGGCGCCGGTGCGGCCGAAGCCCGACTGCACCTCGTCGCAGATCAGCAGGATGCCGTGCTCGTCGCATAGCGACCGCAGGCCGCGCAGCCATTCCCGCGGCGCCACCACGAAGCCGCCCTCGCCCTGCACCGGCTCCACGATCACCGCCGCCAGGTGCTCGCTGGGCACCAGGTTGACGAACGCGTCCTCCAGCCGCCCCAGCTCGCGGGCGACGAAGGCCTGCTCGTCGAGCCCGTCGCCGTAGCGGAAGCGGTTGGGGAACGGCAGCCGGTAGACCTCCGGCGCGAACGGCCCGCAGTGGGTCTTGTAGCCGGTCTTGCTGGTCAGCGACGCGCACAGCAGCGTGCGGCCGTGGAACGCCTCGCTGAAGCACAGCACCGCCGGTCGGCCGGTGGCCTGCCGGGCGATCTTGATCGCGTTCTCCACCGCCTCGGCGCCGCTGTTCACCAGCATCGCCTTGGTCCGCCCGCCGTGCGGCAGCAGCTCCACCAGCTTCTCGCACAGGGCCACGTACGGCTCGTACGTGGCGACGTGGATCGAGGCGTGGATCAGCCGGGCCGCCTGCGCCTGGATCGCCGCCACCACCTCGGGATGGCAGTGGCCGACGTTCATCACGCCGATGCCGCCGGCGAGATCGATCCACTCGGCGCCGTCGATGTCGGTCAGCCGGCCGAAGCTGGCGCTCGCCGCCGACACGTCGCCGGCGAACTGGCCGACGCCCTGGGCCACCACCGCACGGCGTCGCCCGATCAACTCGCTGGTCCTGCTCATGATGCTCCTCCCGGCTGGATGCCCCAGCTCACGTACTTCACGTCCAGATACTCGTGCATGACGTAGCGGCCGCCCTCGCGGCCGAAACCCGAATGCTTGATGCCGCCGAACGGCGCCTGCGCGGTGCTGGGCCCGCCGTCGTTGGCGCCGACGATGCCGTACTCCAGGGCCTCGGCGACCCGCCACACCCGGCTGGCGTCGCGGGTGTAGAAGTAGGCGGCCAGCCCGAACGGCGTGTCGTTGGCCAGCGCGATCGCCTCCCGCTCGTCCCGGAAGGTCAGCAGCGGGCAGATCGGCCCGAAGGTCTCCTCCTGGCAGACCAGCATGTCCGGCGTGACCCCTTCCAGCACCGTCGGCTGGAAGAAGCGGTCGGTGCCGCCCGCGACCTTGGCGCGCGCACCGCCGCAGCGGACCTTCGCCCCCTGCCGCACGGCGTCCTGGACGTGCTGTTCGACCTTCGCCACCGCGGCGTCGTCGATCAGCGGTCCGACCGTGACGTCCGGCTGCTCGCCGAAGCCGATCCGCAGCCCCCCGACCGCCGCCACCAGCTTCGCCGCGAACGCGTCCCGCACCGCCTCGTGCACCAGCACCCGGTTGGCGCAGATGCAGGTCTGGCCCATGTTGCGGAACTTGGAGGCCATCAGGCCGGCCACCGCGGCGTCCAGGTCGGCGTCCTCGAACACCAGGAACGGCGCATGGCCGCCGAGTTCGAGGGACAGCCGCGTCAGGTTCTCGGCGGCCTGTCGCATCAGGATGCGGCCGACCTCGGTGCTGCCGGTGAACGACAGTTTCCTCACCCGCGGATCGCCGAGCAGCGTGCTGCCGATCGCCTTCGAGTCGCCGGTGATGACGTTGACCACCCCCGGCGGCACGCCGACGTCCTGGCAGAGCTGGGCGATCGCCAGCGCCGACAGCGGCGTCTGCTCCGGCGGCTTGATCACGATGGTGCAGCCGGCGGCCAGCGCCGGGCCGAGCTTCCGGGTGATCATCGCCGCGGGGAAGTTCCACGGCGTGATCGCCGCGCAGACGCCGACGCCCTGGCGCAGCACCAGGATGCGCTTGTCGGGATGCGAGGCCGGGACGGTCTCGCCGTACACGCGCTTGCCCTCCTCGGCGGCCCAGTCGAGGAACGACGCGGCGTAGGCGATCTCGCCCCTCGACTCGGCGAGCGGCTTGCCCTGCTCGCTGGTCATCAGTTCGGCCAGCGCGTCCTGCCGCGCCAGCATCTGCTCGGCCAGCCTGCGCAGGATCGCGCCGCGTTCCGGCGCGGTGCGCGCCCGCCAGCCGGGCAGCGCCGCCGCCGCCGCGTCGATCGCGGCACGGGCGTCGTCGGCCGAGCCCTTGGGCACGCGCGCCAGTTCGGCATCGGTGGCGGGGTTGGTGACGGCGAACGTGGCGCCGGACCTGGCGCCGACGAAGCGGCCGCCGATCAGGTTCTGGGTCTGCAAGCAGTCCTCCGGGAGCGGGAGCGAGGAGCCCGCCGCAACGCGCGGCGCGCCGAAGCCGGCCACCTGGGCCAGCGGTGCCGAGGCCGGGGAGCGCGGCGCGCACGCCACACCTCACCCAAGAGCGACGCCTTCCGCGCCGCGAGCTTCGACGCAAATCAGGCTAGCGAATGGTCTTCCGTCTGTCCAGGCTTTCCTGGTCCTGGTTTGCGTGCGTTGGTCACGTCAACTCCCAACGATCGGTGGCCGCGGCAAGGCCCGCAGCCCGCAATCGGTCAGCAAGCGCCGCGCGTAGACCTGGATCCTCCCAGATCCCCCGCCGCAGGAAGTCGGCACACCCGCCTGCCGGGAACCAGCCCGCCATGCCGCGTCATCGCAGGTCGTCGGCGATCTCGGCCCGTGCGGACAACACCTCGGCCCCGGCCATGCGCAGGACGCGGAGCTGGCCCTGGTGAAGTCGCAGACGTTGGACCGTGAGCCGGTCGATGTCCCGGTCGCCGAGGACTTCCAGCATCGCATCGAGCAGTTCCATGCTGTGCGTGCTGAGGATCACCTGACAGCCCCCGCGCACGCAATCGACGAGGACCCGGGCACTGTGGCCGAGCGTCCCGGAGTGCTGGTGCGCCTCCGGCTCCTCGAGCAGCAGCGTCCCGCCTGTCGGCGAGGATGTCTCCAGCGCGAGCCGCACCAGGGCTTCCATGCCATCCCCGGCCAGCCCGACGGGCACCGACCGGTCCTCGTAGCGCACGAAGAGCTGCGGCCGGCCCTCCTCGGTCAGGAGCTCGAAGTCACGGATCGTCGGATCGACGCGCCGCACGGCCACCATGGCCTGCTCCATGCCGCCACGCTTGCGGGCCTCGCTGTAGACGCTGTGCAGCGGTTGCCGACCGCCGCCTGCGCGCAGGTCCACGAAACGAACGCGGCCCACTTCACGGGCCGCAGGCGAATCCTGCGAGCCGCTGGCGGTGAGTGTGGTCTCCTGACCAGCCTCGGCCACGAGACGGACGCCCCGCCTCCCCACTGGCGCCCAGGCGACCTCCATCCTGGCCGAACCGGGCAGCCCGGAGCGGAGGAGCCACCGCTCGTCCGATGCATCCTCACGCCGCGACGACATCCGCTTGTCGGCGGCGCCGGGATCCCCGTCGCAGACGATCGCCAACGCTTCCAGGACCGCACTCTTGCCACAGCCATTCGGCCCCAGCAGCACCGTGAGCGGGGCCAGGTCGGGCACCGCACCCTGCCCGATGCCACGGAAACCCTCGATCTCGATGGACTGGATCACGACCTCACGACCACTGGCATCATCGCCTTCACACGGCTGAGACGTGGCCAGAATCTGGACGAAGGCTGCAGGCCCTCGCTCGTCGCTCGTCGCCCTGCTGCCCTGCCCGCACCGCCTCTCGCCTGTCGTCTTCATGCCGCCACCGTGACCGGCGACGCGGCGACTTCCAGAGGGGGCGCCTACGGGCCTACCGGGTGCTTGAGAGACTCAGCAGTACCCGGTCCCACTCTGACCCACCCTTCCCTCATGCGCCTTGACCTACGACGCGTCCCGTGACGCGCGCTCAACTCGCGCACTGCCACGCAGCACGAGGACGCCGGACAACCCGAGCACCCCAGCGAGCAGCATGTGGGATGACTGCTGCGTCATCCATGGCCCCATGCAACCGCAGTTCTTCACGCCCAGGACGATCATCACCATTCCGCCGAGCGCCAAGGCGACTGCGAATCTTGCAGACCACTGCACCCAGACCGACAGAGCCAGCAGGGCAGCGACCACTTCCAGTGCCGCCAGCACCTTGAGTGCCACCTCCCAAGCGGACGCCATTGGCTTGCCTTCCATGATCTTTGCGACACCAGTCACCATCAAGATCGTGGCCATGACCATAGCGGCAATCCATGACACACGACTTCGGCCGCGGTCCCAGTCAGTCACGAACGACCACCTCGACATCCTGCACTCCCTCGCACGGCTCGATCATGATCGTCTGACGGACTGGCTCATAACCGTACACACGCACCTCCAACTCCGCTTCACCTACGATCCCCGCACACAATGCTGCGCCCGGCGACGCAGTTCCAAACTCCTGGGACTTCCAGCCCCTGCCCTTGAGGAAGACAGAGGCAAAACTGGGCGTCTCCTCCCCGCATCGAACTCTCAGGCGGAGACTCTGAATCTCTCTGTCGCAGCGCAGCCTTGCGATAGCGTCCTCGTTGGCCAGCACCGTAACCTCCAGTGGACCCGCCTGAAGCAGCGGAGTCCATGCCGTCACAACATAACGCCCTGGCGGCACCTTCTGGGGCTTCCCGCTGACCATCGGAACCCCGCGGAAACCCCTCTCCCTTCGTCCAACAAGGGCCGCGCTGGCTTCAATGCCGACCGCCTTCCGGCCGCTTGGGGTCACCATCTCCACCTGCAGTGCACCGAAGGCCTCAGCGACAGTACCGTTGATATCCGTGACGCGTGCCCGACTGGGACGCAAGAGCAGGATCGATGACTGTACCGTCCGCCAGTCAACCAATGTAACGGAGACTGAAGCTGTCAGGCCGGCTACCGGATGCGCCACGCAGCAGACTACAGCCATACAGCCTGGGAAGTCCTCTTCAAGCCTTCTCTTGAGGCGCCCCAACCCAACTCCGCCTCCGCTTGCGAGGGCGCCGCCTTCTACGCCATCGAGTGTAACGTCCAAGACCGATCCGCCGACTCCTCGAATCACGCAGCAGTAGGCTGGCGCCACGATTCCCGCCACGCTCAGGCCATCGCTCCCAGCCGGGACCTCCACATGGTCCAGTTCAATCAGGACATGGTCACCTTGGTCGATTCCGATGCCATATGCGGAGGAGCCAAGGTCTTCGAAGCTCGCAGTTCCGGTTGCATCAGTCTCAATGACGAATATTGCGGAACGATCATCCACCCCAGGCACCAGCAGCTGGCCTTCCTTCCAACCCACGCCGGCCGCAGGAGCCTGCCGCTGATACGCGATCACGGGAACGCCAACTGCCGGCCCACCCGCTTGCCATTCAAGCCGCACCTTGACCGAGCGTCCCGCTGCAAGATGGACCTTTGGTGGCAGCCTCCCACGCAGCGAGAGGCTTGCGCAGCCTGGGCTCGAGATCCTCCATCCTGAGTCGTCCATGCTCGCGACATCGTGAGGGATGGATAACACGCCATCGGCGTCGGCGATCCACTCGCCGAGCAACTCTGTGGTGGTGCGCTTGCTTGAACCAGGAAGGCGCACAAGCCGAGCCCCGGGAATGGCAGCCCCTGTCGTCACCGACGCCACTCGAACATGGTAGTCGGCACTGACCCTCGATTGCTCAGGCTGCGAATCCTGGAATGGAGAAGCCGCGCCTTGACCCCGAACCTCAGCGGAGCCAGGCGCCGGCGAGGGAAGTGCCGCCGATGGGTCGCCCCGCCAAGCCTCGGGGACCACCAAGACAGACACAACAACACCCAACGCCAGCACGAACGCAGTCGCCAGCAGAAAGCGGCCACTCATGCTAGTCGTCGAGGTTGACGCAGACACAGGTATCACTGGCGTTAGCCAAGCCGACGGGGATGGGGTTGGTCACGCCACACCGCCCATTGATCTGAGGTGGGCTGGTGACATGACAGTCACAGTTCAGGCAGGCCAGCCAGACAGACCCACCAGCATTCTTCAGCAGGATCGGGGTGCACTTGGTAGTGACGTGCGAGCAAGACTTCTCCGCACCAGCCTGTTGATTGCAGCCGCACCATGTAATGGTAAGCCCCGGCGTGCTGGTGACATCCTCGATCTTCGAGCAGTTGTTGGCAGCGCATGCGCCTGCCCCCAGAGACGCCAGCTCATGCCCCCCTTGCGCGTTCTGAAAGCCCCTGCCATGACACGAGTCCGCCGTCATCAGCGGCGCTGCCAACCCCAGGGCTACGCACGAAGCAAAGAAGACCGCCAAGAGGTTCAGACCCACCACGCCGCGCTGCGTCGCTGCCATGCTGCTATTCCTCTCGATTCGAGATCGCCAGAGCCTCATGAGGCCAGGTTGTCACAGGCCGTGACGGAACACCCCCCCCTACCGATGTCAAGAGAATAGCCTTGGATTCTTGATGTCCTCCGGCAAGAGTGCGGTGGTGACCGGAGGCCCTCAGCGATTCATGAGGAACGTCGCGATGTCGCCCAGGAACCCGCGCAGCCATTCCGCCACCTCGGGCGTGAGCCCCGGCAGCCCCGCCGCCAGCTGCTCGTCGATGCTCGCCCCCATCAGCTCCATCCACCGGTCCCGCGCCGCCTGATCCACGGCAAACGGCGCGTGCCGCATGCGCAGCCGCGGGTGGCCCCGCTCCTGGATGTACCTCGGGCTGCCGCCCCACCGGTAGACCAGGAAGTCCCGCAACCGCTGCTCGGCGCCGGCCAGGTCCTGCGCCGGGTACATCGGCCCCAGCACCGGATCCGCCGGCACACGCCGGTAGAAACCCGCCACCAGGGCGGCGATGCCGGCCTCGCCCAGCAGGTCGTGGATCGGGAGTTCGTCGGGAGGCGTCACGGCGGTGGAATGGTCCGACGCCGGTCATACCATTCCGCCCCAGGCACCCGCGATGATCTTCCACGAGCAGCCTGAACCCCAGGAGCACGAGTTCGACCGCAGCCTGCGGCCCGGCACCTTCGAGGAGTTCGTCGGCCAGGACAGCCTGCGCGACAACCTGCGAATCGCCATCACCGCGGCCCGCGGCCGCGGCGAGCCGCTGGACCACGTGCTGTTCGCCGGCCCGCCGGGGCTCGGCAAGACCACGCTGGCCCACCTGATCGCCCAGGGCATGCAGGTGCCGATCACGGTCACCTCGGGGCCCGCCCTGAACGCGCCGAAGGACCTCGCCGGCACGCTCACCCGGCTGCGCGCGGGCGAGGTGCTGTTCATCGACGAGATCCACCGCCTGCCGCGGATCCTCGAGGAGTACCTGTACTCGGCCATGGAGGACCACGCGATCGACGTGGTGCTCGACTCCGGGCCCGGCGGCCGCTCGGTGCGGCTCGGCGTGCAGCCGTTCACCCTGGTCGGTGCCACCACCCGGGAAGGGCTGCTGTCGGCGGCGTTCCGCTCCCGCTTCGGCATCGTCGAGCGGCTCGAACCGTACCCGCCCGCCGACATCCAGCGGATCCTGGAACGGGCGGCGCGACGGCTGGCGGCCACCCTGGAACCGGCGGCGGCGAAGCTGCTGGCCGAACGCAGCCGCGGCGTGCCGCGCATGGCGCTGCGCATCCTGCGCCGGGTCCGCGACCTGGCCCAGGTGCAGGGCAAGGCGGCGATCGACCTGGCGGCGGCCGGCGAGGGTCTCGACCGGCTGCGCATCGACCACCTCGGCCTCGAGGAGATGGACCGCAAGCTGCTGCGGGCGCTGGCGCTGCGCGGCGAGCCGGTGGGCATCAAGACGCTGGCGGCGATGGTCGACGAGGCCGAGGACACGCTGGAAGACGTGTTCGAGCCGCATCTGATCCGCTGCGGGCTGCTCAGCCGCACGCCGCGGGGCCGGGTGGCGACGGCGCGGGCCTACGAGCACCTCGGCCTGCCGCCGGGCGCGCACGGCACCGGCGAACTCCCGTTCGAGGGCTGATGTTCCGCTTCGAACTGCTGGCCCGGAACGGCCGCCTGCGCCGGGGCCGCTTCCACACGCCGCACGGCACCTTCGAGACGCCGTGCTTCGCGCCGGTCGGCACCTACGCCACCCTGAAGGGCCTGACGCCGGAGCAGGTGCGCGGCACCGGCGCCGAGCTGATCCTGGCCAACAGCTACCACCTGCACGTGCGGCCCGGCGCCGAGCGGATCGCGCGGCTGGGCGGCCTGCACCGCTTCATGAACTGGAGCGGGCCGATCCTCACCGACAGCGGCGGCTACCAGGTGTTCTCGCTGGGCGGCAAGGTGAAGATCGACGAGCAGGGCGTGACCTTCCAGTCGGTGATCGACGGCAGCACGCACCGCTGCACGCCCGAGTCGGTGCTCGGCTTCCAGCGGCAGCTCGGTCCCGACATCGCCATGGTGCTCGACCACTGCCCGCCGGGCGACGCCGACGCGGACACCATGCGCGATGCCCACGTCCGCACGCTGCGCTGGGCCCGGCAGGCCCGCGACCTGCACGAGAGCTGGGGCGGCAGCGGCCGCGGCCAGGCGGTGTTCGGCATCGTCCAGGGCGGCACGCTGCCCGACCTGCGGGCGGCGTCGGCCACCACGCTGGCGGCGATGGAGTTCGACGGCTACGCCATCGGCGGGCTGTCGGTCGGCGAGACCAAGCAGCAGATGGCGGTGGCGCTGGACGCGGCGGTGGACCATCTGCCCGAGGGGAAGATCCGCTACATGATGGGCGTCGGCATGCCGGAGGACCTGCTGGCGGCGACCGCCCGGGGCGTCGACCTGTTCGACTGCGTGATCCCGACCCGACACGGCCGGAACCACACCGCATTCGGCCCGGACGGCGCGCTGAAGCTGCGCAACGCGCAGTACGCCGACGATCCGGGGCCGCTGGTGGCAGGCTGCGGCTGCTACACGTGCCGCGGCTACAGCCGCGCCTACCTGCGGCACCTGGCGGTGGCCGACGAGATGCTGGCGGGCATCCTGCTGTCGATCCACAACATCCACTTCCTGCAGGACCTGATGCGGCAGGTCCGGGCCGCGGCCGAGGCGGGCGGCGGGCCGGCTTGCTAGAGTCCCGGCCTGCATGAAGGCCTTCCTCCGCCGCGCCATCACCGGCGCCCTGTTCCTCTGCCTCGCCACCGCCATGCTGCCGGCCCAGGAGCCGATCCGCATCGGCGCCTGGAACCTCGAACAGCTCGGCTGGCGCAAGGAGCCGCAGCGTACCGACGCCGATCTCGACGCGATGGCGGCGTTCGTCCGCGAGCTCGGCGTCGCGGTGCTGGCGGTGAGCGAGGTCGGCGGCGAGGACGCGCTGCGCGATCTCGCCCGCCGGATCGGCCCGGACTGGCAGGCGGTGCTCGGCACCACCGGCTCGTTCACCGAGCGCGGCGCCACCACCCAGATCGGCGTCGGCTTCCTGTGGAACAACGGCAAGATCGAGCTGCTGCAGGCCGAGGAACCCCTCGACCTGCCGCGGGAACAGGACGGCCTGCCGGTCTTCCACCGCGTGCCGGTCAGCGCCTGCTTCCGCCAGCGCGGCGGCGGCGTCGACTTCCGGGCGGTGGCGGTGCACTTCAAGGCCGGTCGCAACGAGGCCGACGAGAAGAAGCGCGAGGCCGAGGTCGGCCTGCTGCAGGGTTGGCTGAAGGAGCGGCTGAAGAACCCGCGCGAGGACCGCGACGTGGTGATCCTGGGCGACTTCAACCACACCTACAACAGCCGGGCGCACCAGCGGCTGGCGCAGGGCGACTTCGTCGACTACCTGCGGCCGCGGGAGCTGACGCCGACGATCGTGCACTTCGACGAGCCGATCGACCAGATCGCCATCGGCAAGGGCTTCCGCGAGGTGCGGCGGGAGACGTTCACGGTGCACAACCAGAAGGGCCTCGCCGACAAGGACGCCTGGCGGAAGACCTACAGCGATCACTTCCCGGTGAGCGTGCAGCTCGGCGGCGGACCCGACGACGATGCCGACGCGGTGTTCACCGCGGTGCCCGCGCCGCACCTGCTGCCGGCGAGCCTGCGGCCGCAGCCGGCGGCGCCCGCCGACGCGGCGGAGCCGGACAAGGCCGAGGGCGGGAAGAAGACCGGCGAGGGGAAGGGCGACGACGGGCTGCTGCCGCCGGGCAGCGCCGTGCGGGTCCTGGTCGGCGGCGCGCTGCACGACGGCGAGCTGCTGGCGCCGCTCGGCGCCTGGGTCTGGCTGCGCGACGAGCAGGACAAGGTCCAGGCCTTCCCGAGCACCGCCGTCACCTGGGTGCGGGAACGCTGATGGCCTTCATCCGCACGGTCCGGCCCGGCGAGGAGGAGGGCGCGCTCAGGCCGATCTACCAGGCGGCCATGCAGCGCGCCGGCAAGGTGTTCCAGATCCTGCAGGTGCAGTCGCTGGAGCCGCGCACGCTGCAGGCCAGCATGGGCCTGTACCTGGCCACCACCACCGATCCCCGCTCGGTCCTGCCGCGCTGGTTCCGCGAGCTGCTGGCGGTGACCACCAGCCGGCTGAACCAGTGCGTCTATTGAACGCGGGCCCACGAGGCGGACCTCCGTGCCGAGGCGCCCGACGGCCGGGCCGATGCGCTGCTGGCCATGGATCCGACGCCGGCGCTGGAACCGCACCTGGCGGCGCTGTGGCGCCACGCGGTGAAGGTCACCCGCACGCCCTGGGAATGCACGCGGCAGGACGCCGACGCGCTGCGGGCGGCCGGCGCCAGCGACGAGCAGATCCACGCCGCGGTGCAGGTGACAGCCTACTTCAACTACATCAACCGGGTGGCCGACGCGCTGGGCGTCGATCCGGAGCCGGAGTGGGCGCCGTGAGGGTTTGCGCGGCCTTGGCGGCCCTGGCGCTGTCGGCCTGCGGCCAGCCGCCGCCGCCATCGGTGGTGGTCGCCGGCTACCAGCTCGGCGCGCCGGTGCGTTCCCTGCTGCTGCCGCCGCAGCTGCGCGAGATCTCGGCGGTGCTGGTGCTGGACGGCCACACGCTCGGCTGCCTGCAGGACGAGAAGGGCGCCATCTTCGTGCTCGACCTCCGCACGAACGCGCTGCAGCGGACGCTGACCTTCGGGCCCCGCGGCGACTACGAGGGTCTTGCGCTCGGCAACGGCGTGCTGCACGTGCTGCGCTCGGACGGCACGGTGCTGCGGCTGCGCAGCGAGGGCGAGCAGCTGGCCATCGCCGACGCCACCGAGGCGGTGCCGAAGAAGCGCGACTACGCCGAGTTCGAGGGGCTGTGCTGGGATCCCGTGGACCGGCGCTTCCTGCTGGCGCCGAAGGGGCCGCCGGCCGACGGCCGCGCCGACCACCGCACGGTCTACGCGCTGGACGGATCGACCCTGGCGGTGGCCCGGCAGCCGGTGCTGGATCTGCGCGTGAGCGACGTGCTGGCCCAGGCCAAGGCCATCGGCGCCGCCCTGCCGACGCGGATCACCGGCAAGGGCCACGAGAAGCCGGATCTGAAGCTGCACTTCAGCGAGGTGGCGGTGCACCCCACCACCGGCGACTGCTGGCTGCTGTCGTCGCCGGACCGCGTCCTGCTGGTGGTCGGCCGGGACGGCGCCCTGCGCGGCCTGCACGCCTTCGCCCAGGACGAACTGCCGCAGCCCGAGGGCCTGGCGTTCCTGCCGTCGGGCGAACTGGTGATCGCCAGCGAGGGCCGCGACGGCCCCGGCGTGGTCCGCCTCTACGGCCCGGTCGGCGCCCGCTGAGCCCGCGCGGGACCAGGATTCCCCGGATGCCGCGTAACCGGACGGCCGATCCGGAGCACAGGAAGGTGTCATGGACCACTCCGACACCGTCCTGCGCCCGGCACCCACGCCGCGTTCCCCGGCCCCGCCGGCCGCCGTCGACCTCGCCCTGCACGCGCTGGCGGCCCACCGCGGCCGCGGCCTGCTGCTGGGGATGGCGCCGGCCGATCGTTCGGCCACGGTCCGGGCCCTGCTGGCCCCGGCCGCCGCGCCGGCCGTGGTGCTCGTGCCCACCGAGGCCGGCGTGACCGGCTGGCGCGAGGCCCTCGGTCCCCCGGGCCTCGGCGCCGGGGTCACCATCACCACCTGGAACGCCTTCGCCGAGATCGTCCACCGGCGCGAGGAGCCGATGGCCGTGCTGGTCGCCGACGGCTGCGATCGCGTGCCGGTGACGGCCCTGCAGGCCTGCCTGCAGCCCTGTCCGGCGCCGATCCGCATCGGCTTCACCGGCGAACGCCCGACCTGGGAGCGCGTGCAGCACCTCGGCCGCCTGCTCGGGCCGACGGTCTGGGCGCAGGCCACCGCCGTCCACACCGAGGGCGTGCTGCACCTGCCGCTCACCGACGACGAACGGGAGGACTACGACACGGCCTGGTCGACCTTCCTCGGCGCCTACGACCGCTTCCAGGCGATGGCGCCCGGCGCCCGCTTCCCGCAGTTCGTGCGCTGGGCCCGCCAGGATCCGGCGGGCCGGCCCGGCCTCCTGGCCTGGCACCGCGCCCTGCGCGCGCTGCACTGCACCACGGGGAAGCGCACCGCCGTACGCGCCCTGCTCGAACGCCACCGCGGCCGGCGCATCCTCCTGTTCACGGCCGACCGCGACTCGGCCTACGCCCTGGCCCAGGACTGCCTGGTGATGCCGCTCACCGGCGAGATGGCGCGCAGCGAACGCCTGGCGGCCCTGCAGGCCCACGCCCGTGGCGAACTGCCGGTCCTGGTCGGCCCGCGCCTGCTGGAGGAGGCCCACGGCCTGCCGCCGGCGGACCTCGGCGTCGTCGTTGGTCGCGCCTTCGGCGAGAGCCAGCACCAGGCCCGCCGCCTGCGGGTGGCGCCGCAGGGCGCCTTCCTCGAACTGGTGGCCGCCGAGACCATCGAATCGGCCCGCCTCGCACCCCTCGCCCGTGCTGCGCGAGCGTGACCTGGTCTTCTCCCTCGTCGACGACGAGCTGGTGGCCCACTGGCTGACCGACCGGGATCGCCCCTGGCTGCGACGCCTGTGCGCCACCGCCGAGTCCCTGGTCGGCCTGCCCCGCGCCGAGGCCGAACGCCGCCTCCGCACCGCCCTCCCCGGCACCAGCCCGCTGCTGCCCGCCGCCCGCACCGTGCTCAGCCGCGAACTCGTCTGCCGCCCCGCCGACGCACCCGCCGCCCGCCACCTGCGCCAGCGCCTCTGCCACACCGCCGCCCGCCTCGGCCCGGCCGCCGCCCTGCAGGCCCTCGCCGCGGAACTCAGGAGCACCCCCGCCGACCTGCAGCAGGCCATGCTCCGCGACCTGCCCCGCCTGGCCCCGGTGCAGCCCTTCGCCGCGCCGCCGGATCCCTCGGCGCTGGCGCTGCGCATCAACCGCGAGCAGGCCCGGGCCTTCCTCCGCCACGCCAGCTCCGTCCACCTCCGCCTGTGGGGCGAGAGCCTCGCCGTGCTGCGCACCCTCGCCCTGCACGGCATGCCCCGGCACGCCCGGCAGCCCACGCCCGACGATCCCCTGGCCCTGCTCCTGCCCGGCCCCCGGGCCGACCCGCCCCGGGCCCGCCGCCTCGCCCGCGCGCTGGCCGCCCTGGTGCCGATGCTGCCCTGGTGCCACCGCTACCGCCTGCAGGCCCGCGTCCACGTGCAAGGCCGCCACGGCAACTTCGTACTGCAAAGTGGCGACCCGCTGCCCGCCGGTCCGCCGCCCAGCGCGGCGCACAGCGTCCTCGAGCGTCGCTTCCGCCACGATCTCCTCCGCGAGGCGCCCGACTGGGACCTGATCCGCGAACCGCTGCCGGTGGCCGTCGGCGCGCGCCTCAGCTTCCCCGACTTCGCCCTGCGCCGGCGGCCCGACGGGCCCTGGCACCTGCTCGAGATCGCCGGCTACTGGACCGCCGACTACCTCGCCCACAAGCTCGCGCTGCTCGCTGCCTGCCCGCAGCCGCTGCTCCTCTGCATCGAGGCGCGCAGCGCCGCCCGCGTGCCGGCTGCCGTCCTCGCCCGCCGCGGCATCCTCGTCTTCGGCCAGCGCCTGCCGGTGGCCGCGGTGCTGCAGGCTCTCGCCGGGCTGCACGCCTGACGCCACCGGGAATGCTGGCCTCGTCTCCCGGCGTCGCTATCCTCGCCGCCCCGTGTCGCCGGCCGCCGCCCCCGAGGAACCATCTCCCACCGCCCCGCCGGGCCTCCTGGTGCGCATCCGCGCCCGCTTCCGCGCCTGGGCCCAGAGCCGCTTCGCGGTGCCGCTGATGTGCTTCCTGTCGTTCACCGACGCCTGCGTGTCGCCGATCATCCCGGAGGTCGTGCTGGTGCCGCTGGTGCTGGCGCGCCCGGAACGGCGCTGGCACTACGCGTTCCTGGTGTCCCTGGCCTCGGTGCTGGGCGGCATGCTGGGCTACGGGCTTGGCATGTTCCTCTGGGACGCCGGCGTCGACCGCTTCTTCTACGACCACGTGCCGGGCTTCAGCCCCGCCCTCTTCCAGGAGGTCAGCGCCGCGTTCGGCGAGCAGACCTTCCTGGTGGTCTGGCTCGCCGGCTTCACGCCGCTGCCCTACAAGGTGTTCACCGTGGCCGCCGGCGTCTGCCACGGCCACGTCGACTTCGGGATCTTCGTGCTGGCCTCGGTGCTCAGCCGCGCGCCGCGCTTCTACCTGACGGTGTGGATCCTGCACCGCTTCGGCCCGCCGGTGCTGGCGTTCCTGCTGCGCCGGCTCGGCGTCATCACCGCGGTGTGCGTGGTGCTGGCGCTCGGCTGGTGGCTGTGGAAGCGCGCCGGATAGGCGGCGCGGACGCTCAGTTGCCCGCTGCCTCTCGCGCCTCTCGGCGCGACAGCGCGAGCGACCTCGGCCCGCGCCTGACGGCGCGGGCGCTCAGTTGCCCGCTGCCTCTCGCGCCTCTCGGCGCGACAGCGCGAGCGACCTCGGCCCGCGCCTGACGGCGCGGGCGCTCAGTTGCCCGCTGCCTCTCGCGCCTCTCGGCGCGACAGCGCGAGCGACCTCGGCCCGCGCCTGACGGCGCGGGCGCTCAGTTGCCCGCTGCCTCTCGCGCCTCTCGGCGCGACAGCGCGAGCGACCTC
>CAZMGG010000004.1:75066-97495 GCA_964565715.1 uncultured candidatus Brocadiaceae bacterium | reverse complement strand
CAAGGCGGGCGCGTGAAGTTCCGCGTGATGTTCACGCAGAACCGGCACCAAGCGAGCTGGCTGACCCGTGAACAGCGCGAGAACAGTTACTTCCTGCTGTACTACCAATTCATCAAGCACGCGTTCGGCTTGCCCTTCGTGCCCAATCCGACGCGTGTCCGCCTCCTCTTCGACGAGTTGCCTGACAGCCTTGATCGGCGGCGAGCCTTCAGACAGCACCTGGCAGCATTGAGCAGCCAAGCCAGCTTTCGCCATCGTCAGGTGGTCGTTGATCCCGATGTGGGCGAGGTGAGGTCCCACGACCACATCGTGCTGCAGTGCACAGATGTCGTGCTCGGGGCGATGCAGTTCAAGCTGAACGGCAAGAACCGCGAACGACCTGAGAACGCACGACGGCGAGCAAGTCGCACAATCGCAAAGGAACAACTCTACAAGGAGATCCTCGCGAGAATCCGGACTCTGCGCCCAGGGTTCAACATCGGCATCTCGACCGGGACGGATGGGGATCGGGCCAACAGATGGCACCACGCCTACAGACACTGGCTCTTCGTCCCACAAGCCCCCGGCCAAGAAGAATAGCCCCGTCGCCGCTATGCGGTCCCGCGTTCGCGGGCGCGTCTCCCAAGTGGAACTTGGGCATTCGCGGCGTCCAGGGCTGGAAAGATCATCGGACGCGCCAACCAAGGAGTCAACCCGACACAAGCCATCAGCGCCCGGATCCGGCTCGGCCGCACGCCGCGACCTAGCGCCCGCGGCCGGGTCGCTGGCCGATCCGTTTCGCCGCCGGGTCCCGCGGCTGGACCTTCGCCTTCTCGAGCAGACCCTTCTCCTGGTCGAGCAGCTTCTGCTCCTCCTGGTCGAGCTGCCTCAGGTCCTTCTCGAGGTCGGCCTTCTTGGCCGCGTCCTTGTCGTCCAGCTTGCCGAGCCGGTCCTGCAGCGTCTTGCGATCGCGCTCGACCTGTTCGAGGCCCTGGACGACGTCGCGGTAGCCCTTGACGAAGGCCGGCAGCGCCGGCTTCAGGTGGCCCTGGGCCGCCTTCTCCAGCAGCTTGATCACCGGGTTCACCGCGGCCTTGTAGCCCGCCTGCGACAGCTCGCCGGCCAGCTTGCCATCGGGACCGAAGGCCAGGAACACCGGTGCCTTCTGGCCGTACCTGGCCGCGCCCTCGGGCCAGGCGCCGAGGTCGACCTTCAGGCAGCGGAAGCAGCGCAGCGCGACACCGACCTCGTCGAAGTTGAACAGGGTCTGCTCGTACTGCTCACGCTTCGGCTCTGCATCGCAGAGGTAGACCAGCACCATCTCCTTCTTCTCGGCCGCGGCCTGCAGGCCGGCGATGCCGGTCCAGACCTCGGCGCCCTCCTGCGGCGCGGTGGCGGTGGCGTCGGCGAAGAAGCAGCCGACGCGCTCCTGGATGGCCTCGGAGCGGCCGCGGCCGCCGCCACGCTGGGCGGGAAGGCTGGCGGCGAGGGACAGCGCGGCGAGCGCTACGGCGAGGGACGCGGAACGCATGGGCGACTCCACGGGGCGGGGGCCCGGGCATGATGGCCGGGCCCGGGCCGTCCCGCCAGGGGCCACCCGCGGAAGCTTGGGCTACGGCTGCTGGATGGTGATGTGCAGGCCGCGGGAGCTGACCACGCCGATCGTCGAGGCCGAGCAGCGGTTGGCGCCCTCCCACCACAGCATCTGCGCGAACACCGGCACCGACAGGATCTCCGGGAAGGTCGTGATCCGTTCGCGGTTGTAGGCCTGGCCCGAGGCGTTGCTGAGCATGAGCTTGCTCTCCACCAGGCCGGTGCCGATGTGGAGCTTCAGGCCGATGCCGTAGAGGTCGGTGCCGGTCTCGTCGATCGGTCCGCCGAGGATCTGGTAGCCGAGCGCGTTGGCCGGGGCGTTGGAGCAGACCAGGTGGAAGGTCGAGTTGCCCAGCGTCGGCCGGCTGTTGCCGGTGAGGCCGAGGCGGCCGCGGCAACCCGAGGTGCCACTGCCGTAGGGGCGCAGGCCGGTGGGCTGGATGCGCGGATTGCGGAGCTGGCCGACGTTCTCGCCGCCGATCACGAAGACCACGTCGATGGCGCCGTCGGCGTCCACGTCCAGCAGGGTGGGCTGACCGACCGCGGTGGCGGCGGCGCCGAGCGACTGCAGCGGGCCGAAGCCGCCCCCGGCGGCGGCGCCGAGGCCGTAGGCCGCCAGGACCTGGGTGCCCGCGGTCATCACCACGTCGGCGTTGCCGTCGATGTCGAGGTCGGCGCCGCGCAGGTCGGTGGCCACCAGCGGCAGGCCGTAGGCCGGCAGCACGGTGAAGCTGCCGGCGCCGTCGTTGGCCAGGGTGACGATGGCGGTGCCGCCCTGGCCGATGGCCAGGATGTCGGTGTCGCCGTCGCCATCGATGTCGGCCACGGCCAGGCGGCCGGTCAGACCGGCGACGTCGCTGATGCGCGGCGCGCCGAAGCCGACGCCGCCGGGCTGCTGCAGCAGCACGTGGACCTGGCCGGCGGTGGCGATCACCAGGTCCGGGCGGTCGTCGAAGTTCACGTCGGCGGAGACCATGCCGAGCGCCACGCCCGGCAGGTTGACCACGCGGGTGGCGCCGAAGCCGCCGAGGCCGGTGCCGAGCAGCACGCTGACCTGCGCCGCGGTGGTGTGCGCAACGGCCAGGTCGAGGCCGCCGTCGCCGTTCAGGTCCGCCAGCAGGATCTGGCGGGCGCCGTCGGCCATGGTCGCCATCACCGGCGCCGCGAAGCCCGACGCCGTGGCGCGGGTGATCGCCAGGGTGCCCAGCGCCGCGCTGGCGCTGATCAGATCGGGGCGGCGGTCGAAGTCGATGTCGCCCACCGCCACCACCGCGCCGGCGGCCCCCACCGGGATCTGGGTCGGCGTGGTCAGGCTGCGCAGCACCGTCAGCATGCCCGACACCTCGTGGGCGGCCACGCCGTCCAGCACGCCGTCGGCATCGATGTCCATGACGACGAATCCGGTAGCGCCGTTCAGGCCGATCGGGGTCGCCGTCGGCGGGCCGAAGACCAGGGTCGGCGTCACGCCGCCGCTGGCCTTGTGCTTGCTGCAGGCGACGGCGGCGAGGGCGGCCACGGCGAGGAGGGAGGAGCGAAGGAGGGTTCGGGACATGTGCGAAAGGCGGGGGTACGGTGTCGCGGCAGGCGACCGCGGCATCGGGGCGACGCCCAGAGGGTCGGAGAATGCTATCGCACCCGGCCGGAGCGGCGACCACCGTTTCCGGTCCGCCGGCCATGATCGTTCCGCCCGCCGATTGCCTGGCCGGGAAGCCCCCGCGACACTGGGCCTTCCAAGGCGAGTCTCATTCCTGGCGTCCCCATGACCCTGATCCGCTCACCCCTCATCGCCTGCCTTGCCGCGCTGCTCGCCATGGGCGCACCGGTCGCCGGACTGACCGCGCAGCGACCGACCCCTGGCCCCACCACCGTGAAGGGCCGCGTGGTGGACCCCGAAGGCAGACCCCTGGCCGCGGCTGTGGTGACGTTCGGCCCCACCGCCACGCAACCGACCAAGGCGCTGCTCGCCAAGGCCGAGGTGCAGACCGACGCCGAGGGCCGCTTCGCGCAGTTGGTGACGCCCACCGGCGATCCCGGCGACTTCCAGGTGGTGGTGGCGCTGCGTGACCGCGCCGCCCTGTTGCTGTCGGGTCACCCGACCTGGGACAACGACAAGAAGGCCTACCCCGCCGAGCGCGACCTCGGCGACATCGTGCTGATCCCCGGCCAGCGCCTGTTCGGGCGCGTGCGCGATCCGAATGGCAAGCCGGTGCCGGGCGCCCGGGTGGTGGCCAAGGATGCCTTCGAGTCGGTGCAGGCGTTCCGCTCGGGCTCGCTGCCGCTGTTCTGCGCGGCCGAGACCGACGCGAGCGGCATCTTCGACCTGCCCTGCGCCCTCGACCAGGCGGTGCGCATCGAGGTGAGCCTGGACGGCCATCACCAGGCGGTCCGGATGCCGGTGTCGGCGGGCACGCCGCTCGAGATCGAACTGCGGCCGAGCGGCCACATCGCCGGCCGCGTGCTGGACGCCGAGGGCCGCGGCGTCGAGGGCGCGGCGGTGACGGTGGACTACGAGGTGCGCACCGCCCGGGACCAGGTCAAGACCGGGCCCGACGGCAGCTTCCGGATCACCCTGGCGTGGCCGTCGCGCTACCGGATCGGCGCGCGGAAGCAGGTCGACAAGACCTGGCACAGCGGCCGCTCCGGCGTGCTGGAAGGACCGCGGGCCAATCTCGAACTGCAGCTCGAGGCGCCGGAGAAGAAGGCCGCGGGCGCCGCCGGCACCCTGCGAGTGCAGGCCATCGACCAGGCCACCCGGCAGCCGGTGGCGAAGTTCGTCGCCGTCGCGGCGTTCGAGCAATACGTCAACCAGAACGCCAACTACCGCGAGCACCGGCTGCGCGGGATGCGGCGCGGCGTCGAGCCGGTCACCGAGGGCACCGCCACCGTCGAGGGGCCGGGCCCGAACGGCAGCACCACCGGCGTCATCCAGGTGGTCGCCGAGGGCTACGCGCCCGGCCTGCTCGCCGACTACCAGTGGCAGGACGTGGCCGAGGGCCAGGAACGGCCGCCGGCGGTGATCGAGCTGGTCGCCGAGTCGACCCTCGGCGGCACCATCGTCGACGAGGGCACCGGCGAACCGGTGGCCGGCGCGCGGGTGTGGGCCCGGCTGCAGCAGGACCGCAGCCAGGGCTACTACAACGAGGGCGATGGCGTCCCCGAGGACGCGGTGACCACCGCCGCCGACGGCACCTTCACGCTGCGCGGCCTCGGCGAGGGCGCCCACGAGATCACGGTGCGGCACAAGGACCGGCCCAAGGGGCCGCCCGCCACCGCCACCCTGAAGGCGCGGGAGCAGCAGCAGGGCTTCGTGCTGAAGGTACCCGCCGGCGCCACCGTGGCCGGCCGCCTGGTCAACGGCCAGATCGGCCGGGGCTGGAAGGTGTTCCTGCAGGAACTGCCCGACTTCAGCCCGCAGTGGAGCGGCGGCGGCCGCACCTACTACGGCAATAGCTACCAGCCGCCCGGCGCGATCGAACCGCAAGCCGACGGCTCGTTCGAGTTCACCGGCCAGAAGCTCTGCGACTACCGGCTGATGCTGCAGGTTCCCTCGCCGCCCCGCTGCGGCGGCGCGCTGTTCGTGCCGATCGAGCCGTTCCGGCTGCGGCGCGGGGGCCTGCGCGCCGACTTCGACATCGGCCAGGACCGGCCCGGCCGCGTCCGCGGCACGGTGACGTTCCCGAAGGCCGGCCTGCCGTTCGACCGCGTGCTGGTCACCGCGCGACCGATCGCCGACGACCAGCAGCAGGTGTTCTTCAGTCCCTACCAGAACGACTGGTCCGGTCCGCGCGCGTTCGTCGACCGCGGCGGCGCGTTCGAGCTGCTGCTCGGCCCCGGCCGCTACGCCATGGAGGCCGTCGACCTCGCCTCGGGCATCCGGCTCGGCTCCACCACCGATCCGGTGGTGATCACCGCCGGCGGCGAGGCGCAACGCGACCTGGTGTTCCCGTTGTTCGACGTGATCGTGAAGCTGGAGCCCGAGAAACCGGGACCGGTGGCGGTGTGCGACCGGATGGAGGTGCGGATCGCCGCCAAGGACCAGAACCAGAACATCCAGATGTTCGGCGGCAACGACCACTACGACTTCGGCACCGGCTTCGCCCTGGAGCCAGGCCAGACCGAGGTGCGCTTCGCGGTGCCGGCGTCGGATCTGGTGATCCTCCTGCGCAACAACGTCAGCGCGCTGCGCAGCGACGACCAGCGCCACAACCTGCCGCCGCTGGCACGCGGCGAACTGGAGGTGGTGGAGAAGCAGGAGCGCGCCGACGCCAGGTTCGAGACCACGATCAAGCTGCCGGCGCCGCCGGAGATCCCGGGCGAGGAAGCGGACCAGGACAAGGGCGACAAGAAGCAGGCCGGCGACGACGGCGTGGTCGACGAGGCCGGCGGCAAGGACTGAGCCGGTCTGCCGGCCCCGGGCCCGCTACAGGCCGAGTTCCTTCACCCGCCGGTAGAACGTGCTGCGGGCGATGCCCAGCAGCCGCGCCGCCGCCAGCTTGTCGCCCTTGCAGCGTTCCAGGGCCTGGGCGATCGCCTCGCGTTCCAGCGCCTGCCGGCGCAGCCGCAGATCCACCACGCCGCCGGACTGGGGCCGCGGCGACGCCAGCGGCTCATCGGGCAGCACCAGCGCCGGGCGGCCGGCCAGCACGTGCGGCGGCAGGTCCTCCTCCTGCAGCACCGGCCCGACGCCGAGCGCGAAGGCCCGGTCGATGACGTTCTCGAGCTCGCGCACGTTGCCCGGCCACGGATACCCCTGCAGGCGGTCGAGGGCGCCGCGCGAGACCTCGGGCACCGGCATCCCCTCGCGGCCGTGCTTCTCGTGGAACCGCCGCAGGAAGTGCTGCACCAGCGCCGGGATGTCGTCGGCCCGCTCGCGCAGCGGCGGCAGCAGCACCGTCACCACGCCGAGCCGGTAGTAGAGGTCCTCGCGGAAGCCGCCCTCGCGCACCATCGCCGCCAGGTCCTTGTTGGTCGCCGCCAGGATGCGGACGTCGACGATGCGGGTCTGGTTGGCGCCCACCGGGCGGATCTCGCCCTCCTGCAGGACGCGCAGGAGCTTCACCTGCAGGTCCGGCGACGTCTCGGCGATCTCGTCGAGGAAGATCGTGCCGCCATCGGCGACGCTGAACAGGCCCTCGCGACTGGTCTGCGCGCCGGTGAACGCGCCGCGTTCGTAGCCGAACAGCTCGCTCTCGATCAGCTCGGGGCTGATCGCGCCGCAGTGGATCGGGATGAACGGGCTGTGCCGCCAGGGGCCGTCGAAGTGCAGCGCCCGGGCGATCAGTTCCTTGCCGGTGCCGCTCTCGCCGTGGATCAGCACCGTCGACCGTCCCTGCCGCAGCCGGTCCACCATCGCCGCCACCTCGCGCACGCTGGCCGAGCCGCCGACGTAGCCGCTGATGGCGTAGCCGCCGCCGGGCCGCTCCACCGGCGAGGCGGGCAGCATCGCCGGCGAGCGCAGGCGCAGCCGGTGGGCGGTGGCGCGCACCGCGGTCACGTCCCGCAGGGTCAGCACGCGCCGGCCCTGATCCGACAGCTCCCGGCAGTGCACCGCCAGCGTTCGGACCTCGTCGTCGTCCGCCACCGCCAGCTCGAGATCGCGCAGGCCATCGGCGAGCTGACGGTCCAGCCGGGCGGCGGCATGGCCCGATCCGCCGAGCGGCTGGCCCGGGGTCAACGGCCCCAGCACCCGGCGGGCCATCGCATCCGCCGCCAGCACCAGGCCGTCGGCGTCCAGCAGGACCGTGCCGATCGCCGTGGCCTGCTCCCAGGCCTCCACCAGGGCACGCAGTTCCTGTTCACGCCGCGCCCCGTCGTCCCGGGCCGCCTGCAGGTCCTGCACCGCCTTGGCCAGCTCGGCGTTCTCGCGCTCGAGCCGGCTGCGCACGTCGGCCAGCGCCAGCATCACCCGGATGCGCGCCTGCAGCTCCTCCTTGTGCACCGGCTTCTGCAGGTAGTCGACGGCGCCGGCCTGGAACGCCTGGATGCGCTCCGACTCGCCGGTCATGCGGCCGGTCAGGAAGATCACCGGCACGAACGCCGTGCCGGGGTTGGCCTTCAGGCGCCGGCACACCTCGAAGCCGTCGATGCCGGGCATCACCACGTCCAGCAGGATCAGGTCGAAGGCCTCGCGCTCGGCGAGCTGCAGCGCATCGCGGCCGCTGCCGGCGGTCACCACCTCGAACTCGCCTCCGCGGAGGTAGAGCTCGATCATGGTGAGGTTCTGCTCCGAGTCGTCGACCGCCAGGATCCGCGCCATCGCCGGGGCGAGCATAGGGCAACGGCGGGCCCGCCGCCCCCTTCTGCGGCCGCCGGGCGGCGCCTACCATCCTGTCGCGATGCAACCGCAAGCCCGCCTGCCGGTCTGGTTCCTGGTCGCCAACATGCTGCTGGTGCTGGCGGCGTTCCTGGCCGGCGCGCTGCTCACCGGCGCCCGCGGCGGCAGCCTGCCCGACGCCCAGGCCACCGCCCTGCGCCTCGTCTACGACGCGGTGCAGAAGCACCACGTCGAGGCCCAGGATCCGGCCCTGCTGGCGGAGCGGGCCATCGCCGGCATGGTGCGCGGGCTCGACCCGTACTCCCAGTACATCCCGCCGCAGCACGTGAAGGGCTTCGAGGAGGACACCACCGGCACCTACGAGGGCATCGGCGTGCTCACCTCGACCATGGCCGAAGGCGGGATCGTGGTCCGCTACCCGTTCCCCCAGGGCCCCGCCGAGAAGGCCGGGCTCACCGTCGGCGACCGCATCGTCGCGGTGGACGGCACCGCGCTGGCCGGGCTCGGCGCCGCCGAACGCAGCCGCGTGATCGGCGAGCGGCTGCGCGGCCCGGCGGGCAGCGACGTCACCGTCACCATCGCCCGCCAGGGGCGCGAGCCGTTCCCGGTCACCGTCACCCGCGGCCCGGTGCAGAAGCCGAGCGTCAAGTGGGCCCGCCTGCTCGATCCGGCCGCCGGCGTCGGCTGCCTGCACGTCGAGGACTTCCACCGCGACACCGCCCGCGAGTTCGCCGCGGCGGTCGCCGACCTGCAGGCGCAGGGCGACGGCCTGCGGGCGCTGATCGTCGACCTGCGCGGCAACGGCGGCGGCCTGCTGGACGAGTGCCTGGGCCTCGCCCGCCAGCTCGTGCCGAGCGGCAACATCGTCAGCATGAAGCGCCGCGGCAGCGAGGTGGTCGAGCGCCACGACGCGATCCCTGGGCAGTGCACGCTGCCCGACCTGCCGCTGGTGCTGCTGGTGAACGGCCACTCGGCGTCGGCCAGCGAGGTCCTGGCCGGCGCCCTGCAGGATCACGGCCGCGCCGTGGTGGTCGGCGAGCGCACCTTCGGCAAGGGCTTCGTCAACACGATCTACACCTGGCAGGGCCTGCCGTTCCGGCTCAAGCTCACCACCGCCCACTACTACACGCCCAACGGCCGCAACATCGAACGACCGCACGGCCGCGCCGCCGCCGGCGCTCCCGACGAGGGCGGCATCCTGCCGGACCTGCCGGTGGCCACCGACGCCGAGCTGCGCGAACGGATCGAGCTGGCGCTGCGCGACCACGAGGTGCCGGCCCGCTACCGCGCGGCGTCGGCGGCGCTGGCCAGGGAGCTGGGCCTCACCGAGGCGGCGCCGCTGGGGCCGGACCAGGACCCGCAGCTCGACGCAGCCCTGGCCGAGGCCCGCCGCCGCGCCGGCCCCACCGGCGGCTCGGGACGCTAGCCCGGTTCCGCTCGCGTTGCGCCCGGGGCACCGTAGCATCGCGCCCCCGATGCAGCGCATCCTCGGCATCGAGACCTCCTGCGACGAGACCGCGGCGGCCGTGGTCCAGGACGGCCGCGTCGTGCTCAGCAACGTCGTGCACAGCCAGACCGCGCTGCACGCGGTGCATCGCGGCGTCGTGCCGGAGATCGCCAGCCGCAGCCACACCCAGCGGATCCTGCCGATCGTCGAGCTGGCCCTGGAACGGGCCGGCGTCGGCGCGGCCGACCTGGCGGCGGTCGCGGTCACCAACCGGCCCGGCATGATCGGCTGCCTGCTGGTCGGCATGGCGGCGGCCAAGGCGCTCAGCCTGCTGCACGACCTGCCCCTGGTCGGCGTCGACCACGTCCAGGCCCACGTCCACGCCGCGTTCCTGTGCGAGCCGGACCTGCCGCTGCCGGCCCTGTGCCTGGTGGCGTCCGGCGGCCACACCGCGCTCTACCTGGTGCACGCGCCGGGCGAGACCGAGCGGCTCGGCACCACCCGCGACGACGCCGCGGGCGAGGCGCTGGACAAGGCCGCGGCGCTGCTCGGACTGCCCTATCCCGGCGGCCCCTCGATCCAGCAGGCCGCCGAGCGCGGCGACCCGCGGAGCCTGGACCTGCCGCGCTCGATGCTCGACCGCGACTCGCTGGACTTCTCGTTCAGCGGGCTGAAGACCGCCCTGCTCTACCACCTGCGCGGCGCCGGCGTGCAGCACGAGGCGCCCGAGCTGGCGCCGCAGCAGCAGGCCGACCTGGCGGCGGCGTTCCAGGCGGCGGTGGTCGACGTGCTGGTGGGCAAGCTCCGCCGCGCCGCCGAACGGCACCCCGCGCGCACCCTCTGCATCGGCGGCGGCGTCGCCCGCAACACCCTGCTGCGCGCGCGGCTGGGCACCGATCCGGTGCTGGGCCGCCTGCATCACGTGCTGCCGCCGCTCGACCTCTGCTCGGACAACGGCGCGATGATCGCCGCGCTCGGCCACCTGCGGCTGCAGCAGGGCCGGCAGGGCGATCTGGACCTGCCGGCGCTGGCCACGGCGCAGACCGCCAACAAGCCGAGGTTCCGGTGAACGCGCCCGCCGACCCCGACCGCCTGCGGCGCGTGCTGGAGCGGGTGGCCCGCGGCGAGCTGGACGTGACGGCGGCCCTGGCGGCCCTGCGGCCCACCGCCGACCTCGGCTTCGCCCGCGTCGACCTCGACCGGCAGCGGCGCTGCGGCACCCCGGAGGTGGTCTACTGCCCCGGCAAGGAGCCCGCCGACGCCGCCGCCATCGCCGCCACCGTCGCCGGCCACGCCGGAGCCGTGCTGCTGACCCGCGCCACCGCGGCCCACGCCGCGGCCGTGCAGCAGGCCCTGCCCGGCGCCGTCCACCACGAGCGGGCCCGCTGCATCACCTGGCACCGCGACCCAGTGCCGGCGCCGGCCGGCCACATCGCGGTGGTGGCGGCGGGCACCGCCGACCTGCCGGTGGCCGAGGAGGCGGCGGTGACCGCGGGCTTCTGCGGCCGGCGCGTCGTGCGCCACTACGACGTCGGCGTCGCCGGCCTGCACCGTCTGCTGGCGGCGCTGCCCGACATCCGGGCCGCCAACGCGGTGGTCGCGGTGGCCGGCATGGAGGGCGCGCTGCCCTCGGTCTTGGCCGGCCAGCTCGACCGGCCCCTGATCGCGGTGCCCACCAGCGTCGGCTACGGCGCGTCCTTCGCCGGCCTGGCGCCGCTGCTGACGATGTTGAATTCCTGCGCCGCCGGCGTGGCGGTGGTCAACATTGACAACGGTTTCGGCGGGGGCTATCTCGCTGCGCTCATCGACCGCCTGGCGACCCCGGCGACCCCCGACCCGAGCCCCGAACCGAGCGACCCACGTTGACCAAGACCCGCCCCCCCGCCCGTCTGGTGCTGGAAGACGGCACCATCCTCGCAGGCAACGGTTTCGGCGCGGCCCACGACTCGTTCGGCGAGCTGGTCTTCAACACGTCGATGTTCGGCTACCAGGAGATCCTGTCGGATCCCAGCTACCGCGGCCAGGCGGTGCTGCTGACCCAGCCGCACATGGGCAACTACGGCGTCAACAGCGAGGACGAGGAGTCGACGCGGATCTGGACCAGCGGCCTGGTGGTGCGCGAGGCCTGCGGCGAGGCCTCCAACTTCCGCTCGGGGATGGAGCTGTCCGACTACCTGGCCCAGCACGGCGTGCCGGGCATCGACGGCGTCGACACCCGGATGCTGGTGCGCAAGATCCGCGACGGCGGCGAGATGCGGGTGCTGATCACCCGCGACATGGACACGCCGGCCGCCGAGCTGGTGGCGCGGGTGAAGAACGCGCCGCACGTCGCCGACACCGACCACGTGCTGAAGGTCACCGCCGAGGCGGCCTACGGCTGGGACAAGGGCTACGAGTCGCCGTTCTCCGCCGCCGCCACGGCCCCGGCGGACGGGGCGCGGCGCCGGTTCAAGGTCGTGGCCTACGACTTCGGCGCCAAGCGCAACATCCTGCGTTCGCTGGTGGCCCACGGCATGGACGTGACGGTGGTGCCGGCGGCGACGCCGGCGGCGGCGGTGCTGGAGCTGGCGCCCGACGGCGTGTTCCTCAGCAACGGCCCCGGCGACCCGGCGGTGTGCCGCTACGCCATCGACGCCGCCACCCGGCTGGTGCGCGAAGTGCCGGTGTTCGGCATCTGCCTCGGCCACCAGATCCTCGGCCACGTGTTCGGCGGCAGGACCTACAAGATGAAGTTCGTACATCACGGCGGCAACCAGCCGGTGATGGACCTGCAGACCGGCAAGGTCGAGATCACCGCGCAGAACCACAGCTACGCCGTCGACCCGGCCTCGCTGCCGGACGCGGTCGAGGTCACCCACAGGAACCTCAACGACCAGACCGTCGAGGGCATGCGGCACAAGGAGCTGCCGGTGTTCTCGGTGCAGTACCACCCCGAGGCGGCGCCGGGGCCGCACGATTCGCTCTACCTGTTCGAGCGGTTCGCCGCGCTGATCGCCCGCCACCGCGGCTGATCGCGCTACCGCTTCTCCGGCTGGTAGAACTGCTCGCGCTGGTGCTTCGGCAGGTAGAAGTCGACCAGGAACGGGTTCCAGGCCCGTTCCTCCTGGGCGAACTGGTCGATCTCGTTGTAGACGAAGCCCAGGTCCAGGTAGTGGATCGGGTTGTCGACCGCCATCACCCGCAGGCCCCGCCGCTCCTCCTGCAGGACCAGCGGCAGCAGGTAGCCGTCGCTGCCGTTGTCCTGGCGCACCACGATGGAACGGGCCCGGCGCAGCACGAACACGCGGTTCTCGTCGTTGCGCCGGAACATCGACGCCAGGTGGATCGAGAACACGTCGGAGCGCGTGGTCAGCGCCAGCTGGAACTCGGCCTTCAGCTCCGGATCCGGCAGGTTGGCGAACTCGGTGATGTTCTCCAGGTCGCTGACCTCCTGGAAGACCTTGCGCTTCTGCTCCTCGCCGAGCCGGATGTCGCCGAACTGCGACGTGTCGGCGGGGGCCTCGCCCTCCTGCGACTCATCGACCTCGTTGCGGAAACGGAGGATCGCGTCGATCACCAGGTCCGGGATCCGGTCCTGCGGGAACAGGGCGCGCAGCACCGCCCGCGGCGCCGTGTTGATGTTGATCCGGATGCCCTCGCCGATCGGCTGCGGCGGCGGCGCGTTCGGGTCGTTGGCGCCGGCGCCGGGCTGCCCGGCCGGCGGGCTGCCCTCGCCGGTGCCGCCGGGGTTCTGGCCCGGATTCTGCGCGCCCGGGTTCTGCGCCCGCAACCGCGCCAGCTTCTCCGGATTGCCCGGGTCGGTCTGCAGCGAGGTCCAGACGGTGAGCACCGACTCGAGGCCCGGCAGCACCATGCCGTCCAGCACCTTGTCGAAGAACATCTCCTCGGTCACCGACGGCAGCATCAGCAGCTCGTCGAGGTGCAGGGGCAGGGTCAGCTCGCGGGCGCGGTCGTCGTCGGTCTTCAGCTTCGGCCGCGGGATCTGGTCGCTGCCCGGCCGCCGCACCCAGTCGTCGAGATCGCGGGCGATCCGCTCGGCATCCGACAGCGAGATGTCGAAGTCGGTGTCGACGCGGATCGCGTCCAGCAGGCGGACGAAGCGCTCGCGGCTCAGCCGGGCGAACTCCTCGTCGGGGCTCCACAGGGCCAGGATGTTGAACTTGCGGTTCTCGTCCTCGACCCAGACGTAGGTCGTCAGGTCGCCGTCGGCGAAGCCCTGCGGCTGGTACCACTGGTCCTGGGACCCGTCGCAGGTGGCGGACGCCTCGCTGGTGCCCTCGCCCTCGCCGCCGGCCCCGGCCGCTCCCGCAGCGCCGCCGCTGGCGCCGGCGGCCCCGGCCATGGCGCTGCCCAGCCCGCCCATGCCGCCCTCGCCGCCCGCCTCGTTCTGCGCGCTCTGCGCCGCCAGGTCGTCCAACAGCATCTCCTCCACCTGCGCCTGGGTGAAGTCCATCTGGCTGCGCATGCGGCCGAGCAGTGCGTCGTTCTCGCCGGTCAGCCGGACCATGCGGCCCGTCACCACCAGCTCCGCCACCAGGATGTAGAGCAGGATGGCGAAGATCAGGGTGAGGACCAGGGCCACCCCGCTCTGGGCGTTCGGCCTGGCACCGGCGTCGGCGGAGGGAACCATGGGCGTCGTGGGACGGGGATTGTAGCGCCGACCTTCCCGCCGACCCGCCCTACAGGCCGCCGGTGCGATCGACCCGCTGGCCGCGGTCCTTGACGATCCGCGGCGTGATCTGGAAGGCGACGTTGGTCTCGGTGCGGCTGGTCTGGGTGGAGCGGAACAGGAAGCCCAGGATCGGGATGTCGCCCAGGATCGGCACCTTGGTCTCGGACTCGAACTGGGTGACCGACTTGAGGCCGCCGATCAGCAGGCTGTGGTTGTTCTTCAGGTAGACCGTGGTGACCGCGTTGCGCGTGCTGGTCACCGGCGTCACCACCGGCTGGGTGTCGGCGAAGCCGGTCACCGCCGACACGTCGGCGTAGATCTGCAGCATCACCGAGTCGGTGCCGGCGATCACCGGGATGATGTTCATCTTCACGCCGACCGGCTTGAAGGCGATGTCGGTGGCGACCTCCGTGCCGAGCTGGGCGATCTTCGCCTTCGGGAACGGGATCTCGGTGATCGTCGAGATGCTGGCGACGCCGCCGTTGCGCACCACCAGCTTCGGGCTCGAGGTGATGTCGGCCAGGTTGTTGGCCTCCAGCGCCTGCAGCACCATGTTGAGCTGCCACGACTCGTGGATCCCGCCGAGCGTGAACAGGCCGACGTCGGTCACCGGGTTGGCGCCCACCACCGGCTGCCGCAGCGGGAACACCGAGGTGAACGACCGCACCAGCTGCCCCGAGCTGAGGTTCTGCAGGTTCGGCGTGTCGTCGTCGATGGTGTCGACGCCGAACGCCAGCGCCGCGGCGCTGCTGTACTCGATCACCTGCACCGTGATCTCGATCTGCGGGATGCTGGCGTAGAACAGGTCGAGCGCGTCCTCGAAGGCCGCCAGCGACGACGGCATGGCGGTGACCAGCAGCAGGGCGACCTTGGGCGCCGACTTGTCGTCCTGCAGCAGCGGCGCGCCGGTCACCGCCGAGCCCGTCTTCGGGTCCACCAGCGCGGCGCCGCTCAGCACCTCGAAGTCCGGCAGGTAGGTGACCTCGACCTCGCGCCCGTTCAGCATCCGGCCGAGGATGCTCTGCGCCGCCGGGCCGCCGACCTTGGTGCCCGCCGCCGGCACCACCGGCGCCTGGGGGGCCGCCTGCCCGGGCCCGATGTCGGCGATCAGCTTCAGGAAGACCGCGCCGAGTTCACCGGCCAGGAAGTACTGCTTGGTGACCCGGCCGTCGGGCCCGATCAGCACGCTGGAGCCGAACTGGTTGCGCAGACGCGCCTCCTCCAGTTCCCGGGCGGGGTCCTGGGGGCCCTGCGGCACCGGATCCTGGGCCGCGCCTTCGGCGGGCGTGGTCGTCATCGCCCGGCCCTCGTGTCCGCCAGGCCCTGGCCCCAGCCCCCAGACCAGCGGCCCCACCGCGGTGCCATCGCCCGGCCGCGCGGCCTGCGCCACCTCGGCCTGCAGTTCGAGGCTGCGGGCCCGCCGCGGCGCCTCGCTGACGCAGCCGAGCAGCATCACGCCCAGCAGCAAATGGGGCAGGCGGTGCCTCATGGGGCAAAGCGAAGCCGCCGCCGGCCACCGTTCAAGCGCCGAGCCGCGGAAGCCAGATCACCCGTCAAGATGGCCCAGGACCTGATCGGTCATGTCGACCACGTCCTTGCCCCGGGCATCTTCTACGTCGCCCTTCCGCACCACCAGGTCGCGCCCGGCCCGGCCGGCCGCGGTCCGGACCGCCTCACGGATCCGCCGATCCATCTCCCCCACCAGCAGCTGGTAGCGCGCCGACCCCTTCTTGACCCCATCGGCCTGGATCGTGCGCCACTCCGGCGTCGCCTCGCGCACCTTGGCCTCGTCCAACGTGGCCGGCGACGAGGTGTTGGAGGCACTGCCGAAGTAGACGACCGCCCCCGACCGCAACCCGACCTGGCCCACGGCCGAGCCCGCCACCAGGAAACACATCAGGACCATCAGGACGAGTTGACGCATGACCAATTGCTCCTCTGCTTGGCATGCTTCGAGCAAACGAGGTGCCTGACCAATTTTGCCAGCCCCATCGGCGGATCATTATGAGATCACAACTACATTTATAGAATTGACTTACGCCGTTCTGTGATTTTTCGGAGAGTCACGGGTGATGGTGAATCCGCCACGGCCTGGGAGATAATCAGCCACTGCGGGACCGCCAGCCGGACCCATTGGTCACGTGGCCAGATCAACTCGAGCCCGCCAGCCGGTAGCGGGCACCGCGCCGCTTGCCGACCCGCTCGACCACGCCGGCCTCCACCAGCGCCTGTAGGTCCCGCAGCCCCGTCCGGTGGCTCACGCCGTTGGCCTCCATGTGGTCCTGGGTGCTGATCTCGACCCGCTCCCGGAGGAGGGCGACCAGGGCTTGCAGGCGAGGCGGCAGCTCGTCCGCCTCGCGCTTCGCCACGGCAGGGTCCGCCGGTGCGGACGCCTCGGCCGGTGCCGGGACGGCCGCCGCGGGAGAAGCCGGTGGTGGTGCCGGCAGCGCCAGGGGAGGTGCTGGGACCGGCTGAGCCGGCGCGGCCGCGGCACCGGGCTCGGCGGCCGGCATCGCCGCCCGCACGTCGCCCAGTTCGACCTGGTCGCCCGCCGCCAGGACCATCGCCCGGAACACCACGTTGCGCAGTTCCCGGACGTTGCCGGGCCACTCTCGCCGGAACAGTTCGTCCATCGCGTCGGTGGAGAAGCCCCGCACGCGGCTCTGGCCCGCACCCACCACCTCGCGCCGGAAGTGCTCGACCAGGGCCGGCAGTTCGTGCTTGCGGTCCCGCAGGGGCGGCACCCGCACCACGACGCCCTGCAGCCGGTAGTAGAGGTCCTCGCGGAAGCGGCCGCGCCGCACCATCTCCAGCAGGTCGCGGTTGGTGGCGGCGATGACGCGCACGTCCACCGGCACCGGCCCGGCGCCGCCGACCCGGTCGATCTCCCGCTCCTGCAGCACGCGCAGCAGCTTCACCTGCACGTCCAGCGGGATCTCACCGACCTCGTCGAGCAGGATCGTGCCGCCGTGGGCCTGCTCGAACTTGCCCACCCGCCGCCGGTCGGCGCCGGTGAACGAGCCCTTCTCGTGGCCGAACAGCTCCGAGGCCAGCAGGTTCTCCGACAGCGCCGCGCAGTGGACCTTCACCAGCGGGCCCGCCGCCCGCTTGCTCCAGCGGTGGATCAGGTTGGTCAGCACCTCCTTGCCGGTGCCGGTCTCGCCCTCCAGCAGGATCGTCAGGTCGGTCGGCGCCACCCGCCGCAGCGTCCGGTAGACCTCGCGCATGGGCGGACTCACCGCGGTCACGCCGGCCTTCTGCAGGCTCTCGTCGAGCTCCAGGCCGACCGCCTCCACCGGCGGACCGGCGGCGAGCCGGTCGCGCAGCGCCTCGAACAGGAACTCCGCCGACGCCGCCTCCTCGGGGAACACCACCAGGGCGCCGACCGGCCGCCGCTGCTCGCGCCGCTCGGGGTGCAGGGCCTGCTCGGCCTCGTGCCAGGCTTCGAGCACACGGCCGAGCAGGGCCTCCGCCGCCGGCCGGTCGGTGCCCGGCAGCAGCACCTGGAACTGCCCCATGCCGGCGTGGCAGAGCACCGCGTTCGCCGGCATCCGCTCCCGCACCACCGCCGCGAAGCGCTCGACGCCGCGCGGCCGCCGCAGACCGTCGCCGAGCCAGCAGCCCATCAACGCCAGCACCTGGCCGCGCTGCTGCGCCAGCGCCACCTCCTCCGCCACCCGGCGACGGAAGTAGTCCGGCATGAACGCGGCGGTGACCGGGTCCTGCACCGCGTGGCGATACAGCAGCGCGTTCTCCAACGCCGCCGCCGCCTGGCCGCACAGGGTGGTGAGCAGCTCCAGGTTCACCGGCAGGGGTTGCGCGCGCTCGAACAGCAGCAGCGCCGCGCCGCGCGACCGGCCGGCGTAGCGCAGCGGCAGGCCCAGGGCCGAACGGATGCCGGGCAGTCCGGCCAGCAGCGGATGCACGCCCGTTCCCGGCGCCCACAGGCAGAACGGCCCGCCGGCGGCGCTCAGGCACGCCGTGGCCGGGCCGGCCTCGGCGCGCTGCACCTCGCCGCCGCCGTGCAGTTCGACGGTGCCCGCCTCGGGATCGAGCAGGGCGACCGCCACCCGGTCCGCCGGGCTGTGCTGCTCGCACACCCGCCGCAGCGCCGCCAGGGTGTGATCGAAATCGAGCTGCGCGCTGAGGTCGCGGCTCACCCGGTTGAGCAGCTGCAGGTCCTGCACGCGACCCTGCAGATCCCGCGCCATCTGGTTGAACGTGCGGGTCAGCCGGCCGATCTGGCCGCCCTCGTCCTCGGCCACCCGGGTGTCGAGCTGCCCGCGGGAGATCGCCTGGGCGCTCTGTTCCAGGTGTTCGATCGGCCGGCTGATGCGGCCGCTGACGACGAACGACAGGAACGCCGACAGCACGACCAGCAGCCCCGCCACCAGCAGGAAGAACGCGCGCACCGGGATGCGGCCGATGGCCAGATCCAGCGTCGCCCGCTGGTAGGGCTGCGTCACCACCAGCAGGGCCCGCGGCGTGTTCTGCAGGTCGCGCAGCACCTCGCAGCCGCTCAGCCATTCGGCCTCGCCGTCGTTCTCGCGCAGCACCACCACCTGCCGCTTGTCCATGGCGGTGAACGTCGCCTGCTCGCGGGCCGCCATCACCGCCGGCCGCCGGCCGTGCAGCAGCAGCGCCTGCGGCTCGACCCGGCCGGTGCCGGCGACCTCCAGCGGGTAGCCGCGGGCGTCGGCCAGCACCACCGAGCGGCCCGGCGCCAGGGCGCCCAGCAGGTCCGGACCCACCGGCCGCCCGACGGTCAGCGACAGCGCGCCGCCGCGCACCTGTTCCTCGCTGCGCACGCCGATCAGCACCCGGCCCCAGTGGATGTAGATGCCGGGCTCCAGCCGCGCCGGCGTCTCGGCCTGCGCCATGCGCTGGTCGCCCGCCACCGCCACCTGCGGCAGCAACACCGCCGGTTCGCCGCTGCCCGGATCCGGATTGAACTCCAGCTTGAGGAAGCCACCGCGCCACTCCGGCGGCAGCTGGCTCGCCATCTGCTTCTGCAGTTCGGGCACCACCTCGCGCTGCAGGTGCTCCGGCAGGGCCTCGTTGGGCACCGCCGCCATGCGGCCCAGGTAGAGCTGGGCCAGGTCGTTGAGCCACTGGCGCGCCGAGGACCGCAGCCGCTCCTTCTGGTCCTCGAGCTGGCGCACGGCGCTCTGCACCTGCTGCCGGGCGGCGTCCTGCTGGTCGGTCTCGTGGCCCCGTTCCAGCACCTGCGCCAGCACGAACGACAGCACCGCCAGCGGCACCAGCGATGCCACCGACAGCACCGCCATCAGCCGCAGCCGCAGGTTGTGCAGCACCGACAGCAGCTCGCTGAACAGGATCAGCAGGATCGGCGCGCCCAGCAGGCAAAGCAGCAGGCCCGTCGAGCTGCCCGACTCCCGCGACCGCGCCCAGTCCGGGTCGTCGACGAACACGCCGAGCACCGCCCCGTCCCAGCCGTCGCCGACCAGGGCCTGGTAGGCCACCGCGCGGCGGGCGCCGTTCGGCAGCTCCTCGGCGAAGAAGCCCGGCCGCCCCACCGAACGCTCCTCCTGCCAGGCTCGCGGCAGGGTGGCGTAGTCCTGCCGGGCGTCGGCGGGCAGCGTCGCCTCGCTCAGCCGGCGGTCGCGGTAGACCACCACCGCCGCGTCGCGCAGCCGCGCCTGCACCGCGTCCGACAGCACCACGTCGCTGCCGACCCGCACCAGCGGCGAGCCCGGCGGATCCTGCGGCGCCGCGTCCTTCTCGGTGCCGAACACCACCGAACGGAACCGCATGCGGTACGACGCCAGGTTGCGGAACTCGATCGACTCCAGCTCGGCGCCCGCCGGCAGGTCCAGCACCGGGTAGACGACGTTGATGTTGCGTTCCTGCGCCTCGTCGACCCAGCTGAACGCCACCGCCGCCGGCGAGCCCTCCGGCGGCTCGTCGCGCGTGTTGTGCACGACGAGCTGGTAGAACATGCTGACCTGGTGCTCGAGGGTGATGGTGCGCGGCGGCAGTCCGCCGCGGAACTGCAGCAGCACCTCGGCGACCTTCTCGCCCGGATTGGCCACCGGCAGCCCCGGGTAGAACGCGCGGTAGAACAGCCACAGGCGCTGGAACGGCTCGCCGCGGCCCGCCGGGACGTTGACCCGGGCCGTCGCGCCCTGCCCCAGCTCGATGCCCGCGTCCTGCGGCCAGGCGCCGCGCAGGTCGGTCAGCACGCCGCCCAGCGACGCGTTGCCGAGGAACAGCGGCACCGCCGCCTCGTCGGCCCGCGGCAGCAGCGACACGCCCACCAACCGCAGATCCGCGCCCTGCTCCGCGGTCAGGCCCAGCGTCCGCACCTCGCCGCGCAGATCCAGCCGACGGAATGCCACCTCGTAGATGTCGCGGCCCAGCGCCTCTCCGCTCGCGAACGGCCCGTCGAACTGCAGCAGCTCACCCCGCGGCGTCTCGCCGGCCCGGCCCGACGGCAGCGACGCCCGCACCAGCGGCACCTCGGGCTCGCGCACGACGAACGGCGCGGGCACGAACGGCCGCGCCACGGCGATGTAGAGCGCCTCGCCGCGCAGCGGCGGATCGAAGTGGAACAGCTCGGGCCGGTTCTTCGGCAGCGGGATCCAGTAGGGCCGCACCTTGAAGAACTCGTCGGGGTAGCTGCGCGCGGCCGGCCCGAACTCGCCCTCGGCCAGGTCGGCCAGGAACCGGTAGCTGGTGTACTTCTGCCGCTGCAGCCGCTTGCCGGCCAGCAGGTCCATCAGCGCCCGATCGCGGCTGGCGCCCTTGTAGCTCGACAGGGTGCCCACCTCGCCCATGCCGATGACGTCCTGCAGCAGCCCCATCCGTTCCTCGACGTCGCGCCGCTGCCGGCCATCGCGCACGTCCAGCCACACCCGCGGCAGCAGCAGGCCGGCGACGAACAGGACCACGCCGAGGCTGTGCACCACCGGCCGCACCCACGGCAGCCGGATGCGGACCGTCGACCAGAACCGCAGCAGCACCAGCAGCAGGGCCACCGCCACCAGCGGCACCAGCACGAACGGCAGGTCGGCGAGGATCTGCCGCCCCAGCAGCGGTCCGGACGAAGGCGGGTCGGCCAGCGGACCCTCACCCAGGAAGCGCAGGCGCAGCAGCGCGCCGGCCCCCACCGTCGGGTCCATCCCGTTCGAGGTCAGCCGCAAGAGCCGGCCCGGCCGGCTGCGATCCTGGTCGTGCAGGCAGACCTGGAACCCGATCCGGGTCGCACCGGGCCGCAGCCCCGGCAGGTGGTGGAACGGGATCGCCGCCTCGAAGCGCTGCTCCCCCGGCCGGCTGGTGCCGGCGACCCGGAAGCCGGTCAGGGAGGAACCGGTCTGCCGCGGCTGGCCCTGGGTCGCGGTGGCGGCGTCGAGCAGCGCCCACGGTCGCGAGTCGCTCCAGGGCACCAGCAGGATCCGGAACGAGTCCTCGGGAAGGGACGTCGATTCGCGCTCCTCGCCGCTCACGTCGAGGAACAGTTCGACGGCGTCCCCCTCGGTCCAGGCGTTCCCCCGCGGTTGCCAGAGATCGTCGTCCCGCAGGATGCCGGCCAGGTACAGGTGGTTGGGGTCGTAGCGGAGCCAGATCCGGCCGGACAGGTCCGCGGCGCCTGCCCAGGAGGCTCGCTGGTCAGCGCCCACCACCTGCTCGGCCCGTTCGAGCACCAGGGCCGGGTCGAGGCCTTCCCATTCGTCGAGCGCGCCGTCGATCGCGATGGTCGCACCGGCCCGCGGCGCCACGACCAATTCCTGGGTCCGGGCAGTTCCCAGGGCCAGGGCGAGGTGAGCGAGCAGAATTGGCCAGAGGCGCCCCATGGGCATGGCCAGTTACTCTAGCCCGCGGCACCGCGAGCGCGAGCGTCCGTACACGACGCCGCCCGCCATCTCGCCTGGGGTGGCGAGGTGGCGGGCGGCGCGGGGATCCGTCAGGCGCGTCGGCTAGCGGCGACGAGGCCGGCCACGACGCCGACCATCATCCCGGGAGCCGCGCTCGCCACGATCGTCGCCGCCGCGGTCCTCGCCGCCACGGTGGAAGTCGTCGCCGAACACGTTCTCCGCCTGCTCCAGGTCGCCCACCTGGGGCTCCAGGTCCGCGGGCACGGTGTCGAACTCGGCCAACGGCGGGGCGCTGCGCTCGGGCCGCCCGAAGCCGCCGCGACGGTCGTCGCGTCCGCCGCGGTCCCCGCGCTCCTCGCGGTCACGGCCACCGCCGCGGTCCTCGCGCTCGCCACGCGGGCCGCCGCGGTCCCCGCGCTCGCCACGGTCCTCACGACGGGCAGGACGATCGCCGCGCTCGGGGCGATCCGACCGCTCCTCGCGGTCACGGCCGAAGCCGCGCTCCGGACGGTCGCCACGGTCACCGCGCTCCTCGCGTTCCTCGCGCCGGGCAGGGCGATCGCCGCGCTCGGGACGATCCGACCGCTCCTCGCGGTCACGGCCGAAGCCGCGCTCCGGACGGTCGCCAC
>CAZMGG010000004.1:42925-74966 GCA_964565715.1 uncultured candidatus Brocadiaceae bacterium | reverse complement strand
CGATCCGACCGCTCCTCGCGGTCACGGCCGAAGCCGCGCTCCGGACGGTCGCCACGGTCACCGCGCTCCTCGCGTTCCTCGCGCCGGGCAGGGCGATCGCCGCGCTCGGGGCGATCCGACCGCTCCTCACGGTCACGACCGAAGCCGCGCTCGGGGCGGTCGCCACGGTCACCGCGCTCCTCGCGTTCCTCGCGCCGGGCCGGGCGATCGCCGCGCTCGGGACGATCACCACGGTCACCACGCTCCTCGCGGTCGCGGCCGAAGCCACGCTCGGGACGATCACCACGGTCACCACCACGATCACCGCGCTCCTCGCGATCGCGGCCGAAGCCGCGCTCGGGGCGATCGCCGCGATCGCCCCGGTCACGGCCGAAGCCGCGCTCCGGGCGATCCCCGCGGTCACGGCCGAAGCCGCGCTCGGGGCGTTCACCACGCTCGGCCCGCTCGGGCCGCTCGGCAGCGCCGCCGGCCGGCGCACCGCCGCCGCCACCCTCCTCGAGGATGACCGCCTTGCGGCTCAGCTTGATCTTGCCGAAGTCGTCGATGCCGATGACCTTCACCTTCACCACGTCGCCGATGCGGACCACGTCGGTGACCGAGTTGATGAAGCCGTCGGACAGCTCGGAGACGTGCACCAGGCCCTCCTGGCTCGGCAGCACCTCGACGAACGCGCCGAACTCCTTGATGGCGGTGACGCGGCCCTCGTAGATCTTGCCGAGTTCCACCTCGGCGGTCATGGTCTTGATGTAGTCGAGGCAGGCCATCACCTTCTCGGCGACGACGCCGGTGATCGTGCACAGGCCGCCGTCCTCGATGCTGATCTTGCACTCGAAGTCCTCCTGCATCTTGCGGATGTTCCGCCCGGCAGGCCCGATGATGAGGCCGATCTTCTCGGCCGGCACGATCAGGGATTCGAGGCGCGGCGCGTTCGGGCTGAGCTGCTCGCGCGGCGCGCGCAGGGCCTCCAGCATCTTGCGCAGGATGTGCAGCCGGCCCTGCCGGGCCTGCTCCAGGGCCTCGGCCATGATCGCCGGGGTGAGGCCGTCGCACTTGATGTCCATCTGCAGGGCGGTGATGCCCTTGCCGGTGCCGGCGACCTTGAAGTCCATGTCGCCGCAGCCGTCCTCGCTGCCGAGGATGTCGGACAGGATCGCGTACTTCTTGCCCTCCATCACGAGGCCCATGGCGATGCCCGCCACCGGCTGCTGGATCTTCACGCCGGCGTCCATCATCGCCAGGGTGCCGGAGCACACCGTGGCCATCGACGAGCTGCCGTTCGACTCCAGGATCTCGGAGGTGATGCGGATCGTGTAGGGGAACGCCTCCTTCGGCGGGATCACCACCTCGAGGGAGCGCTCGGCCAGGGCGCCGTGGCCGATCTCGCGGCGGCCGGGACCGCCGAGGCGCTTGACCTCGTTCACGCTGAACGGCGGGAACGAGTAGTGCAGCATGAAGCGCTTGCGGCCCTCGGGCATCAGGCCGTCGATGATCTGCTGATCGTCGACGCCGCCCAGCGTGACGATGCCCAGCGACTGGGTCTCGCCGCGGGTGAACAGCACCGAGCCGTGGACGCGGGGCAGCACGCCCACCTCGATGGTGATCGGCCGGATGGTCTTGGTGTCACGGCCGTCGGCGCGGCGGCCGCGCAGGATCGAGTCGCGCTCGGCCTGCTTGCAGATCTCGCCGCAGATCTCGCCGACCAGCTTCTCGTGGGCCTTCTGCTGCTCCGGGGTGCTGCCGGCGGGGGCCGGCATGCCCTTCACCGCGGCCTCCTTGGCGGCCTTGGTGGCGGCGCTGCGGGCTGCCTTGTTGCCCGGCGACACCGGCGCGGCCTGCAGGGCGTCGCCGAACTTCGCCAGGATCTCCTTGCGCAGGGCATCGTGGGAGGGCGGCGGCTCGAACGCCGCCTTCGGCTTGCCGGCCTTCGCCACCAGATCGTCGATCAGGGCGGCGATCCGCGCCGCGGTCTTCTGGCCGAGCGCCAGGGCCTCCAGCATGACCTCCTCGGTGACCTGCTTCGCTCCCGCCTCGACCATCACGATCGCGTCCTGGTGGCCGGCGACGGTGAGGTTGAGCTGGTTCTCGGCGCCCTGCAGCACGGACCAGGTCGGGTTGAGCACCAGCTTGCCATCGACCAGGCCGATGCGGCACATGCCCAGCGTCTGGCCGTTGGGGATCGAGCTGAGCGCCAGGGCGGCGAAGCTGGCGATCGCCGCCAGCACGTCGGGGTCGTTCTCGCGGTCCGAGGACAGCACCTGCGACATCACCTGGACCTCCTTGCGGAAGCCGTCCGGGAACATCGGCCGGATCGACCGGTCGATGATGCGGCAGGCGAGGATCTCCTTGGTGGTCGGCCGGCCCTCGCGCTTGAAGAAGCCGCCCGGGATGAAGCCGCCGGCCGCGGTCTTCTCGCGGTAGTCGACGGTCAGGGGGAAGAAGTCGATGTCGTCGCGGCCCTTGGCGCTCACCGCCGTGGCCAGCACCATCGTGTCGCCGTAGCGGACCACCGCGGCGCCGTCGCTCAGCTTGGCGAAGCGGCCCGTCTCGATCGTCAGCGTGCGGCCGCCGATCTCGGCGGACACCGTCACGTGACCCGTAGCGGCCGTGCGCCCGGTCGCCGGCGCCGTGGCCACCGCGCCGTCACCGCCGTCGCCGCCGTCATCCTGGGCGCCCTGGGCGTCGTCGTCGCGCCCGCGGCCACGGCCGCGCCGGCGCCGGCCGCCGCTGCGGCCCGTGCCGCCCCCCTGCTCCTGATCCTGTTCCATGGGCAGCGGCTGCTGCTCCTGACGATCCGTCCTGGTCTTCTTGCTTGCCATCGAAGGTTCTCTCTTCTCTCTCACTTCTCGTGTCCGGGGAATGGGTCCGCGCCGGCGCTCGTGGCCGGCTCACGCGGACGGATGGGGCCCGGGCCCCTGGGCCGGCGCGTCGGACCGCCACCCTCCTGGTGGACTCTCGCCGACGCCGCCCGTGGACGCAGCGCACCAGCGCTGCGCGTCTGTCACCCGCGACCGCCGCTCCGGCGGTGGGGCATGCGCCGCCCGGACCTTCCTGGTCCGCGACGGCCTCTGTGGTTGCCTACGGTTCTCCTGTGATTGCTGGCGGCATGGCTGCCGTGGCGGGCCTCCGGGGGTGGAGGCGGCGCCGGGGCCAGAACGTGGAGTCGGAGCGCGTCACTTGCGCAGGCCGAGCTTCTCCACGATCTGGAGGTAACGAGTGCGATCGACGCGGCCGAGGTAGCGGAGCAGGCGGTTGCGGCGGCTCACCATCTTCAGCAGGCCGTGCCGGCTGTGGTAGTCCTTGGGGTGCCGCTGCATGTGCTCGGTCAGCTCCTTGATGTTCGCGGTGAGGACCGCGATCTGGACCTCCGGCGAGCCGCTGTCGGTGCCGTGGGTGCGGAAATCGCTGATGAGCTTCTGCTTGGTGTCCTTGGCGATCATCCCTGCTGCGTCCTTTCGGGTTCAGAACCAGCGCTCCAGAACAGGGGATTCCGGGTGCGCGGTCGGCCCTTGCGGGCATGGAAAAGGGCAGGACGGTAGCGACCTGGCCCTGGCGGCGCAACCGCGCGCCGGGTCCGCCGGGCGGAATCCTGCCGGCGCCTGGCATCCGATGACATCGGACCGGCCCGGGGAACACCCTGGGTTCCCCCACCATCGGCGCCGCGGCCGGCGAGCCTGAAGGCCGCCTGCCGAACGGTCAGGGGTGCCGGCGGTGGAGCTGGTTGAGCAGTTCCACCATGGCCAGCTCGGCGCAGGAACGGGCCATGCCTTCCTTGTCCAGCGGCGCGGCGCCGGCGCCGCCGGCCTTGGCCTCGCCGACCAGGGTGCCATTCCAGAGCAGTTCGCCGTCGGCCGCCATCAGGGCCGCCTGGATCTGGAAGCGGACCCGCTTGTCGAGCAGCAGGGACGACTCGTCCCAGCGATCGATGCGCACCGCCATCACCGCGTCCTCGCGGGCCTTGCCCGCCACGCGCTTCAGGTAGGCGGGCGTCAGGATCGTCTCGCTGCCCGAGCGGTGCTCGTCCCGGATGGCCGCATCGACCGCCTGGGCGGTGAGCGGTGAGTAGAGCCGGTTGGGCAGCTGCCGCATCAGGATCTGCCGCATCAGCTCGAGGTGCCGCGACACGCCCTGGTCGCTGGTACCGTCCTCCAGGGGCAGGACGGCGATGTCCGACGGGTTGCGCACCGCCAGCGCCGGCGAGGTGACGAAGGACGGCGTCGTCAGCATGGGCGGCCGCGTCTCGCAGGCGGCCAGCAGCACGACGAGGGCGGACGCAGCGAGCGGGACGTTCTTCACGACCTTGACGACCTTGTTGACCATGACCGTTTCCTCCGCGGAATCCCTGGGATTCCGGGCAACCGGGGTCCACGCGGACCGCCGGACAGACATCCGTCGGGACCATAGCCAGCGCCGGGCCCCGATGCACGCGTGCAGGCCGGGAATGCCGGCGATCAGTCCGCTGCGGCCCAGGCCCGCGCCGACCGCAGGCACGATTCGCAGGACCCGCAGGGCACAGCCCCGCCCAGGTAGCAGGACCAGAAGTCGCCGGGACCGAGCCCGAGCCGCCGGGCGGCGGCGGCGATCCCGACCTTGTCCCACCCCAGCGTCGGGCTCACGACCTTCACGCCGGTGCGGGTGGCAAGGCCCAGCAGGGCGTCGGCGGCGGCGACGAAGGCCGGCGAGTTGTCCGGGAAGGTGGCGGCCTCCTCGCGGTTGAAGCCCGCCAGCACCACGCCGGCGCCCCGGGCCTCGGCGAACGCGGCGGCGATGGCCACCAGCACGGCGTTGCGGGCCGGCACCCAGACCGCGGCGGCGCTCTGCGGGTCGCCGGGCTGCTCGCGGGTGCCGGTGGGCACCGTGGCGCCGGGGGCCACCAGGGCCGAACCGGCGGCGGTGGCGACGGCGCGGAGCCACGGCAGGTCCACCGTCTCGAACGGGGCGCCGAACCGGACCGCCAGGGCCTCGGCGGCGCGGCGTTCGGCCACGGCGGCCCGCTGCCCGTAGGTGCAGAACAGGCAGAGGGCCAGTTCGCCGCCCTCGTCGCGGAAGGCGGCCGCCGCCACGCCGGAGTCGAGGCCGCCCGACAGCAGCGCCACCGCCCGCCGCCCCGCCGGTCCAGGCGCCGCCATCGCTTACTGGACCGTGAAGGTCACCGCCGCCGCCCGGGCGTAGGTGACCTCCATCCGCCGCCGGTCCTCCAGCATCAGGTCGCCCTGCAGCGAGGTGGTCGACAGGAACAGCCGACCCTCGGCCCGCACCGACCAGGCGCCATTGGCGAGGCCGGTGGCGCCGGTGCCGCCGAGCGGCGGGAACTGCACCGTGCGGTTGCCCCCCGCGCCATTCCCGTCCTCGTAGAGCAGGCGCCACTGCCGGCTCTGCGGATCCGTGGCGACCACCTCGCCGATCGCCAGCCCCGCCGGCAGCGTCGCCCGGTCCAGGCGATCGACGAACGTCACCGCCGGCTCGCCGGTGCTCGGCCCGCCCGGCGCCGTGATGGTCGGGATCGCCGGCGGCGCCAGCAGGTCGATCAGGCTGCCGTTGCTGATGAGGAACAGGGCGCGGTGGCGCGACACGTTGCCCCCGGCGTCGCGCGCCTCGGTCACCACCCAGATCGACGGCACGTAGGGCGCCAGCAGGCCGAGGAAGCCCAGCGCGTAGGTGGCGTTGACGCTGTAGCTGGCGCCGGTGGTGACGGTGGCGAAGCCGACCCCCATCAGGGCCTGGCCGCCGAATCCCGCCAGCGACGCGGTCATCCGCACGGTCGGCGCGCCGGCGAGGTTGCCGGTGTCGAGACCGGTGGCCTGGGCGAGGTTCTTGGTGAACGGCGCCAGCAGGCTCGCCTGGGTGCCCGCCGCCGTCAGCGGCGCGAGGGTCGGGCTGCTGGTGCCGCCAACGCTCACCGGCCCGGTGGGTGCACTGGCCGTCAGCCCATCGGTGCCGCACATCGTGCAGGCATGCGCCAGGTACGTCGGCACCGCCGCCGGCTCGAACACGCCGGTGAACGTCGAGATCAGCTGCGGCCGGTTCGGCCGGATCGCGGTGGCCGGGATCGCCGTCGGCGCCGCCGTGGTCGTGCGCACCGACAGCACCATCGGATCGTCGAAGGCGGTGTCACCCACCAGCGCGGTGACGCCGGCCCCGCCCTGGAAGCCCACCGTGCCCGACAGGGTGCCGGTGGCGCCGGCCTCGGGCCGCAACGGCAGGGAGGCATGCGCCACACCGGAGTCGTAGAGCGTCACCAGATGGTAGCCACTCCGCACCAGCGTGACCGTGTGGGTCGCCGCGACCAGTCCGGTGAGGGTCGCCCGCCCATCGGCGCCGGTGGTGGCGATCACCCGGCCGGCGGCGGGCGGCACCGTCGGCACGCCCGGATCGACGATCACCGTCGCGCCGGCCACCGGCAGCAGCGTCACCTCGTCGTAGGCCTCCACCACCAGCGTTCCGGCCTGGGCCCCGGTCAGCAGCCCGCGCTGGAACACGCGGCCGGTCACCGCCGCCGTGGCCATGTTGCCGGCCCGGTCGGTCAGCAGCAGCGACCAGCTCCGCGGCGCCGTCAACCGACCCAACGTCAGCGGCGCGCAGGCGAACCGGCCGTCGCTGGCGCTGCCGAACATCGCGGCCGTGTTCACGCCGTCGGTGAGCGTCGCCGCCGCCACCGCCTCGTTGGCGGTGCCGAAGAAGGTCCAGCTCTCCTGGTCGTTCAGCACGTCGTTGGTGCCGACCACGTTGGGCGGCCCGGCCCGGCTCAGGCTCGGCGGCGTCACGTCGAACCGCACGTCGGCGGCCGACGCGCTGTGGAAGTAGCCGCTGCGCTGCCCACCCCGCTGCAGCTGCACCGCGAACAGCGCCGCGCCGTCGCTGAACTCCGGCCGCGCAACCGTGCCCAGCGCGCCGGCGAAGTCCACCACCGCGGTCTGCACGCCGTCGCCGGCCAGCGCCACCGAACGCTCGACGAAGTTCACGTCGTCGGTCGGCTGCGTGTCCGGATCCAGGCCGTAGATCCGCGCCACCACCCGATCCCCCGCCAGCGCCGACACCGGCGTGGTGACGTGCACCACCAGGTTCGCCAGGTTGCCGGAGTTGATCTTGTCGGCGAAACCGGTGGCCGGATTGCCGACGGTGACCGCGGTGGGCGCCTGGAACGGCACCGTCGTGAAACGGCTGAACGGCGTGCGGTTGTTGAACGACAGGGTGCCGTTCGTCCCGAACGTGATGGCGCTGCTCACCACGACCTCCAGACCGCCGGCGGGCAGGCCGCCGGTCATCCGGAACCGCGCCACCCGCGGATCCTCGACGCCGGCGATGCGCAACGGCGTGCTCACCGTGCCGGCCAGCGCACTGCCGCCCGCCGGCCGCACCTGCAGGTTGCCCTGCAGCGTCGCCGCATTCACCGGCTTGTTGAACACCACGAACACGTCGGACTCACGGGCGACGTCGCTGGCGTTGTCCCGGGGCAACACGGTCAGGATGCGGCCATCGGCCACGCTGGTGGCCTCGTCGACGGTGAATTCCGCCAGGATCGTCTCGGTGGTGCCGCTGAACCGCACCCCGTCGGCGTCGCGGGCCTCCGGCCGCAGCACCACCTCGAAGGGCTGGTTGTTGGTGTTGGTGAACCCGGTCGGCGGTCGCAGGATCGCCACCCGCCCGCCCAGCACGAAGTCGTAGCTCGCCGGGATCGCCTGGGTGGTGCCCTTCAGCCGCACGATCAGCCGGCCATCGGTGCCGTTGGCGCTGGTCGGCTGCAGGCTGGCCTCGTTGATGCTCTCGCTGAACTCGACCACCACCGGCACCGTCGTCGGCCAGCCGCCGCCCTTGGGGAACGTCGCCCGCACCAGCGGCCGGCCCTCCCGGGCATCGCCGCCCACCGGCACGATCTGCACGTTGGACGCGGGTCCGGTGGTGCCACCGCCGCCGCCCGGGGTCACGTTCGGGTCGAAGGCCCGGCCGATGTTGTCGCTGCAGCCGGCCAGCAGGGCGGCGAGAGCGGCGAGGACGGCCGGCGCGGTCCGGCGGAAGACGGTCGTGGTCATGGCGCAGCGGGGGAGGCTACCAGACGGTGCTCCGCTGGCGAGTATTCCGGCGGCCCCGCGTCAGCGGCCGCCGGCGGGTCCCTGGGCCGCCAGAGCCGCCTCGTAGCGCTGCAGCCGCGCCCGGTAGTTGGGATTGCCGCCGCCGCCCTTCTCGATGGCGGCCTTCTGCAGTTCCACCGCGTCGCCGACCCGGCCGCTCACGAACATCACCAGCGCCACGGTGTCGAGTTCGAAGTCGTCGAGCTGCCCGCGGTTCTCGAGCATGCGTTCGGCCAGCGCCAGCGCCAGCGGCCCGAACCGGCCGCGGGTGCGCATGTCGGTGACGTGGTACCACGCGTCGTTGTTCAGGGTCACCTGCTCGGCGTGGGTGCGCACGTACCCGGCGAACAACGCCGCCGCCCCCGCCTCGTCGCCGGCGCAGCGGCGCAGCACGCCGTAGCGGGCCGCCGCCAGCAGGCGCGGCTCGGCGCCCAGCGCCGCGGCGCGCTCCAGCGCCTTCTGCGCCGTGTCGGCGTGCACCGCCGGCGTCGCGTCGTCGGTCAGGATCTCCGCCAGGGACAACGCCGTGTCGGCGGACTCGCCCGCGCCCTTGGCCAGCATGCGTGACAGCCGGCCCACCTCGCGGTCGTTGCCGGCGCGGACGTGGGCCCGCAGCAGGGTGAGCTGGACGGGCACGTCGCCGCTGGCCAGCGGCGCCGCCAGGGTCAGTTCCTCGGCGAGCAGCCTGCCCAGCGCGCGGTCGTTGGGGGCCGTGCGCAGCGCCAGATCGGCGAACGCCGCCAGCGCCCAGGGGTCCATCGCCAGGGCCTTGCGCGCGTCCTGGACGATGGCGGCGGCCTGCGCCAGATCGCCCTGCTTGTCGACGGCGGCGGCGAAGTGCAGGCCCCAGGCGGCGCCGTCGGTGCGGTTGCGCTTCAGCAGGGCGGCGGCAGTGCGCACGGCGTCCTCGGGGTCGTAGTCGTCGAACGCGCCGAGCAGCGACGCACGCATGGCGTGGTCCTCGGCGATCGCGGCCGGATCGGCCTCTCCAGCCAGCAGGGCGCGGGCGGCCTCGGCGAGGCCGTGGCCCGGCTCGCCCACCCAGCGGACGATGCCATCGCTGCCCAGCAGCAGCCAGAAGGTGCCGCGCTGGTCCTCGCCGTAGAACAGGCTGCGGACGTCGGCGTCGGCGCACTGCAGCACCGGCAGGTCGCCCTTCCCGGGCGGCGGCGTCGCCGGCGCCTCGCCGAGCAGCAGGGCCGCCACCTGCACCTTGTCGCCGAAGCGGCGGCGGAGTTCGGCGAGGTGATCGAAGCCCCAGCGCAGCGGGGCGAGGTCGGTGCCGACCGCGAGCACGGCGAGCTTCGGCTCGGGCGGCGGCAGCGGCACGGCCTGGCCCTGCAGGACGCGCAGCTCGCCGAGCGCCGGCAGGGTCTCGCCCGGCTCGATCTGGGCGGCGAGGCCGGCGGCGGACAGCGGCACGAGCAGCAGGCGGAACAGGAACCGGGTGAGTCGTCGCATGTGCGCTCCCTTCGCGTACGAGCCGGCCATCCTAGCGCCTCAGCGGCCCGGCGCGGCGTCGATCATCGCGCCGGGGGCGCATTGCCGCAGTTCGCCGACGAGCTGGTCGAGGATCGCCGCCAGCGCCGCCGACAGCGCCGTGACGGCGGCCGCCGGCGTCGGGTCGCCGCAGGGCACGTCGGCCTGGAACTCGCGGCGGAGCGGCGCCCGGCCCGGCTGCTCGATCCAGACCTCGAGGGCGACGCGGCCGCGGACGCCGGCGTCGTCGCGCACCGGCTCGAAGGCGAGCACGCGGCCGTCGAGGAGCAGGTCCTCGCCGCCGGCGGAACCCTGGTCCTTCACCGCGGCGAACATCCGCGAGCGGCCGAGGCCCTGGATCAGCGCCTCGGTGACGAGGCGCTCCACCGGCGCCGCCCAGCGATGGCCCTCGCTGCGGTGCAGGGCCACCGGGCCATCGGCCAGCACCAGGGCGTCGCCCTGCAGGTGGGCCGACGCCCGCAGGTCGAGGACCCGCAGGACGCCGAGGCGCGGCAGTTCGCCGCCGGCCGGGCGCGGCCAGTCGAGGCGGTAGAACCGCAGTTCGGGCGCCGGCACGCTGCCGCAGCCCTGGAGTCCGATCGCCATCACCACCGCCAGCACGGCGGTGGCCCGCGTTGCCCATCCGTTCATCGTCCCGCTCCCGGTGCGGCCAGCGCGTCGGCGGGCCGCCTGATGCCATGGATCAGGCTGTCCGGCGCCAGCCGGAGCAGCCGCATGAGTTCGCGCGCCTCGTCGAGGGTGGCCCGCAGCGAGGCGAGGCTCTGGCCGGCGGAGCCGCGCATGCCGCCGAACAGGCCCTGGGCCTCGATCGCCACCGCGGTGAGCCGTTCCTGCAGGGTGTGCAGGTCGCGCAGGGCGGTGCGGGCCTCGGCCAGCAGGGCCTGGGCATCGGCGCCGCCGGCGGTGGCCGCCACCGCGGCGGCTGTGCGATCCAGGTGCGACATGGTGCTGGTGGCCGTCTGCAGCAGGACGTCCAGCCGCTCGGCGGTGCGATCGATGCGCTCGGGCAGGACCGCGCTGGCGCGTTCGGCGTTGGTCAGGATCGCGTCGATCCGGCGGCCGACGTCGCCGGCCAGCATGCGGTCGACGCGGTCGGCGGCCGAACGCAGCGAGTGCAGCAGCCCCATCGCCTCGTCGAGCACCTCGGGCAGCGAGCGGGTCAGGCGGTGCAGCGGGTCGGCGGTGGGCTGGATGTAGGAGTTCTCGGCCAGGGCGCGGCCTTCGGGCGACCAGCCCTCCAGCTCGACGGTGACCTGGCCGGTCACCAGCAGGCGGTCGAGGCGGGCGCGGGTCACGTCCTGGATCTCGCCCTTCTGGCGGTCGACCACGATCTCGACCTCGGTGCGCCCCTGCACGAAGCGGATGTCGCGCACGGCGCCGAACGGCACGCCCTGGAAGTTGACCTTCGAGCCCAGCACCATCCCCTTCACGTTCTCCTCGAACAGGATGAAGTAGCTGGTGTGGTCGCCGGCGAGGCCCTTGCCCAGCACGAAGGCCAGCAGGGCGAGGAACAGCGTGCCGGCGCCCAGCACCAGCAGGCCGACGCGGAAGTGGGTACCCCTGTTCGCCATCCTCACAGCTCCATGTGCGCGGCGATGTCCATGCCGCGGGCCTGGTTCTCCGGCATCCGGCGCTCGACGAAGTCGCGGATGCGCTGGTCGCCGCTCTGCCAGACCTCGTCCGGCGTGCCCAGCGCGGCCACCCGGCCGCCGAGCATCAGCACGGCGCGGTCGGCGATGGTCGCCGCCGACGCCAGGTCGTGGGTCACCACCACCATGGTGATGCCGAACACCTGGTTGAGCTTGACGATCAGGTTGTCGACCTCGGCGGCGGTGATCGGGTCGAGGCCCGCCGACGGTTCGTCGAAGAAGACGATGGCCGGATCGAGCGCGATGGCGCGGGCGATGGCCGCGCGCTTGCGCATGCCGCCGGACAGGCTGCTCGGCAGCAGGTGCTGGGCGTGCAGCAGCCCCACCATGTCGAGCTTCATCCGCGCGGTCTGCAGGAGCACGCGCTCGGGCAGCGACGTGTTCTCGCGCAGCGGCAGGGCGACGTTCTCCAGCACCGACAGGCTGCCGAGCAAGGCGCCGCCCTGGAACGCCAGCCCGGTGCGCAGCCGGTAGTCGTGCAGCTGGGCCGGGGTGCAGGCGTAGAGGTCGACGCCGTCGACGAAGACCGAGCCGGCGGACGGCGGCAGCAGGCCGCATAGGTGCCGCAGCAGCGTCGTCTTGCCGCAGCCGGACGGTCCCATGACCACGAACACCTCGCCGCGGCGCACGGCGACGTCGACGCCCTGCAGCACGACGCGTTCGCCGAACACCGAGGTGAGCGCGACGGCGCGGATCAGGTCCTCGGTGGCGCGGCGGCTGTCGCGCAGCTCCGGCAGGGCGCCCGGCGCAGGCCTCATGCCAGCACCAGCCGCTGCGCGGTCACGAACACCGCGTCGATCAGGATGATCAGGAAGATGCCCAGCACCACCGCGTTGGTGGTGGCGCGGCCGACGCCCTCGCTGCCGCCCTCGACCCGCAGGCCGAGCGCGCAGCCCACCACGCCGACGCAGCCGCCGAAGCACAGGCTCTTCAGCACCGCCATCACCAGGTCCGGGGCCCGCAGGGCCTGCCGGGTCTGCTCCAGGTAGGCCTGCAGATCGATGTCGGCGGCGGCCCAGGCGAACAGGGCGCCGCCGCACATCGCCACCACGTCGAACAGCACCACCAGCACGACGGTGGCGATGGCCAGCGCCAGCACCTTCGGCACCACCAGGAAGCGGACCGGGTGCACGCCCATCTGCCGCAGCGCGTCGACCTCCTCGCCGACCACCATGGCGCCGAGCTGGGCGGCGTTGGAGCTGCCCGAACGCGCCGCCAGCACGATCGCCGTCATCAGCGGGCCGATCTCGGTGACCACCGACACGCCCACCATGTCCGCCATCAGGATCTCGGCGCCCCACACCCGCAGCTGCACGTAGGCCTGCATCGCCAGGATCAGGCCCAGCAGCAGGGCGATCAGACAGACGATGGGCAGCGCGCCGTTGGCGGCCTTGTCGAGTTCCTGCACCGTGCGGTCGAGCCGCAGGCGCTGGCCGCGGAACGGCGCCAGCAGCAGGCCGTCGACGGTGCCGGCGGCGATGCCCAGCACGGCGCCCAGCCCGTGCAGCATCGGCAGCACGAAACCGCCCACCCGGCTGATCGGGTCGGCGTTGCGCCCCGGCCCCTGCGGCGGCTCGATCAGCCGCTGCACCGACAGCAGGCTGAAGAAGTCGAGCATCGGCTGCGACAGGCCGCGCAGCCGCACCTCGATGCCATGGTCGCGGGCCTTGCGCATGCCCTCGAGGACGCCGCCGAGGCCGGCGCTGTCGAAGCGCTCGACGCGGCCGAGATCGACGGTGACGCGGGACGGGCGGTCCCGCACCTCCCGGTCGAGGTCGGCCATGAGCGTCTGTACCGATCCCCGGTCGAGGTCGGCGCCAGCGTGGACGGTGGCGGTCTTCACCCTTTGCCGGGCGCGCGCGGGCGCCCGATTGGTTTATCGGTCCCTCCGCGGTCGGGCCTTGACGGGTCCGGGCCGGGAAGCGGCGATCCCATGGGCCGATCCCGCGCGGCGGGCCCCGGCGGAGGATGCGTCATAAGTTGCTATACAGCAGATATTTATGACTCTCTGCCCAGGAGGGGATGGCGCCGGCCGCCGCAAGCCTTGCCGGGGCACCGTTCGGCGGGTGACAATCCCGGCCCTCCGGTCGCCTCGCGCGCGCCGCCGTCCCCCTCCCTCCGAGACCCCTCCCTCCGGCCTTCCCCCGGCCCGGATCGGCGCCGCCCTGTCCCCCCGATCGTCATGAAGCATCCGCATCTGCCCGTCTGCGTCCTCCTCCTCACCGCCTGCGCTGGCCCCACGACCGCGACCCCGGAACAAGAGCAACGCCTGGCCGAGGCGCGGGCCCTGCTGGCCACCGACCCGGACGGCGCGCTGGCCGTCACCGACGGCCTGCTGCAGGCCGCTCCCGACTGGCGCGAGGCACGGCTGCTGCTGGCCGACGGCAGCATGCAGCTGGCCACGCTCGGCCGCAGCAACACCCGCGAACTGCTCGAGGACGCGGCGACCAACTACGAGCGTGTGCTGCAAGGCGACGCCGGCAACATCGGCGCGTGGCTCGGCCTCGCCTCGGCGCGCTACCAGCGCTCGCAGTTCCTCGACGCCCGGCGGGCGGCGATGGAGGCCGTGAACCGGCTCAACACCGCGGGCCAGGACCAGACGCGGCTGCCCGAGGCGCTGCTGCTGGCCGGCCGCAGCCAGGTGCAGCTGTTCGTCGAACTGCGCCAGCAGGAACTGCAGGACGGCAAGCCCGACGCGGCGGGCTTCGTGCGGCCCGCCAGCGGCACGGTCGAGGCGGCGCAGCAGGCCCTGCAGATCCTGCAGCCGCTGCAGCGCGCCAACCCCGGCGAGGGCTATCCGCTGGCGGCGCGGGTCTACCAGTGGCTCAACCAGAACGACAACGCGCGCCTCGAACTGGAACGCGGCCTGCGGGCGGCGCCGGCCGAGGCGGCGTTGCACATCGCCTACCAGGACTTCTACACCAACGCCGGTGACCTGCGGGCGATGGCCGGCGCCTACAACCGGCTGGTGCGGGAACAGGCCGACCAGCCGATCCTGCTGTGGTACCAGGGCCGCGCCCAGGTGATCCTCGGCGACGACCACCGCCAGCGCGGCGCGTTCCAGCCGGCGGTGGACGCCTACCGCAAGGCCAACGACTGCTTCGGCCAGTACAAGGCGATGACGCCGGCGCACGCCGCCTCGGCGGACGAATGGCGCGCGATCTGCCTGATCGCCATCGCCCGCACCGCGATCGACATGGGCGACCTGCGGTCCGCCACCGAGAGCCTGTTCGCCGCCGCCGACGCCTCGCCGAAGACCGTCGAGTACGGCCCGGACGGCGCGCCGGCCCTGCGCGACTCGTTCGGCGCCCACTTCACCGGCGTGGTGTTCCAGATCAACCGGGCCCTGGCCGAGTCGGGCGCCGACGCGCTGCAGCGCACGCTCGCCTTCAACGAGGAGGTGATCCGCCGGTATCCCGGCCGCTGGGGCTTCGTCTACAACAACGCCGCGCTGCCGGCCCGCGACCTCGGCGTCGCCCTGGAGACCCAGGCCAAGGCCGAAGGGACCGCCGACGCCGAGCGCCAGCAGCTGCTGACGCGGGCCATGGAGCTGTGGGAACGCAGCTACGCGCTCTACACCGAGGCGGCGCGCCTGTCGCCCGAGGATCCGCGCATCGTCAACGACTGCGGCGTGCTGCTGGTCTACCACCTGCATCGCGAGTACGAACGCGCGCGGCAGCTGTTCGACGCCGCCATCGCCGTGGGCCAGCGGCAGCTCGACGCGCTGGCCGCCGACGCGCCGAAGAGCGAGCGCGAGTTCCTCGAGGAGGCGGTCGGCGACGCCTGGCAGAACATCGCGGTGCTGCTGACCAACCAGCAGCGGCCGTGGGACGAGGTGCGGCCGTTCTGCGAGAAGGCCGTGCAGTTCTTCCCCTACCAGCAGCGCGCCGCGGCGGCGATGCTGCGCAACGGCGGCCGCGCGGTGACGGCGGCGGCGCCCGGCGGCGGCCAGGGCGGCAACGGCGGCGTCGGCCAGCAGGATCCGGAGCGGCAGGCGCGCTTCCAGAAGGCGGCGACCGAGGCCCGCCAGCAGGCCGGGGCCGGCGACCTGGACGGCGCCCTGGCCACCCTCGACGGCGTCGCCAAGGAGCTCAAGGACTTCGCGCCGTTCTGCGCGCTGCGCGGCGAGCTGACCCTGCAGTACGCGCTGCAGCGCCGCGACGGCGGCCAGACCAGCGGCCTCGAGTTCCTGTTCGCCGACGCAGTCAACCTGCTGAAGCGCGCCGTCGAGCTGGACGCCGAGCCGGTGGCGCCGCGGCAGCTGCTGGCGCAGGCCCACTACGAGAACGGCGCCTTCGAGGAGGCGGCCCAGGCGATCACCGCGCTCCTGCTGCACATGCAGTCGATGGGCGGCGGCAAAGCCGAGGACCAGGCGGCGGCCCACCGCCTGCGGGCCCAGGCCGCCGGCCGGGCCTACATGGCCCAGAAGGGCGAGGGCAAGGACCGGCCCGACCTGCTGACCGACATGCGGACCTCGTTCCGCTTCCTCGAGGGCAAGGCGCTGCTCGACCAGGACCTGCGCACGGTCTGGGCCACCGCCGAGCAGTGGGCTGGCGCCCCCGCCGAGGCGGTCAACGTCTGGGCCCGCGCGCTGCGGCAGAATCCCGACGACCAGACCCTGCTGGCGACCATGGCGGACACCGCGGTGGCCACCGGCCAGGCGTCGCTGGCCATGGAGGCCCTGAAGGACCGCACCGATCCGTTCGGGCTGTGGTACTTCGGCAAGGCCGCCTTCACCGCCGCCCACGACCTCTACAGCGGCGGCCAGCACGATGCGGCCCTGGCGCAGCTCGACACGGCCGCCAAGGCGTTCGAGCGCTCGATGGCGGGCAACGCCGCCTTCGCCGAGTCCTGCAAGCAGTGGCTGGCGATGACGCTGGGCAAGAAGGGCTGCGTCGCCTATGCCGCCGAACGCTGGGACGACGCCGAGAAGTGGCTGCTGGAGTCGGCGGCCCTGCGGCCGGACCGCATCGCCGAGAACCTGGGCGGTGCCGACAGCACCAAGCGCGGCATCCTGCTGGTGGCCGATCGCTACTACGGCAAGGATCTCGGCCGGATGGTGCAGATCTACCAGGCGGCGGCGGCGGCGGCGCCGGCCGACGATCAGTTCCAGAACAACCTGGGCCTGTTCGCCCGCGACCACGGCAACGCGGTGGAGCGCGCCGGGCGCAAGGACGAGGCGATGAAGCTGTACGAGATCAGCTACGAGGCCTACACCGCGGCGCTGCGCATCGACCCCAGCAGCGTGCGTCTGCACAACGACCGCGCCCTGATGATGATCCACCACCTGAAGCGCGACTGGGACGAGAGCCGGCGGCTGCTGGACCGCGGCATCGAACTCGGTGAGAAGCAGCTCCAGGACAACCCGCCGGCCGACCGCGAGGAGCGCAACGTCCTCGAGGAGGCCCTGGGCGACTGCTACGAGAACCTCGCCCTCTGGCACCTGGAGCACAGCAAGGACGCGGCCGCCGCCAAGGCCGCCGCCACCCGCAGCCTCGACTTCCATCCCGGCGCGCGGCGGCCCGGCGCGCGCCGGCACCTGCGGACCGCCGAGGAACTGCTGAAGAAGAGCGGCGGGGGCTAGCATGTCCTCCCTCGCGATGCGGCGCGGTCTGCGGATCGCGGCGCTCTTGGCCGCCCTGGCCGGCGCCGCCGCCTGCCAGGAGGTCCAGGAGGTCCGGCCGCCGGAGGCCGCCGCCAGCCTGCGGGCCCGGGCGCTCGGCGCCGAGCAGCAGGGCGACTTCGCGCTGGGCGCCGAGCTGTTCCAGCAGCTCGCGAAGCTGGAGCCCGACCAGCCGCAGTGGGTGGCCGGCGCCGCCCGCTGCCTCGGCCGCGTCGGCCGCTTCAACGACGCCATGGACCTGCTCGAGCAGCAGCGGCCGCGCTTCCCCGGCCACCACGACCTGCCGGCGCTGCTGGCCCGCACGCTGCTGCTCAAGGCCGAGAGCGACGTGCGCGCCCTCGACCGCGGCTTCTACCTGACCCGCGCCGCGGAGCTGGCCCAGGAGGTGCTCGCCGCCGAACCCGGGCACCTCGAGTCGGCCCTGCTGCTGGCCCAGGCGCGCTACCTGCAGGGCGACGTGGCCGGCGCCACCGCCGCCGCCGAGGCGGCCACCGCGCGGCATCCCGACCACCCGGGCTCCTGGATCCTGCTGGGCCGCATCCACGCCGACGCGTTCCGCACGGCCCAGGCCACCGGCACCGTCGACGACGCCCGCCGGCGGGAACTGCTGGCGGCGGCGCGGACGGCCTACGGCAAGGCCATCGCGCTGGACCCCGACCGACCCTTCCCCCACGTCGCGTTGGGCAACCTGGCGGTGGCCACCGGCGAGCGGATAGCGGCCCGCGGCCACTTCGCCGACGCCCTGGTGGCGGATCCGGAGGTGAGCCTCGACCACGCCTGGCTCGAGGGCGACACCGGCGCCGACCGCGCCGCCTTCTACGCCGGCGTGCTGGCGCGCCACGCGGCACGGCCGGCGGCGGACCCGCAGAAGACCGCGGTGCTGCGCTTCTACGTCGGTCGCGCCCACTACGACGCCCTGCGCTTCGAACCGGCCCTGGCCGAGTTCACCGCCTGCGTCACCGCCAACCCGCGGCTGGTGAACGCCCACTACTACGCGGCGATCGCCGCCGCCCGCCTCGACCGCCGTGACGACGCCGAGCAGCACGCCGCGGCCTACGCCGCCACCGGCGCCGCCCGCTTCGCCGACCTGGTGCGCGGCCTGCCCGACGAGGCCCGCGCCGAGGTCACCGACCTGCTCCGCTCGCTGGCGGACCGCGCCTACGCCGAGGGCCGTGTGCCGCGCAGCCGCGACCTCAACCACGTGCTGGCCAACCTCACCGACACCGCCGACGCCTGGAGCAACTGGGCGCTGCTCTGCCGCGACACGAAGCAGTTCGGCGACAGCCTGCAGGGCTACCGGCGGGCGCTGGAGAAGGAACCCGACTCGCCGCAGCTGCTCAACGACATGGCGGTGGTCCTGCACTACCACATGGGCGACGCCGACAGCCGCGCCCAGGCGCGGACGATGTACCAGCGCGCGGTCGCCGAGGCGGACCGCATCGCCGCCGACCCGGCGGTCCACGCGGTGCTGAAGCGGCGGTCGGCCCAGGCGCGCAGCGACGCGCTGGCCAACCTGAAGGAACTGGACGGCTGACTTGCGGCGGCCCTGCTACTCCTCGAGCAACCGCCGCCCCAGGTTGCCGTAGTTCCGGTACGGCGTCGCGTCGGGCGGACCGGCGGCGTAGAGCCAGATCAGCTCGCGCGGATCGCGCTCGGGCACCGCGATCAGCGAACTCGACACCGTGCCGTAGCCCGCGCCGCGCTTCAGCACGGCGTGCCGGTCCTCGCCGCCCTCGTCCTGCAGCAGGGGCTGCAGCAGGTCCAGGCGCGAGGCCGCCGCGGGCGCCGGCCCCAGCGCCCGCTCCAGCAGCGGCAGCTGCAGTTCGCCCGGCCCGTGCTCGTTGCTGAGCACCAGCACCGGCTCCGGCCATTCGATCTCCTCCAGCAGCCCGGCGCGGTGCCGCAGGATCACGGTGCGCGCCCCGTCGCACAGGACGAGCTGGAAGCCGCCGAACGCAGCGCCCGCCACCGCCGCCCGCACCGCCGCGATGCCCGCGCCGAGGTCCGCCTGGTCCAGCGCCAGGTGCGGCAGCAGGCCCCGGCTCGGCGCGCCGGGCCGGGCCGCGGCGCCGACCAGGTTGGTGATGCCGGCGAACGTCCCGCGGGCGTTGATCCCCAGCCAGGTGCCGCCGGCCAGTCGATCCCGCGGCGACAGGATGCGCTGCCGTTCGCCGACGAACAGGCCCGGCGGCGCCGCCTTCCGGTCGGTGCGTTCGTCACGGTTGCCGGCCACCAGGATCGGATGCTCCCGGTGCAGACCGCGCAGCACGATCAACAGGCACATCGGCCCGCACCATAGCCCCGCCGGGCCGCGGTGGCACGCCGCATCGCCGGCCGGCACACTGATCGCCATGCCGCTCACCGAGGCGGACCTCCGCGAACTGCACGGCCTGCTCACCGCGCCGGTCACGACGTTCGACTGCGGCACGCTGTGCGCGCCCGGCAACGGCGGCGTGCCGGTCTGCTGCCACGCCGCGAGCGTGCTGCCGGTGCTCTACCGGGCCGAACTGGCCATGCTGCGCCGGCGCAGCGACCTGTGGCGGCGACACGTGCCGGCGGGTCTGGTGGATCCGCAGACCCAGGCTGCCCTGCGCCCGTGCGAGACCTTCGCCGTCTGCCGCGGCCACCAGCATTGCGAACGCCACAACCGCAGCCTCGCCTGCCGCACGTTCCCGTTCGAGCCGTATCTCGACCACGACGGTCATTTCGTCGGGCTGGTGTTCGCCTACGACCAGACCCACCTGTGCCCGCTGATCACCAGCGGTCACGCGATCGGCGACGACTTCGTCGCCCAGTGCTGCGCCATGTACCGGCGGCTGTTCGAGCTGGCGCCCGAGGAGAAGCTGCTCTACCAGGGCACCAGCCGCACCCTGCGGCGCCTGTTCGGGCGGCTGCGCGCGCCGATCCCGGTGCTCACCGGGCGCGGAACCCTGGCGATGCCGACCCATCGGCGACGCCGGAACGCAACCTGACCTCAGGGCCCGATCGACTGGCCCAGGGTCGGCGGCGCCTGCTCGCTGCGTCCCGCCGGCAGCCGCCGCAGCAGCACCATGCCCAGCCCGGCCAGCAGGCACAGCCCCGCGGCGGTGCGGAACAGCAGCCGCAGGTTGGGGTGGTCACCCTCGGCGCCGATGCCGCTGAGCAGGCTGCCGCCCATCGGCCCCAGCGCGAAGCCGAACTGCATGCAGCTCTGCACCATGGCGAACGCCAGCGTGCGCCGCGCCGCCACCACGCGCTTGCTGGCGGCGGCGTAGGCCAGCGTCATCGACCCGGCCATGAAGCAGGCCGCCGCCCCCCGCAGCAGCAGGTACTGGTCGATCGACGCCACCAGGGAGGTGAGCGCCAGCAGCAGGCCCAGCGCGGTGGCGACGATCGACAGGCAGCGCAGCGGCCCGATCCGGTCCGCCAGCCGCCCCCACACCGGCGTGAACACGAACTGCGCCACCGCGAACATGCCGAACGCGACCGCCACCGTGCGGTCGATGGCCAGGTCCAGGCTGGCGGTGGAGCGGGCGGCGAAGCCGACCGGACCGAGTTCGCGCACGAACAGCACGATGAACGGCTCCAGCATGTTCTGGCCGAGCCGCATCACCAGCACCAGGACCAGCAGGGTGGCGAACACGCGGTTGCGCAGGAGCTGCGCCGACGAGGTGGCGAGTTCGCGCAGGAAGCCGCGGTCGTCGGCGGCCCGCGGATTCACCACCTCGCGGGCGCCGGTGGCCAGCGGCAGCGTCGCCAGCAGCGCCAGGGCACTGGTCAGCCAGAACACCGCGGCGCGGCCGAAGTGATGCGCCACCTCGGCGCCCAGCGCCGGACCGAGGAACGAGCCCATGGCCATGCCGACCTGCATCCAGCCGATCACCCGGCCCTGCCGTTCGGTCGGCGTGTCGTTCGACACCAGGGCCATGGCCGGCGCCACGTAGCCGGCGAACAGGCCCTGCACGATGCGCAGCAGGAGCAGCCAGACGGGGCTCGGCGCCAGCGGCATCAGGGCCGTGGTGAGCGCGATGGCGACGTTGGCGCGGATCGCCATCGGCTTCTTGCCCAGCCGGTCGCCCAGCGCCCCCCACACCGGTCCGGCGATGGCGGCGCTGAGCGGCGCCACGCCGTAGATGAAGCCGGCCCAGCGGGTCAGCTCGTCCGGATCGTGCATGCCGAAGCGCTCCTCCACGTAGAGCGCGAGGGTCGGCAGCACCGCCATCAGCCCCATCGACGTGGCGAACAGGCTGGGCAGCACCGCCCAGAAGTTGCGGCCGGACGCTGGCAAGGCGCGGCGGTTCTATCGCAACGCCCACCGGGAAAGGAACCGATCGGTTGTGCAAATCGGGGGTCCCCCTTCCACTCCTGATGATGGCCTCCGTGCTGACCGTGCTGGCCCTGGGCGGGCTCTGCGTCCTGCCCCAGGAACCGGCGCCGATCCCGGCGCCGCTGCACCGGGAACTGCCGGCGCTCCGCGAACAGGGCCGCTGGCGGGCCGGCGACGCCGCCAGCGCCGACCCGGCCTGGCCGGTCGGCAACGGCATCGTCTTCGCGCTGCTCGGCGGCGCCGTGGGCGAGGCGCCGGCCAACACCCTGCACGGCCTCTGCGGCCCCGACCACGGCCGCGCCGCGGCCTGGACCCCCGACGGCGACTTCGGCGCCTGCCGGCTCCAGCTCGTCGCCGCCGGGACGCCGGTGGCGCTGCCGCAGCGGCGCATCGTCCGGGTCCGCGGCGCCGGCATGCTGGTGAGCGAGGACCTGGCGCCCGGCGGCCTCGCGCTGCGCACGCTGGTGTTCGCCGTGCCGGACCAGCCGGAGCTGCTGCGGCTGGTGGAGGTGACCAACCACGGCGCCGGGCCCGCGGTGGCGCTGACGGTGACGACCGGCTGGCCCGAGGCCGTGGCCGGCGACGGGCCCGCCGGCACCGCGACGCTGGTCCACACCGCGGCGGGCGGAGCCACGGCCTGCCTCGGCTGGTCCCCGCCGCCGCCGCAGGACCTGCCACCCGGCGCGTCGTTCCGGTTCGCGCAGCGGCTGCGGATCGCCGCCGACCAGGCTGCCCCGCCGCCGCCGGCATGGCAGGACGCCACCGATGCTGCCACCGCCTGCCTCGCGCACTGGCGGGAACGGCTGCGCGAGACCCTGCGCCTCGAGTCCGACGCCGTGGGCTTCGTCGACCTGCTCGAGGGCAGCAAGATCGATCTGCTGGCCCGGCGCGACGCGGCCACCGGCGCCGTCCTCGCCCTGCCGCACCATCGGCGGGCCCTGCTGCGCGACCTCGGTGGCCCGTTGCTGCTGTTCCTGCGACACGGCCTGTTCGCCGAGGCCCGCGACCTGCTGCGCCTCGAGTTCGCCGCCGCCTGCCGCACCGGCCGGCTGCCGCAGACCCTGCCGCTTGACGCGGGCCCCGCGCCCAGCGCCCCCGCCGGCGGCTGGGACGCCCTGGAGGTGCCCGCGGGCGACCTCGGCGCCTGGGTCGTCCTGCACCACTACTGGTACCTGCGCGCGACTCGCGACGCCGCCACCATCCGCGCCCACTGGCCCCTGCTGGAAGCCTGCGTCAAGCGCATGCCCCGGACCGGCGCCATCCTGCTGCCGTTCCACGGCACCGAGCCGTGGGGGCATGGCGCGCTGTTCGGCAGCCTGCCGGCGGGCGAGACGGCGGCGCCGACCCTGTGGCCCGCGGACGATCCCAGCCACGGCCGCCGCGCGTGGTCCTACGCCAGCGCGGTGCTGTTCGTGCAGGCCGTGGCGGCGATCGGCGGCATGCAGGACCTGCTCGACCGGCTCGAACGACCCGCCGCCTGGCGCGACGGCGCGCCCGAGCCGCGGCCGGGCGCCGCCTGGAGCCGCCGCTCGATCGGACTGCTGCACGACCTGGAGGCAGCGTTCTGGCTGGCCGACGAGCGGCGCTTCGCAGCGGCCCTGTCGCCCCTGGACCTGACGCCGCATCGGCCCGCCCAGACCGACGCCGGCCTGCTGCCCGGCTGGATCGGCATGCTGTCGGCCACCGGCGATCGCGCGGTGCAGCACCTGCGCCACACCACCGGTGCGCTGTGGCGGCAGGCGGGCCGCATCGGCTCGTCACCCGCCACCGGCACCGCCACCGCGCTGGGCCAGGCGATGCTGCTGACGGTGCTGACCCACTTCGACGGCCCCGAGCAGGCGGCGGCGATGCTCGCGTTGCGCGACCTGGCCGACGCCGCCGGCCACTGGTCGATGCTGCACGACGAAAGCGGCACGGCGCTGCCCGGCGCGCCATCGCCGTTCGCCGACGGCGTCGCCGGCGACGCCCTGCTCTACGCGGTGAGCGGGCTGCGCGTGGCCGCGTCCCCCGGCATCGACGAGGACTGGCTGCGCCTGCGCGTGCACCTGCCGCCCGATGCCACCTGGTGCAACCTGCGCAACATGCGCCACGACGGCGCCCGGTTCGACCTGTTCGTGTCGGCGATCCGCGGACCGCTGGATGCCGAGGAACGGGCGGCCAACGCCGCGCTGCCCGCCGAGCGGCGCCGTGATCCCGAGGCCGACCAGCTGCGGCTGCGCTTCGCCCTCGAGGCCGCGCGGCTCGACGACGCCGCCGGCTGGCGGCTGGCGGTCGTGCACTGCGCCGGCACCCAGTTCCAGGAGTACCTGAAGCCCGGCGAGCCGATGGTGCGCACCGAGTTCGTCGGTGACGCCGGGGAGGGCTGGCTCGCCGCCCGCGAAGGCACGCAGGAATGGCGGAGCGCGCCCGCCCCGCTGGCGCCGGACACCGACCTGCTGGTGCTCGCGTGTCGTTCGCAGGCGGCGGCGGTCTACGCCGATCCGCGCACGCGCCTGCTGGACACCGGTCTGCCGGGCAGCCTGCCGGCCCTGGAGGCCTTGCTGGCCGACGCGTCACCGGCACGGCTGGCCCTGCGCCTCGACCACGGCTGGGACCGCGCCGGCCCGATCACGTTCCGCACCCGCGCCGACCGGGTGGCGGCCCTGCTGGCGATCGGCCGCTGGGGCGAACGCGGGGGCAAGGTGCTGGTGGATCGGGCGCCGGTGGGCTGGGAGCGGGAGACCGCAGAGGGCTGGGTGCCGGTGGCCAGCGATGCTGCGGGAGCGCTGCTGGTGGCCGACGGGCGGCCCTTCGTGCTCCGCGCCAGGGTCGAGACCGCTGCCGACGCCATCCTGCGGCTCGGCGCCGCGACGCCCCTGCACGTGCATATCGACGGTGGCGAGCCGATCACGTTGCCGGCGGCGCCGCCACCGCTCGAGCCAGACCAGCACGCCCTGCCGCTGCCGCCGCACCCGGACCACGTCACGGTGGAGATCCGCGGCGAAGGACCGGGCCCGCAGCGGCTCTTCGTGCGGGTCAGCGACCGGCGCGGCCGGCCGATCGACTAGCTAGCCGGGTCGCCAGCGGTCGGCGTTCAGTCGCGGTCCCGGCCGGTCTGCGCGGGCGTCGTCGCCGGGGGGACCGCGGGCGCCAGCTGTTCGCGGAACATCAGGAGCACGCTGACGCGGCGCGGCGACGGCTCCGTGGGGGCCGACGGTGCCGGCGGGCCACCGGCCGCGCCGGGCGCGCCACCGGTCGCCGGGCCTGCGGGCCCCGGCGTGGCCAGGCCAGCCGGACTGCCCGGCACCAGGCCGCCACGCCCGCCGCCGCCACCCGCCGTCGGCTCGCCGTTGCGGGCCGGTTGCAGGGCCTCCGACGCCACCTGCAGCGTCGACACCACCGGTGCCGGGACCTCGGCGAGGGCCAGGGTGAGCTGCTGTTCCTGCGCCAGCTGCCCGACCTGCCGCAGCAGGTCGCCCACGTCCTCCCGCTCGCCGGTCACGTGCAGCACGTTGGCCAGCGCCGCGTTGCCGACCAGGGCCTGCACCTCGGCGATGGCCGCCGCGAAGGCTCGGGCATCGGGCGCCGCGCCGCCGGCTCCGGCGCCGAAGACCTGGGGCTGTGTGTCGGGCAGCCGATTGCCCACCCAGCCGCGCAGACCGTCCACGGCGCCCGGCTGCGGCGCGCCGCTCTCGCCGCCGTCGGCGAACTGCCAGGCGAACGCCGTGACCGGCCCCGTCCAGCGCGCCCGCCGCGCCGCCACGTCGGCGGTCTGCGGCAGCCGCAGGCTTTCCAGCGGCAGCAGGGTCAGGCCCTGCACCGCCGCCAGGTCCGCGGAGTCGGCGAGCACCTGCGCCGAGCGATCCTGCTGCTGCTGCGCCCGGGTCATCAGGGACTGCACCTGCGCCGAGGGCATCTGCGCCGACGGGAACAGGGCCAGCAGGTCGCGCGCGGTGGCCTGGGCGGCCCGTTCCTCGGCGCTCCGTTCCGGGGTGGCGGGCACGACGTCGGCCGGCCCGCGCAAGGCGTCGAGGCTCCGCGTCACCACCACCACCTGCACCTGCGGCACGACGATCGGGCTGCCTGCGACGAGGCCCGCCTGGCCGGTGGCCGGTGCCGGGGGCTGCGCCGGCGCATCGCGGCGTTCCGTCTCGGCCAACTGCTGGTCCTGCTGCTTCTCCTGCGCGGCCCAGGCTGCCATCAGGTCCGACGGCTGGACGGTGCGCACGGTCTCTTCCCGCGGCTGCTCCCGCTGGGTCATGCGCATGGCTTCGGTCTGCGCCAGCTCCTGCTGCGCCTGGGCCTGTTGTGCTGGGTCCTGGGCCCTGGCCTGGCCAGCACTCGCGGCGCCCGGATCGGCCACCGGCCGGCCACCCGCGCCTTCCTTGCGGCTGGCGCCGAGGAAGAAGTCGGAGCTGCCCGCGCCCGCCGGCGGCGGCGGAGCGCCCGGGCCCTGGTAGGCGCCGCCGGCCCGGCCGAGCTCCTGCTGGGCCCCGGTCTGGGCTTCGGTCTGGGCTTCGCCAACCGGCACCGCGGTCTGCGCACGCACACCTTCCGCGCCGCGACGGAAGCGGCCATCGTCCCCGGCGCCCTTGCCCAACGACCGCCCCGCGTCCTTGCCGGCCTGATCGGTCTCGGGCTCGGGTCGGCCGGCGAGCTTGTTCATGGCGGTGACGGCGTCGAACCCCGGCTCCCGGGCGGGACCGGCGCCGTCCGCCTTGGCGTTCGTCTCGTGATCGCTGCCGTCCGTCGCGGTGTCCGCAGCGATGCCCGTCGCGGCCGGGTTCGAGGCGACGTGGCGGGTCTCGGGGGCCGACGGCGAGCCGAGGCGATGCATCGTCAGCACGGTCACCAGCAGGCCTGCCGCCACGGCGGCGCTGGCCACCGTGGGCCACAGCCAACGGCGCCGCGCCACTTCGCCGCCGTGCGCGGTGGGCGATCCCATGGTCCCGGTCGCAGCCGTCGCGTCGCCCGAGTCGCCGGTGCCGACGCTGGTCCCGGCGCCGGGTCCGTTGGCGAGGGCGGCGAGCACGGCCGCGGCCAGATCCACCTTCGGCAGGCCCGAACGGAGCGCCGTCTGCACCGCCGACACCGTCTGCCGATACTCCTCGGCCGCCGCGCGCAGCGCCGGATTGACCCGCATCTCCGCCTCGAAGCGCTCGAGTTCCCGCGGCGTCATCCGCCCGTCGACCCAGTCGGCGAGTCGCTCGTCGCCGTTCCCGCTGCCACCCACCCCCCTCATGGCCGGAACTCCTTCAGCATCTCCTGCAGCAGGAGGCGGCCGCGGTGGATGCGCGAACGGACGGTGCCCGGCGGCACGCCCAGGATCTCGCCGACCTCCTCGTAGGACATCCCCTCCATGTCGCGCAGCACCACGGCGGTGCGGAACTCCTCGGGCAGCCGGCCCAGGCACTGGCGGACGCGGCCGACGAACTCGGACTGGTCGGCGCGGTCGACCGGATCGATCTCGCGCCCGCTCGGCTCGAGGAACAGATCGTCGGTGCCGTTGAGGGGAGCATCGAGGGAGAGCGTGTGGCGGTTGCGCTTCAGGGCCTTGCGCCGGCGGTACTCGCTGATGGCCACGTTCATCGCGATGGTGTGCAGCCAGGTGCCGAAACGGGCCTGGCCGTCGAAGGTCGGCAGGCCCTTGTGCACCCGCAGGAACACCTCCTGGCACATGTCTTCGGCGGTCGCACGGTCGCAATGCAGCACGGAGATCACCACGCGGAACACCCGGTCCTGGAACATCTCGATCAGGGTCCGGAAGGCGTCCAGGTCGCCGCGTTGGGCCCGCAGCATCGCGGGGCGCGCCGGATCCTCGTCCACACCGTCCTGGTCCACTGCCTCGCGGCGGTCCAGCCGCGAGGTGGCGAGCAGACGAGGCCCGGGAGCGGCGGTTCCCTGCCGGTCGGTGTTTTTGGGCACGGTCATGGAAGCAGCGGCGCCACCGAAGGCTCAGGGCTCGCGGGCGGATCCGACGCGGGCTGGCCTCGGCAGCGCGTCCGAAGATAACCTGCGGCGCACACAGACGGTTCGGTCGGCGAGGAACTTCCCCCCATGGTCCAGGACGAGTTCACGTTCCCATGCCCGTGTTGCGGCAAACTGGTCGCGGTCAACGTGCGGTCGGGCAAGGCCCGGGCGGTGCGGGCCGAGGAGGCGCGCGGCGGCGCCGACCTCGACCAGCTGCTGCGGCAGCAGAAGCAGGAGAGCCAGCGGCTGCACGGCATGTTCGACGAGGCCAAGGACCTGCAGAAGAAGCAGGGCGAGCGCCTGGACGACATGCTGAAGCGGGCCAAGGAGGAGGCGAAGAAGGACCGCCCCGACGATCGGCCGCGCTCGCCCTTCGACCTCGACTGACGGCGCGCTACCGGCGCCGCGACCTGAGGCGCTCGATGGCCGCGCGGCCGGCCTCGTTCCAGGCCGGTCGGCCGGGCCGGTTGGCGAACTCCAGGACCGCCTCGCGCAGGCCGCGGATCACCACGGTCATGTGCTCGACGTCGAGTTTGCCGACCTCGTCGGACGGCCGGTGGTAGTCCTGGTGCAGCGACCCGGCGCTGATCGAGTGGGCGACGACGCCGTGGGCCGCCAGGGAGGCGTTGTCGCTGGCCAGGAACAGGTTGCGCGCCATCTCGAAGCCGGTGAGCGTGACGCCGCCGCGCTCGAGAGCCGGGCCGGCGATGGCCGGGAAGTCGGAGTACTCGACGCCGGTGATCCAGGCGTGGTGCCGCTTGCCCTCCTGGGGGCGGCCGATCATCTCGATGTTGACGTTCACCACGGCCTGCTCGAGGGGGAACGGCGGCGCCGCGGCGAAGGCGCGGGAGCCGCGCAGGCCCTTCTCCTCGGCGGAGAAGCAGACGAAGGCGATGCTGCGACGGGGAGCCGGGCCCTTGGCCAGCGCCTCGGCCAGCAGCACCACGGCGGTGGTGCCGCTGGCGTCGTCGTCGGCGCCGTTGTAGATCGCGTCGCCGCCGACGGCGGCGCCGACGCCGACGTGGTCGTAGTGGGCCGAGACGATCACGTACTCGTCGGGCAGCTCCCTGCCGCGCAGCACGCCGATCACGTTGCGCAGCGGCACCTCCATCGGCGTCGGCTTCGGCACCGTGCCGAGCACCTGCCAGGCGCCCTTGTCAGGATCGCCAGGCGGCAGGCTGCCGCGCTTCAAGAGCAGCACGGGCCGGGCGCCCTGGCGCGGACCACCGAGGGAATCGCGGGGCGAAGCCGCCTGCTGCCAGACCGCCTCGCTCTCGTCGATCTCGAGCAGCACCGGCCGGCGGGCGCCGCCGCCCAGCAGCATGCGGTCGGTGCGCGGATCGCCGTGGACCGCCAGGGTCGCGTCCTGCCACTCGGTGGCCGACAGCTCGCCGGAGCGCAGCAGGCGCACCTGGGCGCCGGCCTCGAGGGTCCGTTCGGCGACCTTGTCGCCATCCACGCGCCGCACCTTCACCTCCAGGCCGGCCTGCTCCTGCCGCACGCCCGGCAGCGTGTAGGCGTGGAACCAGGAGCCGTCGACGGCCTGGACCAGGCCGGCCTTGGCGAAGGCCTCGGCCAGGAACGTGGCGGCCTGTTCCAGGCCAGGGCTCGGCGTGTCGCGGCCCTGCAGCTCGTCGCTGGCCAGGAACGACACCACCTCGCGCACCCGGGCCTCGGTGATGACCTCGACCGCGGGGGCGGCGGCGTCCTGGGCCGGAGCGAACGCCGTCAGCAGCGGCAGCAACCAGAGGAACGGCGCGAAGCGCGGGGACATCGGGTTCATGGCTTCTCGGTCGGGTGCAGGAGTTCGTTGAGCGCGCCGGTGCGGTAGCCCTGCAGATCGAGGGCGACGAAGGTGTAGCCCGCCGCGCGGATCGCCGCGTGCAGCAGATCGCGGCTGGCGAACGCCGCCGCCAGTTCGTCCGGCGCCACCTCCAGGCGGGCCACCGGGCCGTGGTGCCGCACGCGGAACTGGCGCAGGCCGAGTGCGGCCACCGCCGCCTCGGCCCGCTCGAGCTGGGCCAGCAGCGCCGCGTCGATCGGTGTGCCGTAGGGCACCCGCGAGCTGAGGCAGGCGAAGCTCGGTTTGTCGGCGGTGGGAAGTCCCTGCTCGCGGCTGTAGCGCCGCACGTCGTCCTTGCCGAAGGCGCACTCCGCCAGCGGCCCGCGCACGCCATGCTCGCGCGCCGCACGCTGCCCCGGCCGATGGTCGCCGAGGTCGTCGACGATCAGGCCGTAGAGCACCGGCCAGTCGGTCGGCGCCACCTCGGCGCGCCGTTCGGCGACGGTGACGAACAGCTCCTTCTTGCAGTGGTAGCAGCGGTCGCCGGCGTTCTGGCGATAGCCCTCGCGCTCCAGTTCGCGGGTCGGCAGCACGACGTGGCGCACGCCGATCGTCGCCGCCAGCTCGCGGGCCGCCGCCAGTTCCGCCCGCGGCAGCGACGGCGAGTCAGCGGTCACCGCCACCACCCGGTCGCCGAGGGCAGCGCGGCAGGCGTGCAGCAGCATCGTCGAGTCGACGCCGCCGGAGAACGCCACCACGGCGCCGGGCAACGCGGCCAGGGTCTGCTGCAGGCGGCCGAGCCGCGCGGCGTAGGGATCATCGACGATCTCGGTCATCGGCGGGGCCTGTTACGGGACTCAGCGGCCCGCCGTGAACACGACCCGCCCGCCGACCACCGTCAGCACGACCTTCGCCGTCAGCAGGTCGGCCTCCGGGCAGGTCAGCAGGTCGCGGTCGAACACCGTGAAGTCGGCGCGGCGACCCGCCTCGACGGTGCCGAGGTCGCCCTCGGCGAACATGCCGAACGCCGCGTCCCTGGTGAACCCGCGGATCGCCGCCGGCCGGTCGAGCTGCTGGTCCAGCCGCAGCGGCTCACCGCCGGCCTCGGGCCGCGTCGTCACCGCCGCATGCAGCCCCTTCCGCACGTCCACCGACTCCACCGGGAAGTCGGAGCCGAACGGCACCGGCACACCGATCTGGTGGAAGTTGCGGAAGGCGTAGGCGCCCAGCGTGCGCTCGGCGCCGAGCCGTTCCGGCGCCCAGGGCATGTCCGAGGTCAGGTGGGTCGGCTGCATCGACGGCAGCACGCCGAGTTCCTTGAAGCGGCCGAAGTCGGCGGGCGCGATCACCTGGGCGTGCTCGATGCGGAACCGCGCCGCCCGCAGATCGCCCTGCTTCCACGTGGTGGCGGCGAACGCGTCGAGCACGGCGCGATTGGCAGCGTCGCCGATCGCGTGCACGCAGAGCTGCATGCCGGCGTCGGCGCAGAGCTGGCTCAGGGCCACCAGCCCCTTCGGCGGCGTCAGCATCAGCCCCTTGAAGCCCGGGCGGTCGCTGTACGGCGCCAGCAGCGCCGCGCCGCGGCTGCCCAGCGCGCCGTCGGCATAGCCCTTCACCGCCCGCACGACGATCAGGCCGTCGTCCGTCTGCCAGGGACCGCGCCGGATCGCGTCCACCTCGCCCGCCGAGAGCATCACGTAGGTGCGCAGGTGCCACTGCTTCGCCTTGTGCAAGAGCCGCATCTCGTCCAGCACGTGCCGCGACACGCCGGCGTCGTGCACGCAGGTGATGCCGTGGCGCAGGATCGACTCCTGGGCGAGCAACAGGCGACGGCGCACGGTCTCCGGCCCGGGCTCCGGCGTGTTCATCAGCCCCATGGCGCGGTCCACCAGCACGCCGGTGGGCTCCAGGTCCTCGCCGAACAGGATCTCGCCGCCGCTCGGCGACTCGGTGTAGGCGGTGATGCCGCTGGTGCGCAGCGCCAGCAGGTTGCCGAGCCCGGCGTGGCCGTCGATGCGGGTCAGCCAGACCGGGTTGTCCATGGTCTCGGCCGACAGCTCGGCGTGGTGCGGCATCTGCCGGTCGGGCCAGTCGTTCTGGTCCCAGCCGCGGCCGAGGATCCACTCGCCCTTCTTCGCCTTCTGCACCGCCGCCTTCACGCGGGCGATCACTTCGGCGTAGCTGCGGGTGCCGACCAGGTCGACGGTCTCGAGCGCCGTGCCGAGCCCGAGGATGTGGCCGTGGGCGTCCTGCAGGCCCGGGTACAGGAACGCGCCCTGCAGGTCGATCGGCACGAGGCCGTCGGGGGCGGCGGTGCCCGGCGGCTGGATACGGCCGTCGCGGACCACGATCGCGCCTTCCCACGCTGTCTCGGTGCCGGTGAAGACCCGGGCGTTGGTCAGCACCAGGTCCTGGGCGGTGAGGGGAACTGCCAGCAGGACGAGAACGGCGACGGCGGAACGGACGGGATGCATCGTGGGCCTCCGTCCGCAAGCCTCGCCGGGCCCGGCCCGCGGCGCAACGCGAAAGGCGGCTCAGCCGGCGTCGCAGCGGATCTCGGCTTCGGGCGTGAAGATCGTGCGGCTGGCGCTGCGGCCCGGCGCCACCACCGCGCCCGGGAACAGGAGGCAATCGCGCAGGTCGGCGCCGGCGCCCACCCGGGCGCCGCCCATCAGGACGCAGCGGCGCAGCACGGCATCCCCCGCCACCACCGCCGCCGGATCCACCTGGTTCTGGCCGCCGCGGCGGTCCAGCAGGTGCAGGTTCAGCTCCAGCAGGTCGACGGGATACGACAGGTTGAGGTCGGCCTTCACCACCTCCGCCGCCTCCACCTTGTAGCCGTCGTCGATGTAGATCTGGATCGCGTCGGTGATCTCGTACTCGTTGCGCAGGGCGGTGCGCGGCGTCCGCCGCACCGAGTCGAAGAACGTCACGTCGAACAGGTAGATGCCGCAGCCCTTCAGGTCGGTGCGCGGGTGCCGCGGCTTCTCGATCACGCGCTGCACGCGGCCGTCGGGCCCGGTCAGCACCACGAAGTTGCGCCTGATGCGGTCCCTATCCGGCTCGCGCATGCAGGCCAGCACCGCGTCGGCGTGGGCGCCCGGCAGCCCGGCGGCCCTCGACGGCAGTATATCGGGCTCGCAGAAGATTTCGCCCAGGGACACG
>CAZMGG010000004.1:32794-42915 GCA_964565715.1 uncultured candidatus Brocadiaceae bacterium | reverse complement strand
ACGTGCCAGAACCAGTACAGGAACGCCAGTTGTGCCTGGAACAGCCCGTAGAGCTCGCGGCCCTTGCTGAACACCGGCGTCTCCGGCGAGTTCAGGTACTTGGGCTCGCCGCGGTCGAGGATGCGGCCGCCGAAGCCGACGACGCGGCCGCGCGCGTCGTGGATCGGGAACATGACGCGATCGCGGAAGCGGTCGAGCATGTGCCGCAGGTTCTCGGTGACGAAGAAGATGTCGCCGAGGAACAGGAAGAACGGCCGGTCGACGTGCGGCTCGAGCCGCGACACGGCGTGGGCGATGCCCAGCGTCTCCTCCTGCTCGACGTAGCGGATCTGCACGCCGAAGCGTCCGCCGTCGCCCAGCGCCCGCACCACCTCGTGGCCGAGGTGGCCGATCACCACCACCACGTCCCGGATGCCGATGCCAGCCATGATCTCCAGTTGGTGCGCCAGCAGCGGCTTGCCCAGCACCGGCAGGATCGGCTTGGGGTGGTGTTCGGAGAACGGCCGCATGCGCGTGCCCTTGCCCGCCGCCAGGATCACGCCCATCAGGTCCATGTCGCGCGCCATCGTGTTCGGAGCGATTGTGTCGGCGGCGCCGCTTCGGCGCACGAGGTCAGCGGCTGATGTTGCGCACCAGCGAGACCCGCGAGGTGATCAGGTTGCCGACCACCAGGTCGACCAGGCCGTCCCCGGTCATGTCCTGCAGCACCGCCGAGGTGGCGCCCAGGCTGCCCGGGAAGCCGAACAGGCCGGGGAAGCCGCCGCGGCCGTCGCCCACCAGCACCCGGAAGTCGCCGCCCTGCAGGGACGCCACCAGGATGTCGGGGATGCCGTCGTCGGTGAGGTCCTGGGCCAGCAGCGCCGTCGGCGTCAGGCCGGCCGGGAAGTTGGCGGCGGTGAAGCCCACCACCCGGGCGTAGAGCACCGTCACGCTGGCGCCCGCACCGTTGCTGACGATCAGGTCGGCGCGACCGTCGCGGTCGAAGTCGCTGGTCAGCAGGTAGTTCGGCGCCACGCCCACCGGCAGGTTGGCGAAGCTGGTCAGGTTGCCCTGGCCATCGTTGCGCAGCACGGCGATGTCCGAGGCGCCGGCCCGCGACACCGCCAGGTCGACGATGCCCTCGCCGGTGAAGTCGGCGGCGACCACGTCGATCGGATTGCCGCCGAGGTGGACCGGGCTCATCGGCGCGAACACGAACGGCGTGCCGGTGCCACGCAGCCGGTGCAGCGCGCCGCCGTCGAAGTCCACCGTGACGATGTCCAGCCGCCCGTCGCCGTCGAGGTCCACCACCGCCACGCCGAACGGCGAGTTGCCGGTGCCGAACACCGCGCCCAGCGAGTCGGGCAGCACCGTGAAGGCGAAGCTGCCCGGCGTCGACTGGTTGCGCAGGATCTTGAGGCCGCCGTTCACCGCCACCACGGCGTCGGGCCGCAGATCGCCGTCCAGGTCGGCGGTGACGATGCGCAGGCCGGACCGGCCGAGCGGCAGCCGCTGCGCCACCTGTAGCCCGCCCGCCCCGTCCCGCGTCATCACCACCAGGTCGGTGCTCGCCGGTCCCACCACCAGCACGTCGGTGGCGCCGTCGCCGTCGAAGTCGCCGCCCGCCACGCCCTCCGCCGACGGCAGATCCGTCTCGTAGTTGCGCCCGCCGGCGAGGCTGCCGTCGGCCCGGGCCAGCCACTGGTTCAGGTGCGTGTGCAGGCCCGACAGCACCATCAGGTCGTTGCGGCCGTTGCGGTCGACGTCGCCGATCACCGGCCGCAGGGGCAGGCCGCTGGCATCGAGCTGGAATGGCGCGCCGAGGCCGCTGCCGGTCCCCGGCAGCACCACCACGCAGGCCCGGCTCAGCACGCAGGCCACCAGGTCGGGCCGGCCGTCGCCGGTGACGTCGCCGATGGTGCTCACCGACGGCGGGCCGCTGGTCGGCACCACGAACCGCGCGACCGGCGCGGTGAGGAACCGCGTGTAGACCTCGATCCGGTTGTCGTCGAACGCCGACACCGCCAGGTCGACGCTGCCGTCGCCGTCGAGGTCGCCGATCGAGACGGCCTTCGGCGCCATGCCGGTGGCGAACTCGATGGGCACCGGCTGGAAGCCGGTGCCGCCGGCGCCCCGGTGGATCAGCACCCGGTTGCGGGCCGAATCGCACACCACCAGGTCGGGCAACCCGTCGGCATCGACGTCGCCCACCGCCAGGTTGAACGGCGTGCCGCCGCCGGGCAGCGACAGCCCGGGCATCGCCGTGAACGTGGCGTTGCCCTGGTTGCGGTAGACCACCAGGTCCGGCGTGACCACCCGCGACACGATCACGTCGGCGACCCCGTCGCCGTCGGCATCGCCCAGCACCAGGGCCAGGGCGCCGGAGCCCACCGGCAGCACCGTCGCCACCGCGAAACCGGCGCTGCCGTCGTTGCGCAGGATCGTGGTCGTGTCGGCGTCGGTCTGCACCACCGCCAGGTCCTTGTCGCCGTCGCCATCCAGGTCGGCGGCGGCGATCCACACCGGCGCGCCGCCGAGCGTCATCCGCTGGCCCGGCGCGAACGTGCCGCCCGCCGAGCCCAGCATGATCCGCAGTTCGCCGCCCAGCGCGATCACCGCCAGGTCGAGGTCCCCGTCGCCGTCCAGATCGGTCATCGCGAAGTCCGAGTGCTGGCCGAAACCGGTGCCGATCTCGGTGCGGGTCTCGAACAGCGGCACGGTGCCGATCGTGACGCCAGTGGCACGGCCACCGTGCTTGGCGCAGGCGGCGAGCGGCAGCAGCGCGGCAAGAACGAGCAGGGGGAAGCGATGGGTCATGGCTGGGGCAGGAGGTGCGAGGGCGCGGCGGCGAACCGGCCAGAGGAGCCTAGCACGGCCCGCCGCAAGCGAACGCGGCGCGCCGCAAGCGTCCCGTTCCTGGACGGAACCAGGCCGTCACGCGCCACCCCACTCCCTTCGCAACGCCCGTACCGGCAGCCGACTCAGGCGTCCGGCCCCAGGTAGGTCCGCGCCCGCTGCACGTAGTGCCGCGCCCGCCATCGCATGTCCGCCACCTCGGCGTCGGTCACCTGCCGGACGATCCGGCCCGGCATCCCCAGCACCACCGAGCGCGCCGGGATCACCGCGTTCTCCTTCACCAGCGCGCCGGCGCCGATCAGCGAGTACTCGCCGATCCGCGCACCGCCCAGCACGATGCTGCCCATGCCGATCAGGCAGAAGTCGCCGATCTCGACGCCATGCACGATCACGCCGTGACCGATCGTCACGCCCCGGCCGATCCGCAACGGCGCGCCCAGGTCGACGTGGATCATGGTGTGGTCCTGCACGTTGGTCTCGTCGCCGATCTCGATCGCGGCGTCGTCGGCGCGGATCGTCACGCCGAACCACACGTTGACGTCGCGGCCGAGCCGCGCGTCGCCCACCACCACGGCGTTGTCGGCCACCATCGCCGCGCCGCGCCTGCGCAGCCGGCCGATCATGTCGGGGAACACCAGGAACTCGCGTTCCTCGGGCTTCGGAGTGTCGTTCATCGCGGATACAGCGGTTGCGGATACAGCAGTTCGAGGTGGGAAGGCCACGCCAGCACCACGGCGACGGTGACCGCATTGTGCACCGCGTGGGCCACAAACGGCGCCAGCAGGCCCCCGGTCCGCTCGCGCAGCCAGCCGAACAGGAGGCCCAGCAACGCCAGCGGCAGCGCCTTGTCGAGGCCGTGCACCAGCCCGAACGCCGCAGCGGTGGCGACGATGCCCAGCCGCGTCCCCAGCCGTTCGGTCAGCGCGCCCTGCACGTAGCCGCGGAACACGATTTCCTCCGCCAGCGGCCCCAGCCCCACCGCCACCAGCAGCCCGAGCCAGAAGCCGAACTCGCCGGGCGCCGGCACGGCGAAGAACAGCAGGTGCGGCTGCAGCGTCACCGGGCTGCCGAGGCCCCGCAGCAGCACGAGGTAGCCCACCAGCACCGCGATCCACGGCAGCACGAACAGCCCGTAGGCCCGCAGCGCCAGCCTCGCGCCGGAGCCCCAGGGCACGCCGCACGGCACCGCGCGGGCGAGCCACAGCACCGCCGCCGCGTTCCCCACGTTGCAGGCAAACCCCCAGGCCATGGTCGTCCGCCCCGGCATGCCGTCGGGTCCCCGCGTCGGATCGACGAGGCCGTAGTGCTGCAACAGCACCCAGACCACGACGCCGGGGATGCTGAGCGCGAAGAACGCCACCAGGGCCCACAACGGACCCGGCGACGGCGCCGCCCGGCTGGCCCGGTCGCTGCTCGCGGCGGCTCCGCTCACGTCACTCGCCGGCGATGATGCCGCTGGTCGGCGAACTGGCCGAGGCGTAGAGCTTCTTCGGGATGCGCCCGGCCAGGAACGCATCGCGGCCGGCCTCGGCGGCCGCCTTCATCGCCCGCGCCATCCGCACCGGGTCCTTGGCCAGCGCCACGCCGGTGTTGAGCAGCACGCCCACCGCCCCGAGTTCGAACGCCACCGCCACGTCGCTGGCGGTGCCCACGCCGGCGTCGACGATCACCGGTACCTTGGCCCGTTCCAGGATGATGCGGATGTTGTTCGGGTTGAGGATCCCCTGGCCCGAGCCGATCGGCGCGCCGGCCGGCATCACCGCCGCCACGCCCAGGTCCTCCAGCCGCGCCGCCAGCACCGGATCGTCGCTGGTGTAGCACAGCACCGTGAAGCCCTCCTTCACCAGGGTCTTTGCCGCCTCCAGCGTGCCCACCGGATCCGGCAGCAGCGTCTGCTGGTCGCCCAGCACCTCCAGCTTGACCAGTTCCGAGATGCCGAGTTCGCGTCCCAGCATGGCGGTGCGCACGGCGTGGTCGGCGTCGAAGCAGCCCGCGGTGTTGGGCAGCAGCACGTAGCGTTCCTTCGGCAGGTAGTCCAGCAGCGTGCGGCCATCGGGCACGCCGATCTGCATGCGCCGCACCGCCACCGTCACGCACTGGGTGCCGGACGCCTCCAGGGCCTGCCCCATGGTGGCCATGTCGGGGTACTTGCCGGTGCCGAGGAACAGGCGCGAGGTGAAGGAATGGCCGCCCAGGACCAACGGCGCGTCGACGGATCCGGTCATGACAGGCCGGGCATCTTCGCAGGACCCGCCGGCCGGCGCGAGGGTGACGGCCTAGCCGCCGCCGAAGAACGTCACGATCTCGAACGCGTCGCCTTCGTGCACCGGCGTCGCCGCGTGGTCCGGCCGGCGCACCAGCCTGCGGTTGCGTTCGACGGCGCTCTGCTCGGCCTTCAGGCCGAGATGCGCCAGCAGTCCGGCCACGGTGAGCCCGGCCGGCACGCGGTGGGCGACGCCGTTGACCGTGATCGCGATGCCGGTCGCCTCGCCCATCAGTCCACCCGCTCCAGCCAGAGCACCTTCAGGTACTCCGATTCGGGCAATGCCAGCCAGGCCGGGTGGTCGGGACCCGCGCCGAGCCGCTGCCGCAGCATGACGCGGAACGGCAGCCCCGCGGCCGCCTGCCGCACCACGTCCTCGAAGCGCGGCAGGGTCATGTGGTGGCTGCACGAACAGGTGAGCAGATGCCCGCCGGGCGGCAGCAGGCGCAGGGCCAGCCGGTTGAGGTCGCGATAGCCGCGCTCGGCGCCGGCCAGCTCGCGGCGGTTGCGGGCGAAGGCCGGCGGATCCAGCACGATCAGGTCCCAGGCCCGCTCGCGCTCCTGCCGCAGCCAGTCGAACACGTTGGCGGCCTCGGTGCGGAGCCCGGTGAGGCCGTTCTGCACAGCACCTTCCTGGGCCAGGGCCAGCGCCGGTTCCGACTGATCGACGCACAGCGCCTGCCGCGCGCCGCCCTTCAGGGCAGCCAGCGCGAACGCGCCCTGGTAGGCGAACAGGTCGAGCACGGCGCGGCCCTTCGCCAGGGCCTGCACCACCGCCCGCGCCGGCTGCTGGTCGAGGTAGAAGCCGGTCTTGTGGCCGGTGAAGGGCCGCACCGTGAAGCGCACGGCGCCCTCGTCGATGACCACGGACTCGATCCGGCGGCCGTGCAGGAGCCGTACCTCCTGGGGCAGGTCCTCGAGCCGGCGCACGCCGACGTCGTTGCGCGCCACCACCGACTCGGCGCCGAGCCGTTCGACGAGGCAGGGCACGATCGCATCGAGGCTCGCCTCCACCACCGGCGCGGTGACCTGCAGGACCAGGACCGGTCCGTAGCGATCCACCACCAGACCGGGCAGCAGGTCGGCCTCGCCGTGCACGAGCCGGACGCCGTCGGCCGGACCGAGGCGATCCTGCCGCCGTTCGATGGCGGCCAGCAGGCGGCTCCGGAAGAACGTCTCCCGATCCGGCACGGCGTCACCCGGCCAGGGGCCGCAGCGACGGAGGGCGAGCTTGCTGCGGGGCGAGGTGAAGCAGAGGCCGAGGTCGCGGCCCTGGTCGTCGTGCAGGCGACGGAGCGCCGGCTCGGTCACCTGACCGTCGGCCAGATCGTCCCGGTAGAACCAGGGGTGCCCCTTGTGGGCCAGCCGGGCGGCCTGGGGCCGCAGGCGGAGCTGGCCGTGGCCGGGCTGGCCGGGCGGGGGCAGGGGGGCAGGCACCGTCATCTAGACCTCGATCTCCAGGGGCGGGGCCGAGCTGGCCTGGTGCAGCCGCCGCAGGAGCCGGACGCAGGAGCCGAGCAGGGGGCCGGATTGCTCGAAACCGTTCTTGATAAACAAGTTGTACGCGGGAACGTTGGCCAGGTCGACGAGCGCCCGGATCTCCAGCAGGCCGTTGCGCCGGGCTTCCTCGAGGAGCTGGAGGAGCATCTGCCGGCCGATGCCGCGCCGGCGGTGGGTGTCGGCCACCGCCAGGGTCAGTTCGGCCGACCGGTCGGGGCCGGTGTGAAGCCGGGCGAAGGCCACCGGCATGCCGCCGAGCAGGCCGGTGCGGGCCAGGATGCGCGGATCGGCGACCATCCGGGCCGCCCACTGCCGGCCCGCCTGGCCCGGGGGGACCGACAGGCCCGGACCCCGCAGCCACGGCTCCACCAGTTCGGCGTCGGCGACGGCGAACGGGCGCAGGCGCAGTCCGTGGATGGGTGCCGGCTCCGACATGGCCGGAGCGTTATACCAAGCGCGCCCGCCGGGACCGAAGCCCGAGCCGGGCTTCGCTTGACCCGATGGGGCGCATGGCTACCATCTGCGCCCGACAGTTGGCCGCAGTCGAGCAGGAGCGGGTTGCCCGCTCCTTTTCGTTTGCGGTCCGCTGTCGCAGACTTCCCGGTTGTCGATCGGGCGGTTGGTGGATCGTCCTCCCACGCCGGGCCTTGCGGTCCTGCGCGCCCGGGGCAAGACCTCGGGCGGGGCTGGCGGTGCGCCCACCGTTCGAGCGGCGTCCTTCCCACCCTGACAGGACCAGGGCGAATGTCAACCAACGCCGACATCCTCCGATACATCGACACGATCGCGCGCGACAAGGAGATCGACAAGGACTCCCTGTTCGCCGCCATCGAGCAGGCCGTCGCCCAGGCCCTGGCCAAGCGCTACGGCATCGACGACCTGGAGATCCGCCTGGATCGCGACACGGGGCAGTGGGTCTGCAACTACGAGGTGAGCCTGGAGGACCAGGGCCGCATCCTGGCCCAGACCGTCAAGCAGACCATCATCACCCGGGTCCGCGAGGCCGAGCGCGACGTCCTGTACGGCGAGTTCGAGCAGAAGATCGGCGAGATCGTCAACGGCACGATCCAGCGCTTCGAGGGCGACACGGTGATCGTCAACCTCGGCCGCAACATGGAGGGCATCCTGCCCCGCGCCGAGAAGGTGCGCAGCGAGAACTACAACGTCGGCGAGCGCATCCGCGCCATGGTGCTGGAGGTCAAGAAGGTCGGCCCGCGGGTCAAGGTGATCCTGAGCCGCTCGCACAAGGACCTGGTGCGCGCGTTGTTCGAGCTGGAGGTGCCCGAGATCGCCGACGGCACCATCACCATCCGTCGCGTCGAGCGCGAGCCCGGCTACCGCACCAAGCTGGCGGTGGACTCCACCGACCAGCGGGTCGACTGCGTCGGCGCCTGCGTCGGCGTGCGCGGCAACCGCATCAAGGCGATCATCGACGAGCTGAACGGCGAGCGCATCGACATCATCAAGTGGAACGAGGACCCGCAAGGCCTGATCGCCAATGCGCTCAAGCCCGCCGAGATCGCCCACATCGAGCTGGACGCCACCTCGGGCAAGGCGCTCGTGCTGGTCAACGAGGACCAGCAGTCGCTGGCCATCGGCCGCAAGGGCCAGAACGTGCGCCTCGCCAGCAAGCTGACCGGCTGGGACATCGACATCATGACCCGGGCCGAGCTGGAGCGGACCGTCCACGAGGAGGACGCGGCCCTCACCGACGGCACCGAGGGCGGCGAGGGCGGCGACGCCACCACCGAAGCCACCACCACCGACGACGCCGGCAGCGACGGCACCACCACCACCGAGCCCGAGCCGCCCGCTGACGTCGCATCGTCGGCCGAGCAGACCGAGCCTTCCGACGGCCAGTGAGCCAGGAGCAGGATTGAAGAAGCGTACCGTCAACCATCTGGCCAAGGACTTCGGCATGAAGGGTGCCGACATGGCCAAGCTCCTTCGCGACCAGCTCGGCTTCGAGAACATCCGGGCCGGCGCCAGCACCGTCGAACAGGCCGATGAGATGATGATCATCGCCCGTCTGGAGGCCGCCGGCTACCAGCGCGGCGGCGCTGCCGAGGAGACGAAGACGGCGACACCGCGCAAGAAGGCGCTGCCGGGCAAGGTGGCCGATGCTGCCGGCGCCGAACTCGAGGCAGAGCCGGCGCCGAAGAAGAAGCTGGTGCCGGGCGCCGGCACCGTGAGCAGCCCGGCCCCCGCCGCCGCCGAGGCCACCGACGTCGAGCCGGCCAAGAAGCAGCTGCCGAAGCCGGTCCCGCGCCGCAAGAAGCTCGAGACCGCCGAGCCGCTGCCCGCAGCGCTGGACCCGGTCGCCACCGAGCCCACCGAGCCCGCCACGGAGCCGGAGCCGGAGGCCAGGCCCGCGGCCGCCGAGACGGAGGCCGAGGCCGAGGCCGAGATCGCCCCGCGGCCGACGCCGGCCCCGGCCACCCCGACCAGGATCGAGCCCGCGCCGGCGCCGGAGCCCGTGCCGGCGGAGGCTCCCGCCGTGGAGACCCCCGCGGCCGCGGAAGCCTCCGTCCCCCCGGCGGCCGTGCCCGCTCCCGCCGAGGCCACCGCCCAGGGAGCCCAGGCCGAACTGGCCGAGGCCGACGCGCCGCAGGTGAAGAAGCTGCTGATGCCGAAGGCCAAGGCCCAGGTCGTCGGCCGCATCGAGCTGAACCCGGAGACCATCCGCGACGCCAACCGCCGCAGCGCGCCGGCCACCGGCAACGCCGGCCGGGACCTGCGCCGGGCGGCGCTGAAGAGCACCCAGCAGCGCACCGCCACCCGCGTCACCAACGTCGGCCGCGGGCGCGGCCCGGGCGGCGGCCGCGGCGGCCGTGACGCCGGCAAGGGCCCGCAGCGGCGCGGCCGCGGCCCCGCCACGCCGATCACCGTCGACCCCAACAAGGAGGTCCAGATCGAGGCGCCGGTCTCGATCAAGGCCTTCTCCGAGGCGCTGGGCGTCAAGGTCACCGAGCTGATCGCGACCCTGACCTTCAAGCTGGGCGTCGCCGGCAAGAACATCAACTCCTTCCTGACCCAGGAGGAGGTCGAGCTGGTCGCCATGGAGCTCGACCGCAAGGTCGTCTTCGTCGAGCACAAGCAGGCCGAGGAGGAGATGATCGAGCAGCTCGGCGAGGACGCCGCCGGCGAGGACGAGGACCTGCGCGGACCGGTGGTCACGTTCATGGGCCACGTCGACCACGGCAAGACCTCGCTGATCGACCGCCTGCGCAAGAGCGACGTCGCCGCCGGCGAGGCGGGCGGCATCACCCAGCACATCGGCGCCTACAAGGTCACCACCGAGTCGGGCCAGAGCTTCGTGATCCTAGACACGCCGGGCCACGCCGCCTTCACGTCGATGCGCGCCCGCGGCGCCAACCTGACCGACGTGGTGGTGCTGGTGGTGGCGGCCGACGACGGCGTCATGCCGCAGACCGAGGAGGCGATCAACCACGCCAAGGCAGCCAACGTGCCGATCGTGGTGGCGATCAACAAGTGCGACCTGCCCGGCGCCAACCCGATGCAG
>CAZMGG010000004.1:31525-32784 GCA_964565715.1 uncultured candidatus Brocadiaceae bacterium | reverse complement strand
ATCAAGGGCCTGCAGCACGAGGACTGGGGCGGCAGCGTCGGCATGGTCGAGGTCTCCGCCGCCACCGGCAAGGGCATCGACGACCTGGTCGAACGCATCATGCTGGAGTCCGAGGTGCTGGAGCTGAAGGCGCGCCACAACGCGCCGGGCCGCGGCATCGTCGTCGAGTCGAAGCAGACCCCGGAGCAGGGCGTGGTGGTCACCGTGCTGGTCACCGACGGCACCCTGCGCACCAAGGATCAGGTCGTCTGCGGCGAGAGCTTCTCCCGCGTGCGCGGCATGATCGACGACCACGGCCGCACGGTCACCGAGGCCGGCCCCGCCACGCCGGTCACCCTGCTGGGCCTCGACCGGCTGCCGATGCCCGGCGACAAGCTGTTCGTCGTCGAGGACGCCAAGAAGGCCCGCGAGGTGGTCGAGGAACGGCAGCGCCGGGCCCGCGACCTGTCGCTCGCCGAGCGCAGCGCGGTCACCCTCGAGACGCTGTCGGCCAAGCTGGCCGAGAAGCAGATGCAGGAGGTCAAGCTGATCCTGAAGGCCGACGTGATGGGTTCACTGGAACCCCTGCGCAAGTGCCTGGAGGAGCTGACCACCAAGGAGGTGCGGGTCAACCTGGTGCACTCCGCGCTCGGCGGCATCAGCGAGACCGACGTCAGCCTGGCGGCGGCGTCCGGCGCCATCATCATCGGCTTCAACACCGTCGCCGACTCGTCGGCCCGCGCCGCCGCCGAGCGCGCCGGCGTCGAGATCCGCTACTACGAGGTCATCTACGAGCTGCTCGACGACGTCCGTGCCACCATGGAAGGCATGCTGGCGCCCGAGGAGATCGAGACCGTCCTCGGCCACGCCGAGGTGCGCGCGCTGTTCCGTTCCAGCAAGTTCGGCACCATCGCCGGCTGCTACGTCACCGACGGCGTGATCCGGCGCAACGCCAAGGCCCGCCTGTCCCGCGACGGCAAGGTGGTCTACTCCGGCAAGATCGCCAGCCTGCGGCGCGAGAAGGACGACGCCAAGGAGGTCCGCGCCGGCTTCGAGTGCGGCCTGACGCTGCACGACTTCCAGGACATCAAGGAGGGCGACATCATCGAGGTCGCCGCCGTCGAGATGGTGAAGCGGACCCTCAGCAGTTGATCCCGCCCCAGAACGGCCGTCGGAACCGCGCGCGGGCCCCCGGCCGGCCCCCCCCCCCCCGCCCCCCCCCCCCGCCCCGGGCCCCCCGATGCGGCCCAACGGCGGCTTTCAGTTCACCCCCCGCAAAC
>CAZMGG010000004.1:0-31515 GCA_964565715.1 uncultured candidatus Brocadiaceae bacterium | reverse complement strand
ACCCTCTTTTGTTCCCCCCCCCCCCCCCCGGGGGTGGCACCGGCGGGGGGCCCCGGGGCCCGCGCCGCCCCCACGGCACCCGCGCCCTTCCAGGAGCCCTCCGATGCTGCACATCGGCGTCTTGCAGTTCACCCTCGACATCCCCCACGCCCTGTCCCTCAAGGACAAGCGCAGCGTGGTGAAGAGCCTCAAGGACCGCCTGCGGCGCTCGTTCAACCTGTCGATCGCCGAGATCGACGACCTGGACGACTGCACGGTGGCGACGCTCGGCGCGGTCATGGCCAGCAACGAGATCGCCCACCTGAACAGCTCCCTCGACCACCTGCTCAACACCCTCCACGACTGGCGCGACGCCTCGCTCGCCGACCACCAGATGGAGATCTTCAGCCCGCGCTAGCATGAACGAACGCCGGATCGCCCGCCTGCAACAGCAGATCAAGCAGCTCATCGCCGGTGTGCTGCAGCGCGAGATCGCCGACCCGCAGATCGGCCTGGTCACCGTCACCCGCGTCGAGCTGGACCGCGAGTTCACCGTCTGCCGCGCCTACTGGAGCGTGCTCGGCGGCAAGGGCGACCGCGCCCGCAACGCCGCCGCCCTGGAGCGGGCGCAGCCCTTCGTGCAGCGCGAGATCGCCAAGGGCCTGCACACCCGCACGGTGCCGCGGCTGGAGTTCCGCTTCGACGAGTCGATCGAGGGCAGCATCCGGGTGGATGCGCTGCTCAAGGAGCTGCGCGACGAGCGGGTGGCGCGGGGCGACGACGGGCCGCCGGAGCCGGGCCCGACGCCGCCGGCCTGAGACCGGTGGCGCCGACCCGCCTGCCGGGGCAACATGACCGGACCGCCGCCGGAAGGATCCGGCGCGTCGTTCGTCGAGGCCCGCCTCCGCAGGAACCGCCCCATGCCCACGCCCCGCCTCCTCGTCTTCTCCCTGACCTGCTTCGCCGCCACCGCCGCCGCCCAGGACGCCGCCGCCGACCCGCTGGCCGCGGCCCAGGCCCGCCTCGACAAGGCCCTGCCCCAGGCCGCCGCACTGGGCAGCGCCACCTTCGCGATGACCTGGGACGACAGCGCCACCAACCCGCTGGCGGCGATCCTGGCCCAGCGCGGCGGCCAGGAGCCGCCGAAGAGCGAACTCAGTGGCGCCTGGCACGGCGACCTGCTGGCGGTGACCTACGCCCAGGAGCAGCGCCTCCTGCAGCACGGCCGCCGCACGGCGGTGGCCGGCGACGACGGCGCCTGGCTGCCGCGCCGCAGCCAGCTCGCCAACGGCAACAACCTGGCGTTCGTGCCCGACGTGCCCCAGGTGCTGGCCCTGCTGGCGCATCTGCGGCCCAAGGTCGTGCGGCGGGAGGTGGGCACGCTGGACGATCGGCCGGTGGAGACGCTGACGGTGACGCTCACCGGCGAACAGGCCCTGGCGCTGGCCGAGTGCGGCCTGCTGCCCGGTGCGGGCATGAGCGGCGGCATCACCATCGCCATGGCCGCCAACGCCGCGCGACCGCCGAAGCCGACCCTGGTGGACCTCGCCTGCACGCTGGATCCCGCCACCGGCACCCTGCACCGCCTGCACGGCCGCATCTACGCCGAGTCGCCGTTGCGCATCGGCGGCCGGGTGCGGATCGCCGCGGCCGGCGCCGGCGCCGCGCCGGTGGTGCTGGGCGACGACGCCGAGGAGGAAGGTGCGACGCCGAAGCAGACCGTGGCGGAGGCCAGCAAGGCCCCGGCCACCGAGTTCCGCGACGCCCTGCCGGTGCGCAGCCTGAAGGACGCGCCGGGGCTCCTGTTCGATCTGCGCATCCGCCAGCACGGCGAGGCGCCGAAGGTCGAGGTACCCGCCGGCGCCCGGGCGCTGCTGGGCCTGCCGCAGTAGGCGCCGACCGCCGAGCTCTCAGATCTCCTGCTCGGGCGCGCCGGCCTCGGCGCGCCAGGCCAGCCGGTAGAGGTCGGTGCGGCGGTCGTTCCAGTTCTGCACGGTGCCCGACCGCCGGTGCCGGCGCAGCAGTTCGAGATCCACGTCGTGGATGATCAGGGTCTCGATGTTGGGCGTGCACTCGGCGGCGACGCCCTCGCGGTCGAAGGAGAAGTCGCAGGGCGTGAGGATCGCCGAGACCGCGTAGTGCATGTCGGCGTTCTCGACGAACGGCAGGTTGCCAGTGCAGCCCGACACCACGGCGAACATGTGGTTCTCGATGCAGCGGGCCTGGGCGCAGTGGCGGACCCGCAGGTAGCCGTCGCGGTTGTCGGTGTTGAACGGCACGAACAGGATCTGCGCGCCCTGCGCCGCCAGGATCCGCGGCAGCTCGGGGAACTCGACGTCGTAGCAGATCAGGATGCCGATCTTGCCGCGGTCGGTGTCGATGGTGGCGATGCCGCGGCCGGGCTGCACGCCCCACCAGCGCCGCTCGCTCGGCGTCACGTGCAGCTTGTCCTGGCGGGCGATGGTGCCGTCGCGGCGGAACAGGTAGGCGACGTTGCGCAGGTCCTCGCCTTCCGCCGTGAATTGGCTGCCGCCGATGACGTTGACGTTGTACTTGATCGCCATCCGCGTGAAGAGGTCGAGGTACTGCGGCGTCATCTCGGCCAGCTTGCGGGCGGCCTCACTGGGCCGCATCGGCGGCTGCAGGCACAGGAGCTGGGTGGTGAACAGCTCCGGGAACACCACGAAGTCCGACTTGTAGCCAGACGCGGTGTCGATGAAGTACTCGCACTGCTGGGCGAACTCGTCGAACGTCTTGATCATCCGCATCTGGTACTGGATCGAGCAGATGCGGACCTTGCGGGTGGCCTGGTGGGTCTTGCTGGGGTCGGGGACGTAGTCGACGTTGGGCCACTCGAGGAACGTCGCGTAGCCGCGGCTGGCCTCGTCGCCGGGCAGGTAGTTGGGGATCAGGCGCTTCAGCACGAAGCCGTTGGCGACCTGCGTGGTCAGCACCGGGTCGTAGAGGCCGCGGCCGGTGACCTTCTCGGCGTATTCGCGGGCGCTCATGGTGTCGGCGTACTTGCCGTAGCCGGGGATCCGGCCGCCGATGATGATCCGCGCCAGGTTGAGGCGCCGGCACAGCTCCTTGCGGGCCGCGTACAGGCGGCGGGCGAGCTTCATGCCCCGGAAGTCCGGGTGCACCATGATCTCGATGCCGTAGAGGGTGTCGCCCTCGGGATCGTGGTTGCGGATGTAGCCGTTGTCGGCCATCTCCCGCCAGTTGTGCCAGTTGCCGTACTCGTCGCGGTCGACCACCAGACTGCTCGACGATGCCACCACCTTGCCCTCGCATTCGACGCAGAGCTGGCCATCGGCGAAGTGCTCGATCTGGCTGCGGAACTGGTCGAGCTTCCAGGTCACCATCCCGGGGAAGCAGGCGAGCTGGATCTGGACGATCGCGTCGTAGTCCTTCAACTCCAGTGGCCGCACATGGATACGGCGCTCGAACTCCTTCAGGTCGATCTTCGGATTGGCTTCGGTCATCGCCCCCCAGGTTAGGCGGTGCCGGGGGGCATGGTCCACGGCGAACGCAGCGTCAGCCCAGGACCAGTGCCGCGTCGCCGGCGGTCCGTCGGGCGAAGCGGCCGATCACCGCGTGGCTGGGCGCGCCGCAGTCGCGCAGCCGGGCCAGCGCGCGCTCGGCCTGCGCCTCGGGCAGCGCCAGCAGGAGACCGCCGGACGTCTCGGCATCGAAGCAGAGATCGGCCAGGGCGGGCTCGACGCCGGACGCGATGCGCACGCGATCCTGCAGGTGGGCCTTGCCGCGGCCGCAGCCGCCGCTCATCACGCCGTCGCGGACGAGCTGCAGGGCGCCGGCGAACACCGGCACCTGGGCGGCGGTGATCTGCAACTGCATCCGTTCGCCGGTCATCTCGACGCCGTGGCCCATCAGGCCGAAGCCGGTGATGTCGGTGGCCGCATGCACGTCGAGGCCGGCCATCGCCTCGGCGGCGGCCTTGTTGAGCGTGGCCATCAGGGCCATCGCCGCCGCCTGCACGTCGGCATCGGCCCTGCCGCGCTTGATGGCGGTGGACACCGGCCCCATGCCCAGCGGCTTGGTCAGGATGGCGACATCGCCCTCGCGGGCGCCCGAGTTGGGCCAGAACCGCTGCGGATGCACGAGCCCGGTCACCGACAGGCCGAACTTGATCTCGTGGTCGGTCACCGAATGGCCGCCGCAGAGCACGGCGCCGGCCTCGTTCACCTTCTCCAGGCCGCCGGCGAGGATCTCGCCCAGGATCTCGATGTCGAGGTCCTTCGGCCAGCCGACGATGTTCATCGCGGTGATCGGCCGGCCGCCCATGGCGTAGACGTCCGACAGCGAGTTGGCGGCGGCGATGCGGCCGAACCAGCGCGGGTCGTCGACGATCGGCGGGAAGAAGTCGACGGTCTGCACCAGCGCCCGCTCGTCGTCGATGCGGAACACGCCGGCGTCCTCGAAGCCCTCGGTGCCCGCGAGCAGGTCCGGGTGGCGGATCGGTCCGAGCTTCTGGAGAACCTTCCCGAGGCTCCCCGGCGGCAGCTTGGCCGCTCAACCGGCGCCCGACGCGTACTCGGTCAGGCGCTTCCGGGGATCGTCGCTGGCGGGATGGGTCATGGTCGGAACGTCGCGCGCACGGTATCGGCCACCGCCGCCGCGTCTTCCAGGAGCAGCGTGCGCGCGTCCAGCAGGACGCGGTCGTCGGCGACGCGGGCGAAGACCGGCTGCGGCGCGACGCGCAGGGCGTCGCACAGCGGCTGGCCGCCCGGCAGCGCCACGGCGAAGCTCGGCAGCGGCCGCGCCGGATTGGCGCCGGAGCCGGCGAACGACTCGCTGCCCACCACCGCCGCGCCCCTGCCGATGCGGGCGGCGAGGTCCTCGCTGCGCGCGCGCAGTTCGGCCGGGCCGGCGGTCAGCATCCGCAGGGTCGGGATCTCGCGCAGCGGCTCGCCATCGCGATAGATCCGCAGGGTCGCCTCGAGGGCCGCCAGCGTGGTCTTGTCGCAGCGGAACGCGCGATAGAGCGGATGCGCCCGGATCGCGGCGATCCGCTCGCGGCTGCCGACCAGCAGGCCGGCCTGCGGCCCGCCCAGCAGCTTGTCGCCGGAGAAGCAGACCACGCCGGCGCCGGTGGCGGTGGAGGCCCGTACCCGCGGCTCGTGCTCGAGGCCGGGCAGGGGCTCGTCGAGCAGCAGGCCCGAACCGAGGTCCTCCATCACCAGCACGCCCCGGGCCCGGCCCAGGTCGACCAGTTCCTGCAGGCTCGGCGTGCCCCAGAAGCCCTCCAGGCGGAAGTTGCTGGGGTGGACCTTCAGCAGGGCGCCGCAGTCGGCGGTGATGGCGCCCTCGAAGTCGCGCAGCCAGGTGCGGTTGGTGGTGCCGACCTCGACCATCCGGCAGCCGGCCCGCGCCATCACGTCCGGCATGCGGAAGCCGCCGCCGATCTCGACCAGTTCGCCGCGCGAGACCACCACCTCGCGGCCAGAGGCCAACGCCGTCAGCATCAGCATGGTGGCGGCGGCGTTGTTGTTGACCACCAGGGCCGACTCGGTGCCGCACAGCGTCGCCAGCAGGCCCGCCACCGCCACCTCGCGCTGGTCGCGCACGCCGGTGACGGGATCGACCTCGACGATGGCGTAGCCGGCGGCCTCGGCGAGCGCCGCCACCGCCGCCGCCGCCATCGGCGCCCGGCCGATGCCGGTGTGCAGCACGATGCCGGTGGCGTTCACCACCCGCCGGTGCCGCCGCACCTGGGCCTGCCGGCAGCGTTCGAGCAGGCGCGCCGTGGCCTGGCCGTCGTGGAAGCGGGCGGCGACGCCCCGGGCGTCCAGGCTGCCGTCCTGGACCTGCGCCCGCGCCTCGTCGAGCATCGCCCGGGCCTCCCGCAGCAGCAACGGCCGCGCGATCGCCGACAGGCGGTCGTCGCGCAGCAACTGGTCGATGGCTGGGAGGCCGCGCAGCGCGGCGCCGCGTTCCGATTCCGGTCTGTCCATGTCGGGCGTGGTCGATACCATACCGCCCGCCCATGGACCGCGCTCCCCACAAGATGCCCGAACCGGACCCTCGGGAGCGCGCGCTGGCCCGCACCATGGGCCTGCCCGACCTGCTGGCGCGGGTGCTGCTGGCCAGGGGCTTCGACGACCCCGACAAGGTCCGCGCGCACCTGCGGCCGGACCTGGGCGCGATGCACGATCCGTTCCTGTTCGCTGCCATGCAGAAGGCCGTCGAACGGATCCGGCTGGCGATCCGCCGGGGCGAGCCGATCATGGTCCACGGCGACTACGACGTGGACGGCATCAGCGGCACGGTCCTGCTGCTGAAGTTCCTGCGCCTGATGCAGGCCACCGTGAAGCCGTTCATCCCGGCCCGCAGCGACGGCTACTCGTTCAGCGAGGCCAGCGTGCGGGCGGTGCAGGAGGGCGGCTTCAAGCTGGTCATCTCGGTCGACAACGGCACCAACGCCTGCGAGCCGATCGCGCGGATCCAGGCCATGGGCTGCGACGTGATCGTCACCGACCACCACGGCACGGGCGAACACGTGGCGGACGCCTTCGCCGTGCTGAACCCGCGGCTGCCGGATGCCGGCTATCCGGACCGCAACCTGGCCGGGGTCGGCGTGGCGTTCCGGCTGGCGGCGGCGGTGGCCACCTCGTTCAGCGGGCCGATGCTGCGCAGCCCCGAGTTCGCCGACTTCCTGCTCGACGCGATGACCCTGGTGGCGCTCGGCACCGTCGCCGACGTGGCGCCGCTGCACGGCGAGAACCGGGTGCTGGTGTTCCACGGCCTGCGCGCCCTGGCGCAGAGCCGCAACCCCGGCATCCGCGCCCTGCTCGACTCCGCCGGCCTCGCCGACCGCTCGCCGGGCGTCGAGGACATCGCCTTCCGCATCGCGCCGCTGCTCAACGCCGCCGGCCGGATGGGCCACGCCAGCGAGGCCGTCGCCCTGCTGCTGGCGCCGGGCTACGCCGAGGCCCAGGAGGCCGCCAAGGTGCTGGAGCGGCACAACACCGAGCGCCGCAAGGTCGAACGCCGCCTGCAGGACGTCGTGCTGGAACAGGCCCACGGCAACGCCGAGCCCGCCGTCGTGCTCGGCGGCGACGACTGGCACCCCGGCGTGCTCGGCATCGTCGCCGCGCGCATCGCCGAGCAGACCGGCAAGCCCACCATCCTGGTGTCGTTCGCCGAGGACGTCGGCCGCGGCTCGGGCCGCTGCCCCAGCGGCCTGCACCTGCGCAAGGCGCTGGGCGAGTGCGCCGACCTGCTGCTGGCCCACGGCGGCCACGCCGCCGCCGTCGGCCTGGAGGTGCGCCGCGACCGCTTCGACGCCTTCCGCGATCGCTTCCAGGACACCTGCCGCCGGCTGCTGCTCGACGAGGTGCCAGAGCCCGAGGACGGCTGGGCGACGCTGGCCGAACTGGACCCCGAGAGCGTGCGCAAGCTCGAACTGCTGGGTCCGTTCGGCAACGGCAACCGGCGGGCCCGCTTCCGCAGCACCGGCCTGCGCGCCGTCGGCTGGCCCCACGTCGACACCCGCGGCAACCACCTCAAGCTGCGCCTGGTCCAGGACGGCCACCTGCTGCCCGCCCGCCTGCTGGGCGGCGCCGCGCGCTTCGAGGAGATCCGCGCCCGCCCCGGTCCCTGGACCGCGGTCTGGACGCCGCGCCTCAATCCCCGCGCCGAGGAGGGACCGATCGTGCTCGACGTGCACCGGCTGGAGCCGGAGCCCGGCGCCGATCCGGGCCCGCTGAACGGCAACGGCTCGGCCCACTCGCCCAACCTGTGACCGCCCCCTCCACCACCTCCGTGCCGCAGGCTTCGCCGCCGCGCCGCGGCCTCCTCCGCCGGCTCTACGACTGGGTCCTGCACTGGGCGTACACGCCCTACGCGATGCCGGCCCTGTTCGTGCTCAGCCTCGCCGAGAGCAGCTTCTTCCCGATCCCGCCCGACGTGCTGCTGATCCCGCTCTGCCTGGGCCAGCGGCAGCGCGCCTGGGCCTACGCGTTCTGGTGCTCGGTGGCCTCGGTGCTCGGCGGCATCGCCGGCTACGGCATCGGCGCCTTCCTCTGGCAGTCGGCGGGCGTCGGCGACTTCTTCTTCGACTATGTGCCCGGTTTCACGCCCCAGGTCTTCGAGCAGGTGAAGGGCCACTACGAGCACTGGAACTTCTGGATCGTGTTCGTCGCCGCCTTCACGCCGATCCCCTACAAGGTCATCACCATCACCGCCGGCGTCTGCGGCATCAGCTTCCCGATGTTCCTGATCGCCTCGGTGATCGGCCGCTCGGCGCGGTTCTTCCTGGTGGCCGGCCTGATCCGCCGCTTCGGCGCGCCGATCCAGCACTTCCTGGACAAGCACCTGGGCTGGGTGACCCTGGTGGGCACCGCGCTCGGCATCGGCGGCTTCGTCGCCATCAAGTACGTGTTCTGACCCGCCCCGCCCTCAGCGGAAGTACTTCTCGACGATCCACGCCGGCTGCCACCGATCCGGCTGCCGCGCGTGCCCGGTGAGGTCGACCGTCGCCGGCCGCGCCGGCAGGATCGCCCACGGCAGCTCGTCGCCGAACGCCCGCTGCTGCGCCAGCAGCAGCCCGCTCATCCGGCCGAGCTCCGCGGCGCAGGCCGGGTCCTCGGCCAGGTCGTGCCGTTCGTGCGGATCGGCCCGCAGGTCGAACAACAGCGTCCGGTCGATGTGCGGCAGCCGGATCAGCTTCCAGCGACCGTCGGTCACCGCCCGCTGGGTGTTGGCGTAGGCGGTGAACAGCGCCTGCCGCGGCGGGAACGCGCCCGGATCCCGCAGCACCGGCCACAGATCCTGGCCGTCGGCGCCGACGGGCGCCCGCGCACCCGCCGCGGCGCAGAGCGTCGGCGCGAGGTCCGACAGGTAGCACAGCGCATCGACCCGCCGGCCCGCCGGCACGCCGGGCCCGGCCAGCAGCACCGGCGCCCGCATCGAGTGCTCGTAGAGGCTCTGCTTGCCCAGCAGGCCGTGGCTGCCGAGCGCCAGCCCGTGGTCGGCGGCGAACACCACCAGGGTGTCGTCCTGCAGGCCCCGTTCGCGCAGCGCCGCCAGGATGCGGCCCACCTGCCCGTCCAGGTGAGCGATCATCCCGTGGTACTCGGCGAGCTGCTGGACCACCAGTTCCGGCGGCCGCGGCCACGGCAGCAGGTCCTCGTCCCGCACGGTCATCGTCGCCTCGCCCAGGTCGAGACCGTGCTGGCCGCGGAAGTTGGGCGGCAGCGGCGGCGGCTCCCGCCGGAAGCGCTCGAGGAACTCCTGCGGCGCGTCCCGCGGGTCGTGCGGCGCGGTGAACGCGACATAGGCGAAGAACGGCCGGCCCGGTTCCTGCTCCTGCAGGAACGCCACCGCCGCGTCGGCGAACAGCTCGCTGCTGTGGCCCACGCCGGTCCGCTGCGGGCCGATCTCGCCGCCGCTCACGTCGCACAGCGGCACCCGGAAGTGGTCGCTCATGCCGCCGCGCATCACGCTCCGGGCCTCGGGGAAGCAGCGCCGCAGCGCGGCGTCGCCGTTGTGCCACTTGCCGCAGAGGAACGTGCGATGGCCGGCCTCCCGCAGCGCCTCGGGCAGGGTCTCTGCGTCGCGCAGGTCGTCGCGCACCGCGAACAGGTTGCGCCCGCTCAGCAGCATGGCCCGCGACGGCACGCACACCGCGCCGTGCCGCGACCCCATGCAGTAGGCCCGCTCCAGCACGCAGCCCCGCGCCGCCAGTTCGTCGAGATGCGGCGTCGGCACCGCGCCGCCATAGGCCCCGAGCGCATCGGCGCGCAGGTCGTCGGCGAACAGCAGCAGCACGTTCGGCGGCCGCACCGGCCCCGGCCCGGGGACCGCCTCGGGAACCGGCGTGGCGCAGCCGGCGAACAGCAGGACCAGGGCCAGGCGTCGTCTCGCCATGGGCCCATCGTGTCGTCAGGCGGCGCCCAGGCCAAGCACGGCTCGCGCCGCGCCGCCCGGACCGACGATCAGCGGATCACGAACGAGTAGCCGGGCGTCACCGTCAGCCCGAACGTGTTCTGCGCCGCCGGATCGTTCACCGCGAACTGGGTGAACAGCCGCAGTCCGGCCAGCCCGGGCAGGTTCGGGATCCCCAGCACCTGGCCGGCGCTGCCCGCCCCGTTGCCGCCGCCCTGCAGCACGTGCACCGTCAGCACCGTCGTGCCCGTGCGCAGGTCGCAGCCGCCGCCCAGCGGATACGGCAGCGGCAGGCCGCCGGCGCTGGTGTCGCTCAGATCCATCAGGAACAGCGCCGCGGTCGGCCCGCCCCAGGCGTCGTTCAACTGCACCGTGAAGTTGCTGCTGTTCACCGCCGGCGCGTTCAGGCTGCCGATCACCGGCACGACACCTCCGGATCCGGCGCAGCCCTGGCCGTACACGTAGTTGTCGGGACCGCCGATGACCACGTCGTCCACCCAGCACTTGAACGGCATGTTGGCCAGGTTCGAGTGGCGCAGGAACAGCTCGACGGTGTAGGCGCCCGCCGCCGGCACCGCGAACGAGCCGCTGAACGACGCCCGCTCGAGCAGCCCGGTCTGGTTCGGCGCCTGCCGCGTGCCGAGGAACACCCGCGTGTTGGTCGCATCGAAGATCCGCAGCTCGACGCGGTTCACGCTCACCGACGGGATCGGCGGCGTCGTCGTCTTCTCCCACATCACGTTGAAGCTCACCGGCAGCGTCGCCGCCGGCAGGTTGATGGTCGGCCCGCGCCAGGTGGCCGACATCACCGGCGTCAGCGTGTAGAAGTCGGCGTACAACGCCTCCGACGGGCCGTTGCCGGCGACCCGCGCGGTGCCGAAGCCGGTGGTGCCAAGCGGGTCGTTGAACTGGGTCATCGTCCAGCCGGCGGCGCCGGCGTCGAAGTGGCCGTTCGGCACGAAGTTCTGGGCGGAGAGCAGGGACGCGACGCAGAGCGGGGCGATCAGGACGAGGCGCATGGATCCTCCGAGGGTGGTGGAAGCCCCAGTCCAACACGCCGGCCCCCAAACGCCAACACCCCCCGCCAATCCTTGCTGCATTGCGGTGGACCGACCCGGTACAAGGGACGTCCCCATGCCGAAGCGACTGTTCCTGATCGATGGCACCGCGCTGGCCTACCGCTCCTACTTCGCGTTCGCCAGCAACCCGCGCCTGGCGCTCTCCACCAAGACCGGCCACCCCACCGGCGCCACCTACGGCTTCGTGCAGACCCTCCGGGCGCTTCTGGAGCGCGAGAAGCCCGATGCCATCGCGGTCGCCTTCGACGGCCCCACCAAGGACCTCTACCGCACCCAGGTCTACGCCGACTACAAGTCGACCCGCGAGAAGATGCCCGACGACATGGCGCTCCAGCTCGACGACATCCGCGAGTTGGTCGAGGGCTACGGCATCCCGATCGTCGAGGCCAGCGCCGACGAGGCCGACGACGTCATCGCCACCCTGGCGGTGCAGGCCCGCGACCAGGGCCTCGAGGTCTTCATCGTCACCGGCGACAAGGACTTCCTCCAGCTCGTCGGCGAGCACGTCAAGCTCTGGAACCTCCGCTCCAGCACCAGCAAGCCCGAGATCTTCGGCCCCGAGGCCGTGCCGGAGAAGTTCGGCGTGCGCGCCGAGCAGATGATCGACCTGCTGGCGCTCATGGGCGACAGCTCCGACAACGTGCCCGGCGTGCCCAAGGTCGGCCAGAAGACCGCCGCCGAGCTGCTGGCCGAGTTCGGCACCCTGGAGGCCCTGCTGGAGCGCGCCGCCGAGGTGAAGAAGAACGCGGTGCGCGAGTCGCTCCTCACCCACCGCGAACAGGCCCTCCTCAGCAAACGCCTCGTCACCCTCAAGCTCGACGTGCCCCTGCCGGTCCAGGCCACCGACCTGGGGCCGGCGCAGCCCGATCCCGAGCGCCTGCGGCCGCTCTTCGAGCGCCTCGAGTTCGAGTCGTTGCTGAAGACGCTGCAGAACCAGGCCCGCCCGGACCCGGTCGAGCAGGACTACGGCGTGGTGCAGGGCGCCGCGGCGGCGTCGGCCCTGGCCCACGAGCTGCAGCAGGCGGGCGCCTTCGCCTTCGCCGTGGAACTCGGCTTCGCCGACCCGCGCACCGGCCGCCTGCTCGGGCTCGCCTTCTGCGCCCGGCCCGGCCACGCCCGCTACGTGCCCCTGGACCAGGACCGCGACGCGGTGCTCACCGCCCTGCGCCCGCTGTTCCAGGACCCCAGGCTGCACCGCGCCACCGCCGACAGCAAGGCGGCGCTGGCGGCGCTCCGCACTGCCGGCCTCGAGGCCCGGGCGGTGCCCTTCGACACGACGCTGGCCAGCTACTGCATCGACGCCGGCGAGAACCACGGCCTCGACCGGCTGGCGCTCCGCCACTTCGGCTACAAGATGATCGAGCCGAAGGAGCTGGTCGGCAGCGGCCGCAAGCAGAAGACCTTCGCCGACGTGGACCTCGAGCTGGTGGCGCGCCACGCCTGCGAGCGCGCCGACTTCACCCTGCGGGTGCGCTCGCTGCAGGAGCCGGTCCTGCGCGAGGCCAAGGTCGAGCAGATCTACCGCGAGCTGGAGCTGCCGCTGGTGCCGGTCCTGCTCGACATGGAGCACGAGGGCATCGCAATCGACGTGGCGCATCTCGACGCGGTCGGCCGCGAGTTCGGCGCCCGGCTCGCCGAGATCGAGAAGCGGGTGTTCCAGCGCGCCGGCGCGGAGTTCAACCTGAACTCACCGCAGCAGCTCGCCAAGGTGCTGTTCGAGGACCTGGAGGTGCATCGCGCCGCCGACTACCGGCCGAAGAAGACCAAGACGGGGCAGTACAAGACCGACGCGGATGTGCTGGAGATGCTGGCGCAGCATCACGAGGTGCCGGCGCTGGTGCTGCAGTACCGGGAGCTGAGCAAGCTGAAGGGGACCTACGTCGACCCGCTGCCGGGGCTGGTGGATGCGCAGACGGGGCGGATCCACACGACGTTCAACCAGGCGGTGGCGGCGACGGGGCGGCTGAGTTCGGACCATCCGAACCTGCAGAACATCCCGATCCGCACCGAGGAGGGGAAGAAGGTGCGCGCGGCGTTCGTGCCGCGCGGGAAGGGGTGGGTGCTGCTGTCGGCGGACTACAGCCAGATCGAGCTGCGGATCCTGGCGCATCTGTCGGGGGACCGGGCGCTGGTGGAGAGTTTCCGCAAGGGCGAGGACATCCATCGGCGCACCGCGGCGATCGTGCACGGGATGATGCCGGAGCTGGTGTCGCCGGAGCTGCGGAACCAGGCCAAGGTCATCAACTATGGGTTGATGTACGGGATGGGCGCGAGCCGGCTGGGGAATGAGACGGGCATGACGCCGGTGGAGGCGCGGCGGTTCATCGAGGCGTACTTCCGGGCGCTGCCGGGGGTGAAGAGGTACCTGGATTCGAGTCTGGAGCAGGCGCGCGGCGAGAAGCAGGTGTGGACGATGTTCGGGCGGCGCCGGCCGCTGCCGGACATCGATTCGACCAACGGGATGCTGCGGGTGGCCGCCGAGAACATGGCGGTCAACACGCCGATCCAGGGCGCGGCGGCGGACATCGTCAAGCGGGCGATGCTGCGGGTGCACCGGGAGCTGGGCCGGCGCGGGTTGGCGGCGAAGCTGATCCTGCAGGTGCACGACGAGCTGGTGCTGGACGTGCCCGCGGCCGAGGTGGACACCGCCAAGGCGATCGTCGTGGAGGGGATGATGGGCGCGGCGGAACTGGCGGTGCCGCTGGAGGTGTCGGTGGGCGTCGGCGCGAACTGGCTGGTGGCGCACTGAGGGACTGGGGCAACTACCGATCGGATGCCATGATCGCATCGAACTCGATTCGAGTCTCCTGACCAGCCCCCTGCGCCGCGACCTCGTCGAGTGACTGCACTTCGCTCACGGTCATGGAGGCTACACCAAGCGTCCCTTCGACCGCACTACGCAACCCGATCAGGTTCTGGTTCACGCCATCTGTCAAGCGATCTATCCGCAGAACCTGCCGGTTCGCCTCTATCTCACTTCTTTGCTCAGTCGCTTTGGCAAGCGCGTCGAGGACCCTCTTCATCTGAGTGTCCAGTCGCACGCGAGCTCGATCGCACGCCCCCACCAAGCCCTCTTCTCTACGCACATCCTTGTTTGTCGCGAGGATCTGACGTTTGAGCGACTCCTCGTCGAACACCCTGCCTCGGACAGTCACAGGCCAACTGCCACTTGATGCCTGACGGTAGGCACTCTTCCACTCGCTTAGCGCCTGTCGGCCCTTATGGGCCTTGTCATTTGCTACAGCCATGACCGACTCGACGCGGCCAAGGGCCTGCCTGATCTCGATCTTGCTGGCAGCCAAGCGCTGCCTAGCACCGTCAAGCTGTGCTTCGCAGAAATCCAAGTACAACTCGGGGTACGCGGCGATGTTCGAAGCAGTCCAGTCCGTCCACTCTCTTATTGCTGTCTTTGCTCCCGAGCGCAGAACATCGCTCATGAGAACGACAACCAGCCCTGCGGCAACCACGGCGCACCCTAGCCGCATCGCAAGCACCCCCCTCTGGGCATCGGTATTGATGACCATGGTGGGCATCATCCCTTAATTGGCGATGCCGCCATGAGGGAGTTGAGCTTACCCATCACGTCTGCGCTGACGGGCTTCGCCTCCGCAATCTCACCAATTTGCTCCGGAATGTGTTCTCGCAGCGTCTCGGACATGAGCTGGATCTGCTCGGGAGAGTATGTGCGAGATCGCTTGGCCAACTGTTCTATGGTAAAGACGAGCCTTTCGGCCTGAGCTATTACTTCAGTGAGTTTGGCCACGCTGCTGGCATCTGTGTCTATCATTTTCCTCAAGTCATCTACGGATGCCAAGCTAGCCCCGCCAGACGCGAGCATCTTCTTGTTTTCAGCCATGTTGGCTGCCACTTGATCTCGGATCTGTAGGAGCGACCGGACTTTCCTCCTTGCGTCGGTCACAGCCGCGTTCAATGCTGTTGAGCCCACTGCGCTATGGGCCACAAGATCCTTGTATGCTGATGCTGCAACCATAATCAGCATCAAGCCGCATCCTGCGATCATCCCACCCGTGATTCGCACTAGTGGGGGCGCAGGCCAGCCTGCTCGAATTATTCGATAGAGCGCCCAGGCGATACCCGCTGCCCAGGCAATCCTCATAGCCTCAGTAGGCCTGAAAACGGATGTGAATGATCGCTCAAGTCCATTGATGTGGCTGTAGCTGAGGTACCACACGAGAGTGCATGCGAGAAGGATTGCGGCCCCTCTTAGAGAGGCGGTCACCCTGGAAACAACGCATGCGGCCATGATTGCCGCTGCGGCAATCACGGTTCCAAGCGATGTCTCGTAGAGCCAATACAATGCCTGCGCCGGGCCGAACTTGTGATAGAAGACGAAAGCCAGGATGGGGCCTAGGAAGGCGATTCCGTACCACTTGGCACATGCAAGATGGCGCCCCTTGTAGGAGTGGATCACCGCTTTGAAGAGGCCTACGAGAACCACTCCCCCAACGATAATGCACCATGGCAACTGGGTAAGACTGAAGTCCTCTGCCACTTTGGATGCCAGATACGTTCTGGCTGATTCGGGATCTTGGGCAAGCAAGACAAGTGGTGCATCAGGCATTTGGGCATCCTCGGCCAACCATGGGGGTTTGGATGAAGCCACTCCTGCCAACAGCTACTGCGGTCCATACGGCCGCAGGTCGCTGAGGGATAGATTCAGGGTTGTGGTAGAGAATCGTCGTGCGCGTCCGATGCGTTCGATCAGTCGCGGACTGCCCTAATCCTAATGGCACTCATGGATGAGGCATCCTCACAGCGGTAGACTGAATGGGTGAGCCCAGACGCTCCCTGGCTGCCCCATCCCCCCTGGAACACCGCACGCCACCTCGCCGACTGGCGGAACGGTGACCCCGCCGCCTTCGCGGCGCTGCACGAGCACTTCACCCCTCTCCTCCACCACCGCATCCGCAACACTCCCGCCTGGCACCTCCTCTCCCACCACCTCACCCTCGACGACGTCACCCAGGAGATCTGGGCCCGCGCCGTGCCGGCGGCCAACCGCAACTACACCAACGTCGGGCCGGGGTCCTTCCTCGCCTTCCTGGGCACCATCGCCGACCGGACCCTCGTCGACCTCGCCCGCACCCACAAGGCGCGGAAGCGGGGCGGCGCCCACAACACCCATTCGCTCCAACCTGACGACGAGGCCCACTCGGTGCCGCGCCCGCAGCAGCACCACGAGGAATCCCCAACCAGCCATGCCCGGGCCAACGAGCTCGAGCAGCTCGCCCGCGACACGCTGAGCCCGCGGGAGCATGCCGCGTGGGATCTGGTGGAGCTGCAGGGCTTCACCGGGGATGAGGCGGCCCTGGCGCTGCACTGCACCGCCAGCGCGGTCCGCGGGCTGCTCCTGCGGGCCCGGGCCAAGCTGGTCGCGCGACTCGGCAACCCGCCGAACCCGCCCGCCCCGCCCAAACCGCCGGCTTCCTGACTACCATTCTCCCCGGCGCGCGAACGAGCTGCCGGGGCCCGGCGATTTGCACCCCGCGGGGCGGCTGTCCACGCCCAGAACCATGTCGCAGCCCCAGCACAAGGCCGAGCTCGACCCGGCCATGGTCGAGGCCATGGTGACGGCCGCCGAGCACGGCCCGCTCGACCCGGCCACCGTCACCGCCATGTTCCCTGGCCGCGAGGCCGAAGCCCGCGCCGCGCTGGAAGCCCTGCAGAGCTACGAGGCCGCGCTCGGCGAGGCCCGCGCCGCGCACCGAAGCGAACGGCCGCCGAGCGAGACCCCTACCGCGCCACTGCCGCAGCCCCACACCGCGCCGCCGCCGACCATCCTCATCCCTGGCACCCGGCTCGGCGACTACACCATCCTGGACCTGCTCGGGCATGGCGCCATGGGCCACGTCTACCGCGCCGTGCAGCACTCGTTGGGCAACCGCACGGTCGCGCTGAAGGTCCTGTCGCCGGCGCTGCTGGACCACGATCCCCGCTACCTGCAGCGCTTCCACCGCGAGGCCGAACTGGCGGCGCGCATCCACCACGCCGGCGTCGCCGAGGTGTACGGCAGCGGCAGCGCCGACGGCCGGGTGTTCTTCGCCATGCGGCTGGTGGCCGGCCAGACGCTGCAGGCGGTGATCGATGGCCTGCCCGAGACGACGGCAGGCGGGCCCGCCATCGACGTGCGGGCCTGCGTGCGGCTGGTGCGCACGCTGGCCGATGCGTTGGCGGCGGTGCATCAGGTCGGGCTGGTGCATCGCGACGTCAAGCCCGCCAACGTGGTGCTGGAGGCGCCGCTGCACACCGATCCCGACCCGCTGGCCGGTCATCCGGTGCTGGTGGACTTCGGCCTGCTGCGGCCCGTCGGGTCGTCGGATCTGACCGGCTCGCAGACCGTGCTGGGCACGCCGGCATTCACGGCGCCGGAATGCCGGCTCGGCCACGCGGCGGATGCGCGGGCCGACGTGTTCTCGCTGGGCGCCACGCTGCACGACCTGCTGACGGGGACCCGCAGCGGTGGGCGGGGGCCGGCGTCGGCGGGCCTTCCGGACCCGCGGCGGCAGAACCCGGCGGTGGACGAACGGCTGTGCGCCATCGTCGCGCTGGCCACCGATCAGGATCGGGATCGCCGCTACGAAGACGGCGCGGCGTTTCGCGACGAACTGGACCGGTGGCTGCGCGGCGACGAACTGCGCGCGCTGCCGCGGCGGCCGCTGGCCCGGGCCCGGGCCTGGGTGCGGCGGGATCCGCGGCGCGGCGCGGTGACGGTGACGATCGCGTTGCTGGTGGGCGCCTGCCTGGTGGCGGCGTTCTGGGCGCTCACGCTGTCGGTGTGGGGCCTGAGCGAGACGGCGCGGCTGGCGGCGGGGGCCGAGGCGAAGGGCGACTTGGCCGTCGCCGCGGACGCCCATCGCCAGGTCTGGGACCAGCGCGGCCTGGCGGGCATGGTGCCCTGGCTCGGTGATGCCCGGGCCCGGGCGGCGGACTACTGGCACCCGCAGGGCCGCCTGCGCCCGCTGCGCGAGTGTGTGGCGCCCCTGGCGGACGGTCCGCCGTCGGGACTGGTCGAGCGGGACAGCACCGAACGGCAGTTCGCGTTCGCCCACGACCGGCTCTGCGAGTTCCTCCTGGATCCGTCCCACCAGGACCTGGCCGACCTGCTGCATCGCTTCCTGTGGCGCGAGGCCTGCATCGAGGAGCCCGACTACCGGCGGCAACTGGCGTTCGGCACCTGGACCAACTACCTGTCCCTGATCGATCATCGCGTGCCCCTGCCCGACGGGCTGGAACGGCTGCTGCAGGATCTGGTCGAGGCGGATCGGCAGCCGCCACTGCCCTCGGCGACGCGGTACGCCGCGATCTCCCTGCTGGGCATGCTCCGTACCGGCTCGGCCTTCGCGACCCTGGTGGACCTGCTGGACGACCCGGATCTCGAGGCCTTGCGCCTGGCCCAGACGGGTTCGGTCGGCACCTTCACCTGGCTGCATCGCAATGATCTGCCGGCCTACCTGGCGCTCCCCGCCGAACTGATCGCCGCCTGGGCCAACACGATGCACAAGAGCGGCCGCTTCACCGACGAGGGCTGGGAGCACATGGTCGCGTGGCGGGAGCTGGACCTCGAAGAGCGCGCGCCGCCCCTGCGCCTGCCCCTGCATCCAGCGACGCGCGCGGTCGTGGAGGACGCCAAGGCCTGGCTGCTGGCCAAGACGCCGGAATTCGGCCATCTGCCGGCCCAGGACGATCTGGTCGGCGGCGACCTCGAGCGCTACCAGCAGGCAGCCGGCCTGGTCCGCAGGTTCCGTTGGGAAGACGTGATCTGGCGCGATCCGAAGGTGCCCGATCCGAGCTCCCGTGCCGAGATCCGACGCGAGGCCGAAGCGACGTCCTGGGGCAGGGTCGACTTCAAGGCATCGCCGCCGACGGAGTGCAGGCCGTTTCTCGAAGGCACCATCACTGAGGTGGCCTGGGATCGGGCGCAGGTGGTCCCCTGGGAGAGCGGTGCGGGCTGTTACCTGAAGCTGCTGCGCCCCGGCCGTACCTGGCTGCGGGTGCGCAGTCGCGTGCCCGAGAACGCCGGGGACCTGCGGGTGCGGATCGAGCACATCCTCGGCACCCGGCCGAACCTGCCGGGTGGCGGCCGGGCGCTGCTTCGCCTGCGCCTGGAGGACTCCTCGTTCGCACTGGAGTGCGAGCCGCCGCACGCCAACTACAACGAGGTCCTGATCGCCGATCGCTACCTGCGCGGCCGCGAGGAGATCGTGCTGGTCCTGGAGTACGTCCAGGGCAACACCACCGCCCGGGTCGACCGGATCGGCCTGCACTGGCGCTGACCACGGTCTCCCCCCTGGCTTCCGGGCAGACGCTGCTGTTTCCTGCGCTGGCCCACGATGCCATCGGCCTTCGAAGAGCTCGACTACTGCCACTCCGCGCTGGGCGAACTGATCCTGCGCCGACGCCACCCCGTCGCGCAGCCTGACCTGTGGGTCTACGAGGTCAAGCTCGCCGGCCGCTTCCTGATGTCGAGCCTGGTCACCGACAGCGAACGCGCGCTGGCGACGCTGGCGCTGGCCCGCATCAGCGGCACCCACCTGCGCGTCCTGGTCGGCGGGCTCGGGCTCGGCTACACCGCCGCCGCAGCGCTTGCCGACCGGCGCGTCGACCAGGTGGACGTGATCGAATTGCTGCCCGAAGTGATCGGCTGGCACCGCCGCGGTCTGGTGCCGCTCGCCCGGGAACTCTGCGCCGACCCGCGCTGCCATCTGATCGAGGGCGACTGCCTGCAGTTGCTGCAGGAGCGCGGCGAACCCTGCTACGACGCGATCCTGATCGACATCGACGACTCGCCGATGCACCTGCTCGACGAGCAGCACGCGGCCTTCTACACGGTCGAAGGGCTCACCGCGGCCCGCCGCAGCCTCCGCCCCGGCGGCGTGTTCGCGCTCTGGACCAGCCTGCCCGCGGAACCCGAAGTGACCGACCGGCTGCAGCAGGCATTCGGTTCGGCCAGCGCCGAAGAGGTGCGCTTCGACAACCCGCTGCTCGACGCCGGCGAGGTCAACGCGATCTACTTCGCCTCCAGGTGAGCGGAGAAGCCCTGCGGGAACTGACTCCGGAATTGTGGAGCGCATGCAACCGGGCTGCGCCCCGGCCGCACCTGGTTGCGGGTGCGCAGCCGGGTGGCCGAGAATGCAGGGGACTCCTCGTTCGCGCACGAGTCCGAGCCGCCGCACTTCCACTACAACGAGGTCCTCATCGCCGACCGCTACCTGCGCGGTCGCGAGGAGATCGTGCTGGCACTGGAGTACGTCCAGGGCAACACCACTGTCCGGGTCGCCCGGATCTGCACTGGCGCTGACCACGGTTTCACCCCGGGCCAGGGCGCGGGGTGCGTGGGGTGGGTTGACCGGCGAGACGGCGTCAGGGATGGTCTGGCGGTCCGCTCCGGGTGGTCCGGAGCGTCTTTGAAGTTCCTTCCTGCATGGTGCGACGGCTCGTCAACAGCTTCCTGCCGGACCCATGAGTCAGCACCGCTCCCTGTCGCTGATCGTTCTTCTGATCGTCGCGGGACGTCTGGGAGCTCAGGCATGGTGTCCGGCTCCCGTCGTGTCGCAGGTGGATGGCCTGCGGATGACGTTCGACAGCGGCCGCAGCCGTGCCGTCATGTTCGGCGGCCGGGACTGCAGTCTCCGAGGCCACACCTGGGAATTCACCGGCTCTGCCTGGCGCTACATTCCGACCGCCACCGCGCCGCCGACGCGGTTCCGCCACGCGTTGGTCTACGACAGCGTCCGCCGACGCACGGTCCTGTTCGGTGGGTCCGCCGGCCAAGTGCCGCTGGCGGACACCTGGGAGTACGACGGCACCGATTGGCAGCAGGTCTCGACTGCAACGGCGCCGTCGATGGCGGCCGGTGAATTCGCTCTGGCATTCGATTCCGCACGCGGCCGCACGGTCCTGTTCGGTCGCCAGGAGACCTGGGAGTACGACGGAGTGAACTGGGCGCGCATCTCGACCGCTGTGACGCCGGGGAACCGAACTCACCATGCGATGGCCTTCGACAGCGCGCGTGCGCGTACCGTGATGTTCGGTGGGACGATTGGGATGCATGCTGGCTTTGGCGACACCTGGGAGTACGACGGCCTGAACTGGAGCCAGATGAGCACTGCTGTCTCGCCCGCGGGCCGCTTCTCGCACGAGATGGTCTACGACAGCGGGCGCGGCCGTACAGTGCTGGTCGGCGGGGCCGAGTACTACAGTCACGGCTCCTTCGCAACTCTGGTCGGCACCTGGGAATACGATGGCGTCAACTGGCTGCAGGTGTCCGGCGTCGCGCCCCATGCCCGCCTCGGCCACGCCCTAGCCCACGACAGCATCCGTGGACGCACTGTTCTGTTCGGGGGAGCCTCCTTCGCGGACACCTGGGAATACGACGGCGCTGCCTGGCTCCAGGTCAACGTGGCCGCGCCTTATCCCGACCGCTATGTAGCCATCGCCTACGACAGCGGGCGCGGTCGGGCGGTGTTCATGGGCAGCATCGACGGCGCTACCTGGGAGTACGACGGTGGGCACTGGATCGCCGTCAACAGCACCGTCGGACCCAGGCGACGGGGCCATGGGCTGGTCTACGACAGCGCTCGCGGTCGCTGCGTGCTGTTCGGCGGCAACACTTACCCGCACCAGCAGCCCGGGGTCTTCGGCGACACATGGGAGTACGACGGATCCCTCTGGTCGCAGGTCTCGCCCGCGTCCGTGCCGCCGCCTCGCGGTGGGCACGCAATGGCCTTCGACAGCTTGCGCAGCCGAACCGTCCTGTTCGGCGGGTACGACGCCAGCGGCTTGCTGGCGGATACGTGGGAGTACGATGGCGTCACCTGGTCCCATGTGACGACTGCGATGGCTCCGCCCCCGCGCGGCAATCACTCGCTGGTGTATGACAGCAGCCGGGCTCGATGCGTGCTGTTCGGCGGCAACGTCATGGGCGGCCCCGACACCTGGGAGTACGACGGGACGAATTGGTCTCAGGTCCTCACCGCGGCATCCCCCCCTTGGCGTGAGCACCACGCATGTGCATATGACGGTTCGCGCGCTCGCGTCGTCGTGTTCGGCGGCACGGATCGCTTCACGGCGCTCGGCGACACCTGGGAGTACGACGGCGCCGACTGGACGCGCATGACGCCGGGGCAGTTGCTGCTTGCTCGTATTGCCCCAGCGATGACCTACGACACCCGGCGCGGACGCGTGATCCTGGCCGGGGGCTTCGTTTGGAGCATCAGCTGGGAGGTGTACCAGGAGACGTGGGATCTCGTGCCGCCTGCCGTACCGACATGGGCGCGTCTCGGCCGAGGCTGTCCCGGCAGTTCCGGCACTCCTGGACTCACTCCCGTCGGCAGTGCATTACCGGCTCTTGGTACGAGTTTCCCATTGCAGATCAGCGGCCTGCCGTCGCAGGCCGGTGCAGCGTGGCTCGCATTCGGTCTGGACATCGCCCAGTGGCAGGGTCGGCCTCTGCCGATCGCGATGGGCATTCCGCCGTGCCAGCTCTGGATCGCTCCGGTGTCGGAGGCTGGCGTATTGTTGCTTCACTCCGGCAACAGTGCTGTTCACCTGCTGTCGATCCCCGCCGACCCGATACTCGCAGGCCTGCGCGTCGCCGCCCAGGCGTTGGTGCTCGATCCACTCGCCCGGAACGGCATCGCTGCCCTGAGCGACGCAGGCATCGCGACGGTGTACTGACAACATCCGCCCGGAGCTACATCGCGACCCATGGCGTGCCGGCTCAGCGCTGCAGTACCGGCCACCACTCGGTTCGGTTCGGCCAGTGCCGAAGAAGTGCGATTCGACAACCCGCTGCTCGACGCCGGCGAGGTCAACGCGATCTACTTCGCACCGAGGTGAACGGGGAAGCCCCACCGGCCCCGCGCGGACGCCGCTACTTCACCTCGTCAGGCACCAGCTCCACCACCCGTGGCAGCGAGACCTGCCGGGTGCGGTCGTCGACCAGCACCGCCACGATCGACTTCGGCGCCGACAGGTCGGGCTGCGGCCAGAGCAGCAGCCGGCCGGTGACGCCGTCGGCGGTGCGGCCGAACGTCACCTCGAAGCCGCCCGACCGATAGGTCACCGCGGTCGAGGCGCGCTCGGCGCCGTCCACCACCAGCTTGATGCCGGTGCGGCCGAGGTTCTCGATGTGCAGGCGCCAGGGCGGCGCGCCATCGGCGCCCGCCGGTCCGCGCCACTGCGTCGCCACCAGCGGCTGCTTCGGCGCGTTTGGTGGGGCCGCTGCGGCCGGGCCGGCTGGTCCGGCCTGGAACGCCAGCGCCCCCTGCGCCAGCTGGCCCACCTGCGGTTGCGCGTCGGGCGCGTCGCGGCCGCCGAAGAGATCGTTCTCGAAGGCCTGCAGTGGCTGGACGAGCCGCTGGCTGCGGTTGCTGGTGAAGAGCAGGATCCCCGCCTCCGCCGCCGGATACTGGTAGCACTGCAGGGAGAAGTGCACCGAGTCGGCGATGAACCACCAGCGGTCGTGTCCGCGATGCTGCGGGACCTTGCTGGTGCGGCCCATGCGCGCGCCGTGCCAGTTGGGCGTGCCGTGCAGCGCGCGCCACTGCCACCACGCCGCCACGTTCTTGGCCGACAGCACGAGGCGCAGCGGCGCGGGCTCGGCCTGCGCCAGCGTCCGGGCGGTGCCCTCGCTGCCGCCATCGGCGAACGGCAGGAGCCGCGGCCGTTCGGCGGGGCCGAGCGTGCGGCCGTCGAGGGGATCGAGGCCGGGCACGTGCGGGCCCAGCGTCGCGCGCAGCATGGTCGGCCAGTCGCGGAAGGCCGGGCCGAAGGCGAACGGCTCCAGCAGCACCAGTTCGGCGAGGCCCTGGGCGGCGCCGCGATAGGAGGCCTCGACGCCGGCGGCCGCCTCGACGCAGCGCAGCAGGGTGGCGCGGTCCACGGGCGGCGAAGCATCCCAGGCGAAGTAGTCGGGCAGCAGCAGGCTGCCACCGAGCAGGTCGCCGAGCGGCAGTTCGCGCTCGCCCGCCCGCACGCCGCTGCCGACGGTCAGATCGCCCTTGTGGCGGGCGTGCAGCGCGTCGGCGACCAGCACGCGGACCAGGGCGCCGAGCGGCATCAGGGTCTGGGCATCGGGCGCCGGATCGTCCGGCGTGGCCGCCTTGCCCAGGATGACCGGCTCCTCGCGGCCGCGGAAGGCGATCACGAGCACGGTGCCCGAGAAGCTGGCCGTCATGGCCGCGCGCAGCTCGGGGAACGGCCCCGCCGGGGCGTCTTCCCTCTGGGCGGGGGCGGGTCTTGCCAGTACGAGCCCAAGTGCAAGCAACAGCGGCGGGAGGAGCAGCGGGCGGTTTGGCGTCATCGCGAGGTCCTGTCAGGAAAGGCCCATGCTAATGCTGCCGGCGCCGAGGCTGAGCCGATAGGCTCTCGGGAACATGCACCGGACGGGGAAACGCACCCTGCTGGCTGTGCTGCTGGTCGGCACGGCGGTGCTCGTCGCGCTCCTGGTCGCGGAGTCCGGCTCGCCGCAGGAGCCGCCGCCGGACACCGCCGGCACGGCTGCCCGCGCCGGCGCGACCGCCGGCACCATGGTCGGTCCCGGCGCCCCGCCGGCGCCGGCCGCCGACGGGACGGTGGATCCGGCCCGCCGCGAGGCCGCCACGCGGGGCAGCGAACCGCGGCCCGGCCACCTGCGGGTGCGGGTGGTGCGGGCCGAGGACGACGTGCCGCTGCCGGGCGCCGAGGTCTGGTTCCGCGACGCCGACGAGATGCACGGGCTGCACGACGGCCTGCGCGTGCAGCTCGACCACGACGGCGATCCCTTCGCGCAGCTGCAGCACCGGGGCCTGCACGTCCGGGCCGACGAACGGGGCGAGGTGGATGTGCCGCAGCAGTGGCTCGGCACGCCGGTGGCGGGGCGGCATGGCGACCGGGCCGGCTTCGCGACGCTGGCCGGCGCCGAGCCCGAAGGCGGCCACCGGCTGCGGCTCGCGGTGCAGGCGGCGCTGCGGGTCGTGGTCGTGCAGCCGGACGGCACGCCGGCGCCGGGTGCGCCGGTGGCGGCCTTCGTGGTGCCGGAGGGCGGCCCGGAGCAGCGGAAGGTGCTGGGTCCGACCGATGGCGAGGGCCAGCTCGTCGTGTGGGATCCGGCGGGACTGCGGCGCGGCACCGTTGCGACCGGCAATTGGAGCCTGGGCCTGGCCTCGGTGGGCCTGCAGTCGCTGCGGGTGCCGTTCGATCCGGCGGCGATCCCGGACGAGCCGCTGCGCCTCTTGCTGCCGCCGACCGGCACGGTGCGCCTCGTGGTGCAGGACGGCGAGGGGCGGCCGTTCGCCGGCCAGTTCCAGGTCGGACTGGGCTGGTTCGAGGCCGATGGCACGCATCGCTACGGTCGCAGCACCGCCACCGATCCCGACGGCACGGTGACGATCCCCTGGGTGCCGCTCGGGCTGCGCCTGCGGGCCGTGGTCGGCGTGCCGCACATGGCGGAGGAAGCGGCCGGGCCGGCGACGCCCGGCCAGACGGTGACCATCGCCTTGGCGCCGGGCGAACGCGACGTCGTGATCCGCGGCCGCGTGCTGACCGAGACCGGCGCGCCGCTGCGGGGCGCGCCGCTGGACTTCCGCGGCGAGGCGCTGCCGCAGGCCGGTGAGCCCACGCCGTGGCTGATGCCGACCCGCACCGACCAGGATGGCCACTTCTGCCTCGTGTGGGGCGGGCGGCAGGAGCCGATCGCCGGCATCCGCGGCCTCCTGGTGATCGCCACCCTGCGCCGCGAACGCGATGGCCGCTACGCGAAGCTGGCGGTGACGCTGCCGCCGGACCGGCGCCACGTCGAGGTCCCGCCCGTGCAGCTCCGCCTGCCCGAGGTGGTGATGACCGGCCGGATCGAACTCGCCGACGGCTCGCCGCTGGACGCCGCGACGATGGCGCCCGAAGGGGGCAATCCGTTCCTCACCTGGTCGCCGGTGCGGATCGAGGCGGACGGCAGCTTCGCGCTGCTGGCGCAGGATGCGGCGCCGCCGGCGCTGCTGATCGCCAAGGCCCGCGGCTGCCTGCCCACCCGCGTGCCGGTGGTGCGCGGCGCCCGCGACGTCCGGGTGGTGCTGCGAAGGGCCTGCGCGCTGGCGGTGGAACTGCGCCTGCCCGACGCGCTGCTGCCGTTGGCCGGACATCTGCGGGTGGAGCTGGTCGGCGTGGGCGAACTCGGCGCGCTGAGCCGCGCCGCCGACGGCACGATCGGCGCCTGGGACTCGCTGGAGCCGGGCGAACGGGAGGTCCGGGTGTGGCTGCTGGGCGATCCCGAGCCGCTGGCGGTGGAACGGGTGACGCTGGGCAACGGCGCGCCGGAGCGGCAGCGCCTCACCTTCGCGCCGGGCGCGGCGCTGCGCGCCTGCCGCGTGACGGTGCTCGGGCCCGACGGCGCACCGCTGGCTGGTCGCGCCATGCTGGTGACCACGGCGCAGCGGCCCTGGGAGGGCCACGATGCGCGGGACGCGATCGACGTCGAGGGCGGCAGCGCCACGGTGCTCACGCGGGCCGAGGTCCTGGACTTCGAGATCACAGCCGAGGGCTGCGCGCCGCTGCAGCATCGCGGCCCGGCCGGCGACGTGACGCTGCGGCTGGAAGCGGCGCCGGCGGTGGCCGTGCACGTCACCGGGCTCGACGCGCTGCCGCCGGACGCCCTGGTGCACTTCCAGGTCAGTGACCGGGATCGCGCCGAAGTGGGCCTGCGCACGCCGTCGTGGGCGCAGGCCAAGGGCTGGCCACGCCGCGGCTTCGTCTGTCCGCTGCAGCAGGGCCGCGGCGTGCTGCGCCCCGAGCGGCCGGCGCGCTGGAAGTGCGAGCTGCGGATCCGGTTGCGGGAGGGCGCCGACTGGCAGGTGCTGCCGCTGCCCGACGCCAGTTGGGCTGCGGGTCAGGCGGAACTCGTGCTGGACGCCGACGCGGCCGCCGTGCAGGCGCTGCTGGGCGGCCGCTGAGCCGGGATTCGGTTGTAAGTGTCTATAGATACTATACTTGCGGATCCATCGCCCTACCGGGCGAACGCCGGCGCGCGCTCGTCGCCCCGGGACAGCAGGAAGGCCAGCAGGTCGAGCAGCTCGGCCGGCGACAGCGGATCCACCAGGCCCGCCGGCATCACCGACACCTTCGACGCCTCGATGCCCTGCACCTCGCCGGCCGCCACCCGCACCGGCTGCGGGTCCGCCACCGCCGGCCAGACGTCGTAGCCCGTGACGGCGTCGCCCGCGCGCACCGGCACGACGCGGCCGAACAGCGTGCTGCCGTCCTTGCGAGTCAGCACCGCGCCGCCGTACTGGTCGGAGATCACCTTGCTCGGCTCCAGCGTCGCCTCCAGCACGTCGCGGAAGCCGAACTTCGCGCCGAGGCTGGTGAGGTCGGGCCCGACGCTGCCGCCCTCGCCGCGGAAGCGATGGCAGCTCGCACAGCCGACCGCGTGGAACAGGTTGCGGCCGGCCTGGTAGTCGCGCCCGCGCAGCAGCCCGTGTTCGGCCAGGGCGGCGGCCTCGTCGAGCTGCCAGCGCCGGCCGGGTCCCTTCGGCGCGGTGCTGCGGAACGGCGCCGCCGTCACGGCCGCGCCCTCGGCGAACGCCGCCAGCGCCTGCCGTTCGGCATCGGCGAGCTGCGCCCAGGCCGCGGTGTGCATCGCCTTCAGGTAACCGTCGTAGCTGGCGCCGCCCTTCTGTCGTCGCGCCTCCTGCAGGAAGGTGAAGAAGGCGGCCCGCTGCTCCAGGGTCCAGCCGTGCGCCACCGTGCGCAGCCCGTTGGCCAGCGCGATCTGGTCGGTGGGCGGCATGGCGTCCAGCATGGCCTGGATCGGCGTGCCGTAGCGGGCGTTGCGGCGCGACAGGTCCGCCCACGGCGGCGGCGACGCCGGCCGCAGCGGCGAGAGCAGCGGCACCGCCCTCTCCACCACCTCGGGCGCCTGCAGGTGGCAGAGCAGCGCGCACAGCTCGGCGTCGACGCGAGGCTGGCCGGTCGGGAACAGCGGCTGCAGCGCCGCCACCACGCCCGCGCGCAGACCCCACTTCGGCTCGCCGAGCCGCAGCAGCGCGAGCTGGTGCACGCGCAGCCAGGCGATGCGCTGCCGTTCGTCGAGGCGCGCGAAGTCGAGCGGGCCGAGCGCCGCCAGCACCTTCGGCAGGTCTTCGATCGTGCCCTGGCGGACGAGCGCCAGGAGCGCGGTGAGCCGCACCCACGGGTCGTCGATGGCCACCATCAGCGCGCGGTCGCGCCACTCGGCCACCGGCTGCGACTCCAGCGCGACGCGGGCCGCATGCCGCAGCACCGGGTCGATGCCGCCGAGGTGCTCGAAGGCGACGCCCACGGCCTGCGGATCGGTGCGGCCGTGGAACGCCTCGAGCCGCCGCCGCAGCGCGTGGGCCTCGTTCGGCGCGCCAAGGAAGTTCCAGCCGCCGCCGAAGGCCGGCTCGGGCTTCGGCGGCAGCGTCACCCGGTAGAGCGTGGACGGCAGCCCGCGGCCGCCGGTGAGCAGGTAGCAGCCGTGCGCGTGCGCCACCACGTCGGCCACCGGCAGCGGCTCGCCGACGACGAACTCCTGCAGGTCCCTCGGCAGCACGTGCAGGCCGGCGTTCTGCGGCGTGATCCGCGCCCGGTAAACCGTGCCGAAGGTCCAGTCGAGCAGCAGCGCGCCGTGGGCCTCGGGCAGCATGCCGGTGGGCGAACCGGGCCCGATGTCGCGCACCGCCGGCACCGTGTCCGGGTAGTCCACCGGCCACTTGGTGGAGCCGCTGCGCCAGCCGTAGTCGGCGCCGCTCAGCACGTGCAGCAGTCGCGTCGGGCGATACCACGGCAGCCCCATGTCCCACTCCATGTCGGAGTCGTAGGTCACCACCTCAGAGCTGGGCAGCACCGCGAGGTCGTAGGCGTTGCGGAAGCCGCAGCAGTAGAGCTCCCACTCCCTGCCCTCGGGGTCGACCAGGAAGGCGCAGCCGCCCGGCGCCGTGATGCCGACGGCGTGGCCGTTCGGATCGTCGATGCGCGGCAGCAGCGCGTCCTCGGCCCAACCGGGCACGCGGCTCCGCGCCAGCTCGGGCAGCGCGGTATGGTTGCCGATCAGCACCAGCAGGTTCCTGCCGTCGGGCGCCAGTTCGACCGCGTGCGGGCCGTGTTCGCCGTTGCCGTCCAGTGCAGCCAGCAGGGTCACCTGGTCGAGCATGTCGTCGCCGTCGGTGTCGCGCAGGCGATAGAGGCCCGAACGGCGGCCGTTCACCACGGCGTAGAGCGAATCGAAGGCCCAGCAGAGGCCCTGGCAGCCCTCCAGGTCCACGGGCACCTTCGTGAAGGAGGTGGTCGTCGCCCCGGCCTGGTCGGTCGCGAGCGACAGCCGGTAGAGGCCGGCCTTCTGGTCGCTGGCGTAGAGCCGGCCCGCCGGATCGGCGGTGAGGCACACCCAGGAACCGAGGCTGCGCGGCACCTTCAGCAGCCGTTCGGCGATGTGGCCGTCGGGGACGCGCAGCTCCGGCGCCGGCACCGCCCGCTGCGGCCCGAGATCCTCCAGTTCGGCCTCGAGCGCGCCCTGCCGCAGGGTCCGCGACCACGGCAGCGCCGGGTCGCCGACGGCGCCCAGCTCCTTCGCCTTCCCCCAGCCGGCATCGTCGAACGCGGCCTCGGTCCAGCCGTCGGGCTCGTCGGTGTGCATCTTCCAGGCCTCGTCGCTGACGATCCCCGTGGTGACGCCTTGGGCATCGCGCAGCACCAGCCGCGCGGCGAAGCCCGCCGGTCCGCCATCGTTGGCGCAGTAGGCGGCGATGACGTTCTTCCCCGCCCGCAGGTGCGCCCGCAGGTCGACGCTGCGCGGCGCCTCCCAGGTGTCCGAGCGCAGCACCTCCTTGCCGTTGACGAAGAGCTGCAGGTGGTTGTCGCAGGTGGCGGTGACCTGCGCCGCAGCCGGCACGGCCTCGAGCTCGAACGTGCGGCGGAACCAGAGTTCCTCGTCCTGGCCCGGCGCGTCGTCCCACAGCCAGCGCGGCTCACCCTGCGCCGCGGGCGCGAGCGGCACGGGCACGGGCGCCGGCAACGCCGCCTCGACCTTCGCCTCCACGAAGATCTCGATCACGGTCTCGATCGCCTCGCCCGGTGCTGGCGGCACGTCGCCGCCCGCCGGCCCCGACTCCGGGGTCGAGCTCCAGCACGTCTTCCCCGCCGGAACCCGCGCCGTCGGCGTGACCTTGCCCCAGCCCGCATGGTCGAAGCCGGTCGTGTTCCAGCCGGCGACCTCCTGGTCGTGCACGCGCCACTCGCCGTCGGTCACCACCGCGCCCACCACGCCGGTCGGATCGCGCCAGCCGAGCCACGCCACCAGGGCCGCCGGCCCGCCCAGGTTGCGGCAACGGAATGCCAGCACGTTGTCGCCCGAGCGCAGCAGGCGCGCCACGTCGAGGCTGCCGGGCCGCTGCCAGTCGTCGACGACGCCGGCGCGTTCGCCGTTGACGAACACCTCGCACCAGTTGTCGCAGGAGATGCGCAGCAGGGCCTGCGCCACCGGACCGCGCAGCTCGAAGCGCCGGCGGAACCACCGCTCCGCGTCCTCGATGTCCGGCCGTTCGTCCCAGATCCTGGAGGCGGCGTCGCCGGTGAGCGGTTCCCCGATCAGGGCCAGCTCCTCGGTGGGCAGCCGCCGCAGCACCAGGTTCCGGAACCACACCGTCATCGGTGCGCCGCCGTGCACCTGCAGGCCGAGCCGGCCCTTGCGCGGCGCCTGCGGCCAGGGATCGTCCACCCGCACCGCCGGCACGCCGTCCAGCTCGTGGCCGATGCGGCTGCCGCGGGCGACGATCCGCAGCCGCCGCCACTGCCCCAGGTCCGTCGCCGCCAGCCCCGGCAACTCACCGGTCACCTGCGGCGTGCCGAGCCGCGCATCGCAGGCCACCTCGGTGCCGCGCCGGGCGATGATGCCGCGGCCGCCGTCCTCGTAGAGCATCGCCACGTACGCCGGCTCCGGATGGATGTCGCACTGGTAGCCGCGCAGCGCGAACTCCTCGCCGGCCACCGCCCGGGCCCGGTACTCGACGCCCGAGTTGTTGTCGCCCTGCATCTTGAACTCGAGGCTCAGCTCGAAGTCGGCGACGTCGTCGCCCTCCCACACCAGGAACGTGTTGCCCTGCCGCGCCGCCTTGGCCGTCGAGCCGACGATGCAGCCGTCCTGCACCGACCAGACCTGCGGATCCCCCCGCCAGCCGCGCAGCGTCTCGCCGTCGAAGAGCCGTTCGCCCTTCGGTTCCTGGCCGAGCGCCAGGGCGGCGAACAGGACGGACGGAGCAACGGCGATGCCGGGTCGGACCATGCGCATGGGGTCGCATTGGACCCGGATCCCCGCCCTGCCGCACGTCCTCGCCGTTGCCATCGGCCGCTCCGCCGCCCGGCCCATGGCACGCGGGGCTTGCGGCCACCCCGGGACCGTCCACGATCAGGACCGTTTTCGTGAGGTAAGGTTCCGCATGAGATTCCTCCCCCTGGCCGTCGTCGCCGCCGCCCTGCTGGCCCCGTTCGCCAAGGCCGACAAGTTCCACCTCGGCAAGAACGAGCAGCCGGCGGTCGAGGG
>CAZMGG010000003.1:64367-107595 GCA_964565715.1 uncultured candidatus Brocadiaceae bacterium | reverse complement strand
CACCCCCTGCATCGTCCCGGCCCGGACCCTGCTGTCGATGCTGCCCTGAGGGGCAGGGCTCCGGCCGACGGGTCGTGCGGTTCCGCCGGCGCCGGCTCTTCGGGGACGCGGCCATCCCGGCCGCGCCCCCATCCCCCGGAGCCCGCCATGCACCGCCCCACCACCCCCGCGATCCTCGCCGCGATCCTCGCCGCCCCCGTCCTCGCCCAGAACGCCGACCTGATCGGCACCACCCTCAACACCCCGCTCCTCGCGCAGCACAACCACCTGGCCTGCACGCCGGGGCCCAACTGCACGCCCACCGGCCTGCCGCCGACGACGACCTGGTACTGGGCCGGCGGCACCGCCTGGGACGGCGCCACCAACACCGTCTGGGCCACCACCGGCCAGTGGCTCGGCCGCTACGGCATGAACGGCTGCACCGTGTCCTGCGGCGTCGTGCCGTGCCCGAAGTCCTCGCCGCTGGCCGAGGCCACCGGCCTCGACGTGCACGACGCGCAGAACCAGCTCTGGGTGATCGACGACGCCGGCTGGATCACCTGGTGCACCAACACCTGTCCGCCGACGGTGCTCGGCTCCTGCAACACCGGGCTCGCCATCTCCGGCTGGACCGCCACCACCGGCATCGCCATCGACGAGCTCCGTGGCCTGGTCTTCTACAGCACCAGCGACTTCAGCAACGGCAGCGGCACGTTCTACGTGGCGCCGATCGGCAGCCCCTGCGCGTTCTTCCAGGCCACGCCCAACCAGGACTGCTTCAACAACCCGTCGCTGGTCACCGGCATTGCCGTCGACGCGGCCAACTCGATCCTCTACTGGACCAACGGCCGCGGCACGATGGCCTGGAACTACGTCTACAACCCGAGCGGCCCGTCGGTGACGTTCACCCCCGGTCCGTGCTGCATCCAGGGCGCGCCGTTCCCCGATCCGTACACCGACCTGAGCATCCGCTGGCAGACGGCGGCATCGAGCGGCGCGCCCTGCGCCAACGGCGCCTGCCCGTCCTGCCCGAACGTGCACCTGCTGCGCAACGCGCCGCTGCTGGGCACGACGCTGCAGCTCGGCTTCGACCAGGCGCCGGTGAACGTGCCGGCCTGGTGCGTGCTCAACTTCGGCACGTGCAACGGCAACGCCGGGCTCACGCCGCTGTGCGGCGTGCTGCTGGTGCCGCTCAACGCCGCCACCTTCACGCTCGGCATGAACGTGACCAGCAGCGGCGTCGGCTGCAACGGCTCGACGACGTTCCCGTTGCCGCTGCCGTCGAACCCGCTGTTCGCCGGCACGCCGATGGCCTCGCAGTGCATCGCGCTGTGCCCGCCGATCGGCACGGCGATGAGCAACTGCCTGGCCTGGGTGATGCAGTAGCCGGCGGGGACAGGCTTGCGCCGGCAACGCTGCCGTGGTCCGCTGCGCCGATGTCGTCCCGTCAGCAGGCGGCCTGAAGCCCATGGATCCCCGCACCGAGCAGGCCATCGTGGCCAGCGTGGTGGCGGGGCTGGCCACGGCGCTGGGCGCGCTGCCCGTGTTGGTGGTGCCGCGGCTGCCACCCCGCGTGAACTCGGCGTTGCTCGGCTTCGGTGCCGGCGTGATGCTGGCGGCGTCGGCCTTCACGCTGCTCGGCGGCGGCTACGAACTGCTGGCCCACCGCACCGACGCCACGGCTTCGTTGCTGGTCGCCACCGGGGTGCTGGCCGGTGCCCTCGTGCTGTGGGTGGCCGATCGGACGCTGCCGCACGAGCACTTCATCAAGGGCCACGATGGGCCGGGTTCGAGGTTCGTGCGCGGCGCGTGGCTGTTCGTGCTGGCGATCGCGCTGCACAACCTGCCGGAAGGCCTGGCGGTGGGGATCGGCTTCAGTGGGCCCGATGTCGCCACCGGCTACGCCATCACCGCCGGGATCGTGCTGCAGAACCTGCCCGAGGGCCTGGTGGCGGCCGCGTCCATGGCCGCCGTCGGTCTCGGCCGATGGCGGAGCTTCCTGGTGGCCGCAGGCACGGGGCTGGTCGAGCTGGGCGGGGGTCTGCTCGGCATCGTGGTCGGCAGCGGCGGCATCGAGACGGTGGCGGTGGCGATGGCGTTCGCCGGCGGCGCGATGCTGTACGTGGTGGGGCAGGAGGTGATCCCGGAGTCACACGTGCGGGGCCGCGAGCGGGTGGCGACCTGGGGCCTGGTGCTGGGTTTCCTGCTGATGACGGTGATGGACCGCGTGATCCGCTGACTCACACGAGCGGCGGGTCGGTCTCGCGTTCGAAGTGGCGGTGCGCCGCCACCGCGGCGGCGAAGGCCTTGAACCAGCGACCGATGCCACCGCCCTGACCCAGCAGCAGGCCAGGGTCCTCGGCGCCCGACGGCAGGGAGCGCGGGATCCCCGCCGCCTCCAGCAGGGCCTCGGCCTCGTCGAGCAGCAGGATCGTCTTGCAGTGACGGTACTGTTCGGCGAGGAAGTCGAGCGCCTGGGCGCTCTGCGCCAGGGCGCGGACAGCGGCCGCGCCGCCGGGCACGACCATGGCGTCCCAGGTCACCGAGGGCGCGGTCTCCAGGGTGTCGTCCACCGGCAGCGGCATCCGGCCGGTGCCGTTCTTGACGCGACCGAGCCGGACACCGACGCAGCGCGGCTCGGCGTCGGCATCCTGCAGCCGCTGGCGCAGCCCGGCGGCGGCCTGGCCATCGGTCCCGTCGGCGACCAGGATGGCGATGCGGCGTGTGGCGATGCCGGTGCTGCCGGGTCGCGCCAGCAGCGACAGGGCCGGCGAATGGGTGATCTCGGGGCGGGGCGACCGCGCCAGGACCCTGGGAAGCGGCTTCGGCAGTTCGCCGAACCCGAGGCCGTCGGCCACGGCGCGCGCCAGGTCCTCGCTGACGTTGCACAGACCGGCCACCATGCGCTCGCGGATCGCCGGCACCTGTACCTTGCTCAGCTCGAAACGGAAGGCCGCGGCGATGTGCCGCTTCTCGACGTCGCTCTGGCTCTCGTAGAACAGGGTGGCCTGCAGGTAGTGTTCGGCGAAGCGCTCCGGCTTGCCCCGCACCTTGTCCTCCGCCACCGGCTCGGCGAACGACTGGAATCCCGCCGGGCCGGCCTGGAACGGCGCACCGCCGCCGAGCGAGTTCGGCTCGTAGGCCACACGGCCGCGCGGTATCGCCTGCCGGTGCATGCCGTCGCGCTGGTTGTTGTGCACCGGCGCCAGCGGCGCGTTGATCGGGATCTCGTGGAAGTTGGCGCCGCCGAGCCGTGAGATCTGGGTGTCGACGTAGGAGTGGATGCGGCCGGCCAGCAGCGGATCGTTGCTGAAGTCGATGCCCGGCACCACGTGCGCCGTGCAGAACGCCACCTGTTCGGTCTCGGCGAAGAAGTTGTCGGGGTTGCGATCCAGGATCATCCGGCCGACCAGCTGCAGCGGCACCAGTTCCTCGGGCACCAGCTTGGTCGGGTCCAGCACGTCGAAGCTGAACGCCTCGGCCTGCGCCTCGTCGAACACCTGGATCGCCAGCTCCCACTCCGGCCCGGCCCCGGCCTCGATGGCCTCCCACAGGTCTCGGCGATGGAAGTCCGGATCGGCGCCCGAGATGCGAACGGCCTCGTCCCACACCAGCGAGTGCGTGCCCGCCGCCGGCAGCCAGTGGAACTTGACGAAGCGGGCGCGGCCCTCCGCGTTCACGAAGCGGAAGGTGTGCACGCCGAAGCCCTGCATCATCCGGTAGCTGCGCGGGATGGCGCGGTCGGACATGAGCCACAGCAGCATGTGGGTCGACTCGGGCATCAGCGACACGAAGTCCCAGAAGGTGTCGTGCGCCGACGCAGCCTGTGGCATGCCGTGGTGCGGCTCCGGCTTCAGCGCGTGCACCAGATCGGGGAACTTCATCGCATCCTGGATGAAGAAGACCGGGATGTTGTTGCCCACCAGATCCCAGTTGCCCTCGTCGGTGTAGAACTTCACGGCGAAGCCGCGCACGTCGCGAGCGGTGTCGGTGGAGCCGCGCTCGCCGGCCACGGTGGAGAAGCGCACGAACACCGGCGTCCGCTTGCGGGCCGCGGCGAACAGCGAGGCGCGGGTCAGCTCGGTGAGCGGCCGGTAGCACTCGAAGTAGCCGTGGGCGCCGGAGCCACGGGCATGGACGATGCGTTCGGGGATGCGCTCGTGATCGAAGTGGGTGATCTTCTCCCGCAGGATGAAGTCCTCGAGCAGGGTCGGCCCGCGCAGACCCGCCTTCAACGAGTTCTGGTTGTCGGCGATGGGCACGCCCTGGTTGGTGGTGAGGCGTTGTCCCGTGGCATCGGTGCGCACGCGATCGAGGGAGTCGCCGGTCTTGGCAGTGCCCCTCCCCTCGGACAGCGTGCTGGCCGTGGCGGCAGCATCACCGGCGGCCACCAACGCTCCGGCCGGGGGCCGACGGGACAGCCGGCCGAACTCACCCGGCTTCGCGGCATTGTGCGGCATGGACGCCGCCAGGGCGTCCACCGCCTCCTGCTGCCTCGCCTTCGGAGTCCGGCCCGCCTGTTTGGCCTTCGGCTTCGCCGATCGGCCGGACTTCCGGGTGCTGGTCTTCGGGCTGGGCGATGGCTTGCTGGGCTTGCTGGGCTTGCGGCGCGGCATGGTCGCGGGGCGCAGGCAACCGGCGTGCCCGCGGCTTTACCCGGTCAGCAGTCCGTGCCGCACCAGCTTCTCGCGGTAGGTCGTGCGCGGCACGCCGAACAGCTCGGCGGCCCGGGTCAGGTTGCCGTCGGCCTCGGCCAGGGTGCGCTGCAGCGCCAGCTTCTCCTGCTGCTCCAGCTTCTCCTTCCAGGTCAGCGCGTCGTCGCCGGGCGCGGCGTCCGCCGCCGCGGCACCGCCGACGGCCGCCGGCGTCCCCAGCGCGCCTGGCTGATCGAGGTCCAGGTGACCGGGCCCGACCTTGCCGCCGCCGGCGCGGAGCACCGCGCCCTTCACCACGTGGCGGAGCGCGCGGATGTTGCCGCGCCACGGATCGCGGCGCAGCCGTTCGAGCGCCTCGTCGGTCAGCACCGGCAGGGCCGACAGGCCCAGGTCCGAGGCGGCCTCGGCCAGGAAGCGCTCGCACAGCAGGTCCAGGTCCTCCAGGCGGTCGCGGAGCGGCGGCAGCACGATCTCCAGCTCGCGCAGCCGGTAGTAGAGGTCCTCGCGGAAGTCGCCGGCGCGCACCATCCGTTCCAGGTCCTGGTGGGTGGCGGCCAGGATGCGCACGTCGACGCGGACCTGACGGCGGCTGCCGATCGGCGTCACCACGCGGTCCTGCAGCACGCGCAGGATCTTGGCCTGCAGCTGATGCGGCATGTCGCCGATCTCGTCGAGGAAGATCGTGCCGCCGTGGGCCTCCTCGAAGTGGCCGCGGCGGTTCTGGCTGGCGCCGGTGAAGGCGCCCTTCTCGTGGCCGAACAGCATCGACTCCATGAGCTGCTCGGGGATGGCGGCGCAGTTGACCGGCACGAACGGCCCCTTGCTGCGGCGCGACAGGTCGTGCAGCGCCCGGGCGATCACCTCCTTGCCGGTGCCGGTCTCGCCGCGCAGCAGCACGGTGTAGTCGGCGGGCGCGTAGAGCTTGACGCGGTGGGCCATCTCGGCGCAGGCGGGGCTGCGGCTCTCCAGGGCCCAGTGCTCGGCGGCGCCGGCGGCGGCGGGCTCGCGGCGCAGGAGGCTCTGCACCAGCACGCGGTTGCCGAGCGCCGAGGCCAGCATGCGGCTGACGAACACGACGCGCTGCAGGTCCTCGGCGGTCAGCACGGCGCCCTCACGGGTGCAGTCGACGTAGAGGATGCCCATGGTCTTGCCGAGGGCCATGATGGGCAGCGCGATGCTGGCGCTGATGCCCTCGCTGCGGATGCTGTGGAAGCGGGAGGCGACGGGATCGGCGGCGGCCACCGGCACGTGCACCACGCGACCGCGTTCACGGACCTGGTTGAGGAGCGAACGGCTGACCCGGAACGCCTTCTTGTCGTCCGGCCGGCTCAGGTAGAAGGCGTCGGGCTCGGCATCCTCGGCGTCGCCGTCGGCGTCGATCAGCACGTGCACGCGGTCGGCGCCGGTGGCCTTGAGGATCGCCGCCATCGCCGCCTGGGCCATCCGGTCGGCGCCGCGCAGGCCTTCCAGGTGGTCGGCCATCTCCATGAAGGTCTGGTACCAGTTGCCGACCGGCGTGCCGGGGGTGAGCGGCAGGGCGGCCGGATCGATCTCCTCGGCGGCGGCAGCGGGCTCGCTGCGGTAGCGCAGCTTGACCAGGGCCGGGCCGAGGTTGACGACGTCGCCGTCGACGACGTGCTCGAACCGGTGGCCGATGTTGCCGGTGGCGCAACGGACCGGGAACGGCAGGCCGGGCTCGGCGCGGACCTTCAGGCGGCCGTGGCTGTCGGCCACCACCTCGAGCAGGCGGCCGCTGACCCCCGGCACGTCGAGGCCGACCTCGCACCCCGATCGCAGGCTGCCGATCCAGAAGGTCTCGGCGCCGATCTCCAGTTCGCGAAACCCAGCACGGTCGGTGACTTCGACGAAGACGGGCATAGGGTGTCGGATTCTCGCCTGCATCAGGCGAACCGGGTAGGGCCGCCGTCGGAAAGCCGTCGGATGACGCACGGCCATGCGGGGCAACGTGTTACACTTCCGCACCCTCGCCGGCCGCACCCCCGGCGACCCTTCCCACCCCCCTTGCCATGGCCGATCCGACCGCGCCCCAGGACCAGTTGGTGCACTGCTCGCCCGACCGGACCCTGGTGCGGACCCGCGAGCCCGGCGGAGGCGAGGTGGAGTTGGTGAAGATCTTCGCGCGGGGTTCGCTGGAGGACGCCGCCCGGGAGTGCCAGATGGGGCAGCGGCTCGCCCACCTGCCGGTGGTGCGCTACCGCGGCAGCGGCCACGACCCGGTGACCGGCCGGCCCTGCGTGCGGATGGATCTGCATCCCGGCCGGGACCTGTCGGCGCTGCTGGCGGAACGGGGCGCCCTGCCACCGGCCCGCGCCTGCCGCCTGTTCGCCAGCCTCGCCGGCACGCTCGCGGCGATGCACGGGCTGCGCACCGAGGAACTGCCCCACGGCGTGGTCCACGGCGACGTGCGCCCCGCCAACCTGCTGTGCGATGGCGACCAGATCCGGCTCCTCGACCTGGAGCACGCCCACCCGAGCCGGGGGCCAGGCGACGCGGCGGCGGACGTGCTCGGCCTCGGCCAGGCGCTGCACCTCGCCCTGTGCGGTGATCCCCGCGGCCGGCTGCAGGGTCACGACCCGGCGTTGGGCGAGTTGGTGGATGCGTGTCGTGCGCCGCTGGTGGCGCGGCGCCCGGCGGCCGCGGTGGTGGCCGCCGCGCTGCGGGACATCGGCGCGCGGCTCGAGCGGGACCCGGCCGAGGCGCTGCTGGCCGAGATCCAGCGCGGCGACCTGGCCGAGGCCGCCCGCCACGGCGCGGCCCTGCCCGCCAGCCCACGGCGCGAGGCGCTGCTGGCCCTGGCCCGGCGACGGCTGGCGCAGCAGCAACGGTGGCCCCTGCAGGCGCTGCCCGAGGTCACCGCCACCCCGAATGGTGTCGAACGCGCGCTGCAGGTGGCGGCGGTGATCCTGCGCCGCTTCCCGTGCCACGGGCCGGCGCTGCAGTTGCGGCAGACGGCGCGGACGTCGGCGGCGACGATCCTGACCACGCTGCCCGAACGGGTGGCGGAACTGCGCCGGCAGGGGGCGTTCGGCGAGGCCCATGCGCTGATCGGCAGCGCCACCGGCATGCTGACCAGTGCCCTGGCGGCGCCTGGCCCGCTGCTGCTGCCCGACCGCGGCAATCCCCGCATGCCCTCGTCGCTGCAGCGCCAGCCGGGCCTGGTGCTGCAGCGCCTGCACGACGAGATCCGCACCGCCAACGCCGAGCACGACGAGCTGCTGGCGGCGATGACCGCGGCCGAGGCCGGACTGGACCTCGCTGCGGCGGAACGGGCCCTGGAGGCCATCGCCGGCGCCTACGGCGGCACCGCCGCCGTGGTCACGCGCTGCCGCGACCGGCTGCACCGCCTGGCGTTCTACGTCGAGCGCATCGGCCGCGCCGGCCCCGGGCTCGAACGACTGCGCGAGATGTTCCTGGCCGGCGCCGCGCCGCCGCTCGACGCGGTGGCGTCGTTCGTGCGCGAGTGCGGCGGCCGGCGGCTCAGCGGCGGCACCGCCGCCGACCAGCCCGGCGGGATGGGCCTGCGCGGGCTCGGCCTCGCCCTACACGACCTCGCCACCGAGTACCCGGCGCTGGCCGACCGGCTCGAGCCGTGTCGCCGGCAGCTCGACGAGGCCCTGCTGCGCACCACCGACGGCGCCTGGGACCTGCTGGCCGAGGCCCAGGACAAGCTCGCCGCCGAGCCGGTGCCGGTGCGGCCGTTGCAGACCGCGCTGCACCGGCTCGACGCGCTGCGCATGCTGGAGTCCCTGGTGGACCGGCCGGAACGGCCGCGCAGCCAGCTCCTCGACCGGATCGAGACCCTGCGCATGCAGCTCGACCAGGCCCGCTCCACCCGCGACCGCCTGGCGCGCGGCGCCGAGCAGGCCCTGGCCCGGGGCCACTGGACCACCGGCCTGTTCGACATGGAACGCGCCATCGACCACCTGACCGAGGAGGCGGCCGACGGCGAGGGCGAGACGCCGGAGGCGCGGCGGCTGCGGCAGCGGCTCGACGAGGCGCGCCGCCGCAAGCAGGAGATCGAACAGGCCGTCCGCCGCAACCAGGAGCTGGCGCGGATCTACGCCGAGTTGGCCGACGACCCGCACAGCGGCGCCGACCAGCGGTTGCGGGCGCTGCGCGAGCGGCGCGACCTGTTGCAATTCCTGCTGCCGCTGGTGCAGCAGGAGCGCGGCGAGCTGTACGGCAACGACCTCCGCGACGTCGAGACGATGCTGGCCCAGGAACTCGCCGCCCGCGCCGAGACCGACCTCGACGCCACCGACGATCCGGCGGTGCGATTGCGCATCGCCCGCGAGACGCTGGAGGCGCTGGCCGGGCCGGGCGTGGCCTCGGCGGAGCCCGCCGGCCGGCAGCTCCGGCTGGCGGAACACTGGCGCAAGGTGGCCGCCGCCGCGGAGCGGGAACTGGAACGGCGCCAGCAGGAGGAGCTGGCCCGTCGGGGCCGGGCCCGCCGGCGCCGGGTCCTCGCCATCGCCGGCGCCGCGGTGCTGGTGGTCGGCGCCGGCCTGTTCGCCAACGCCGCCTTCGCCGGCGGCGACGAGGCCCGGGGCGCGGCCCTGGTGGCGCAACGGCTCGGCCGGTACCGCGATGTCACAGCGATCACTGCCGACCGGGTCGCGGCGGTGGTGGAACTCACCGAGGCATCGCGGGTGCTGCCGGCCGCGCTGCTGGCCGCGGGCGAGCAGCTCGCCGCCGCCGTGCGCCGGGCGCTCGACCACGACCGCACCACCGATCCGTCAGCGCCGCTGGACGACCTGCACCGGGCGTTGGGCGACTACGCGGCGCAACTCCGCGCCCTCGACCCCGCGGAGGCCGGCCCGAGCCTGCGCGCGTTCGGCAGCCGGTGCTGGTGGACCGGCCTCTGCCTGCTGGCGGCCGGCCGCGATGCCGCGACGCAGCTGCGGCTCGTGCTGCAGGCCGAGCACGTGGCGCCGACGGTGGCCGCCGACGGCCTGCTGCTGCCCGCCGACTTCCAGGCCGCCCTGCGCGGCTGAACGGCGGCGATGGCGGCGTTCAGCGCGTGCGGACGCCGACCTCGACCTTCAAGGTGTGGTTCTCGGCGCCGCGCTTCACCACGATCTCGATCAGCTCGCCGACCTTCACCGTCTCCAGCGCCTGGCTGTAGGTGGTGATGTCGGTGACCGGCAGGCCGGCGACCTTGACGATCACGTCGCCCTCCTTGACGCCGCCGACCCAGGCCGGCCCGCCTTCGGTGACGCCGCCGACCCGCATGCCGCCCTCGGCGCCGTAGTCGGGCATCAGGCCGAGCGCCGGACGGGCGCCCGGCGGCGGCGGCTCGCGCTGCGGCTCGGTCGCCTTCGCGGTCGTCGCGGGCTTCGGCTCGTGTGGGTTGGCCGGCGTGGCGCCGGTCCGCGGCTCGTGCGGATTGACGGGCTTGCCGGCCACCGGCGGCGCCGGCCGCGCCGGCGTCTCCTTCTTCGGCATCGGCGGCACCACCACCACGTAGTCCGCCACGCCGGGCTTCACCGTGAAGCGGCCTTCGTGCGACTCGGGCACCTCGTCCACCGTCAGCACGGCGATGCGCGCTTCCGGCAGACGCGACTGCACCCGGGCGACGGTGCCGCGCCGGTGGTCGGAGTGGAAGCGACCGCACAGGTGCACCACCAGGGTGTCGCGGCCCTGCCGCCGCTCGTCCTTCAGGAAGTCGGCGATCGACTCGGCCATGGTGTCGTCCTTGAGGCACTGCGCCTCGTAGAAGCGGCGCGTCGCGTCGCCGCCGGCGCCCATGTGCGAACCCATCTCGGCCTTGAACGCCTCCCAGTAGAGGTCCTCGGGGGCCGACACCTCGCGCGCCGTCAGCGGGTCACCCGCGACCGCCGCGAGCCCTTCCTTCGCCACCTTGCTGGCCAGGCGCCGCGGCACGTTGGCGGCGATCACCGGCACGCCGTTCTGCTTCGCCCACTCCACCAGCGGCCGGTAGTCGGTCTGGTAGTTCGGCCACGGCCGGCTGTCGCGCAGGAACTCGGCCTCCTCGATGTCGCCCAGCAGGTACTGGTAGAGCACCGACTGCACGTCGCGCTCGAACATCTCCATCGCGATCGCCAGGCGCGGCCGTTCGGCGTGCAGCGCCTGCACGATCGCCAGGTGGGCCCGATGGCCGTGGATGTTGTCGTGGGTCTCGCCGAGCACGACGACGTCGTTCCGGGCGAGATCGGCGACCATGTCGCGCATGGCGACCTCGCGATCGTCGCTGGGCACCACGAAGCGCGCGGGCGCGGCGCAGGCGGGCAGCAGGGCGAACAGCCAGAGCGCGGCGAGGGGGAATCGCATGGGCGAGAGCAGAACCGGCCACCGGCGCGGTGGCAAGAAGCAGGCCCTTCCGCCGGGACGCACGATCGCCAGAATGCCCCCTCCGTGCCGCCGCCGTCCCGCTCCCGCCCCCACCGATGAAGATCACCACCTGGAACGTCAACGGGCTGCGGGCCCGCCTCGCCCACGTCATCGACTTCCTGCGCGACGAACGTCCCGACGTGCTGTGCCTGCAGGAAACCAAGGTCGTCGACGAGCAGCTGCCGCGGGAGCCGCTGGAGGACGAGGGCTACAACCTCGAGACCTTCGGGCAGAAGTCCTACAACGGCGTCGCGATCCTGGCCCGGCACCGCATGGAGGCGGTCCTGCGCGGGCTGCCCGGCGACCCGCCGGACGGCGAGCGGCGGGTGATCGGCTGCAACGTCGGCGAGTTCATGGTCCTCAACCTCTATTGCCCGAACGGCCAGGCGGTGGGCACCGACAGCTATCGGCGGAAGCTCGCCTGGTTCGAACGGCTGCGCTCGATGCTCGACGAGGACTATCGTCGCGACGAGAAGGTCGTGCTGCTCGGCGACTTCAACGTCGCCATCGAGGATCGGGATGTGCACGATCCCGAGGCCTGGCGCGGCAAGATCCTCTGCTCGGAGCCGGAACGGACCGCCATGCGGCGGCTGCTGGACTGGGGCCTCGACGACGTGACGCGGCGTTTCCATCCCGAGCCCGGCCTCTACACCTGGTGGCACTACAGGGCGGGCGCCGCCTTCAAGGACGAGGGCCTGCGCATCGACTACGTGCTGACCTCGGCCCGGGCCACCGCCGCCTGCAGGGCCGTCACCGTGCACAAGGACGTGCGGCTGAAGCGCCCGGCCAGCGACCACTGCCCGGTCACCGCGGAGTTCGACGGGTGAGCGGGACGCCGGCCAGCGCACCCGCCATCGCCGCCACCGGCCTCGGCCGCCACTTCGGCGGTCGCTGGGCAGTGCGCGACCTCGACCTGCAGGTGCAGCCCGGCGAGCTGTACGGCTTCCTCGGGCCGAACGGCGCCGGCAAGACCACCACCATCCGCATGCTGGCGGGCCTGCTGCGGCCCAGCGCCGGCAGCGTGCGCATCCTCGGCATGGAGCACGGCCAGGACGGCACAGCCCTCAAGCGCGCGCTGGGCGTCGTGCCGGACACGCCGCCGCTGCACGACTACCTCACCGGCCGCCAGTACGCCGAGCTGGTCGCCAGCCTGTGGGGCGTGCCGCGCGCCCAACGCGACGCGCGGCTGGAGCCGCTGCTGGAGACCCTCGAGCTGCAGCCGGTGGCCCACGAGCTGTGCAAGTCCTACTCGCACGGCACCCGCAAGAAGATCCACCTCGCGGCGGTGCTGACCACCGCGCCGCGGGTGCTGCTGCTGGACGAGCCCACCACCGGCCTCGATCCGCTGTCGGCACGGCGGCTGAAGGACCTGCTGGTGCAGCAGGCGGCGACCGGCACCACCGTGCTGCTGTCGACCCACGTGCTGGAGACCGCCGAACAGATCTGCCATCGGATCGGCGTGGTCGGCGACGGCCGCCTGCGCGCCGAGGGCACCATGGCCGAACTGCGGCGCAGCCTCGGCGATGGCACCCTCGAGGACCTGTTCCTGCGACTGCTCGGCCACGACGCCACCCGGCCGGCCGCTGTGCCGGCGGCCACCGACCATGGGCCTGCTGGCGGCTGACCTGCAGGCGCTCGGCAACGTGCTGCGCGGCCGCGAGGGCCGGCGGCCGCTGTTCGGCCACCTGGTCACGCTGACGGTGCTGGCCGGCATCTCGTCGATCCTCGGCGAGGCCATGCTGGCGCAGCCCAGCCTGCGCGACGCCGTGCTGCACGCCCGCGGCGGCGGCGTCCGCACGCTGCTCGGCGCGGCGCTGGGCCCGAGCTTCCTGGTGGCGGTCTGGTTCGGCTTCGGCCACGCCTGGCGCGCCCTGTTCGAGACGCCGGAACTGCCGCTCTGGCGCCAGGCGCCGCTGCCGGCCTGGCGGCCGCCGCTGCAGGTGCTGCTGCGGATCCTGTTCCTTTGCTGGCTGTGGGCCTCGGCGCTGTGCACGCCGTTCGCCCTCCGCGTGCTGGGCCTGACCAGCGCACCGCCGGCGGCGGTGCTGATGGTCCCCGTCGCCGTGCTGGTCTGCCTGCTGCCGACGCTGGCCATGGTGATGGCGGCCCAGATCCTGATGCAGCGCTTCCTGGCCGGTCCGGCGGCGCAGACCCTGGCCACCGTGCTGGCCGGTCTCGCCAGCCTCGCCTTCGCCGGCTTCCTCACCGCCTCGGCCTTCGCGCCGTCCAGCGAGCAGGCCGCGGCCCTGGCGACGTTCGTGCGCCAGCAGCCCGAACTGCCGGGCGCCGCCGGACTGGGCGCCGACCTGCTGGCCTGGACCGCCGGCCGGGAGCTGCCGGCGCGCACCGCGCCTGCCCTGCTCGGCTGGCTGGGGCTGCCGCTGCTGCTGTTCCTGCTGGTCGGGCTGCTGCACCCCCGGGCCGCGGAGAACAGCGCCCGGGTCCGCGCCGGCCGCGGCCGTCGCCGCCGCCCGCTCGCCGACACCGTGGTGGCCGCCGTGCGACAGAAGGAACTGGCGCAGATCGCGCAGCAGCCGGGCCACCTGATCGGCATGGCGCTGTTCGCCGTGCTGCTCTGGGTGTTCGCCCGGAACGGCGTGCTGGTGCGGCCGATCCTCACCGCGCCGATGCTGCCGCTCCCCGCCCGCCAGTGCGGCGCCATGCTCGGCCTGTGGTTCCTGGCGGCGCTGATGGCGCTGAACGGCAACATGGGCCGCGTGGCGCTGCAGGACGGCGCGCAGTGGTCGCTCTACCAGCTCGCGCCGGCGCGGCCCGGCGCCATCCTGCGCGGCAAGCTCGAGGCGATCGCCACGCTGCTGCTGTGGCCGGTGCTGGTGGTGGCGTTCCTCGGCGCGCAGGTGTTCGGCGCCGGACTCGCCACGGTCCTGGTGTTCCTCGGCATGGCGCTGCTCGGCAACGGCATCGCGCTCGGCGTGCTGGCCCTGGTCGGCACCATGCCGTGGCTGCTGCGGCCCGACGAGAGCGGCCGGCTCGGCCAGGGCGCGCGGCCGCTGCTGGCGGCGATGCTGCTGGTGCTCGCCTTCGAACTGGCGCTGGCGCCGGCCCTGGTGACCGCCCTGATCCTGGCCGACCTGCTGGGCCAGGACGCGATCCCGCTCGGCACCGCCGCGGCGCTGCAGGCCGGCGCGCTCGGCGCCTCGGCGCTGCTCGCCGCGGTGGCCGGCGGCCTCGTCGGCGCGCGCAACTTCGCCCGCCTGCTGCGGCCGCGCTGACCGCCGGTCTTGGCATCTCGCCCGCCTGCTGCAACCGCGCCTGCTGCCGCGGCTACATTGGCCGCCCATGACCCGCCCCACGCCCCGGTTCGCCGGCCTGCTCCTGGGCCCGCTCGCCGCCCTCCTGGCCACCACGCCCACCGCCGCCCAGGACGACCTGCGGGACGTCGTCCGCACCGCCGATCAGGAGATCCGCGGCCGCGTGCTGACGCCATTCGCCGATCCGACCCAGGGCGACGGCGACGAGGTGCTGATCGTGCAGGGCGGCAAGCGCGTGCGGGTACAGCGCGGCAAGGTCACCGCCATGGATCTGGTCGACGACCGCACCGCCGAGTTCGTCGCCCGCCGCCGCCGCCTGCCGGACAGCCCGGCGATGGCCTGGATCCTGGTGGAGTGGGCCCGCTCGCGCGAACTGCCCGAACTGGCGCGCCTGCAGGCCTTCGACCTGGTCCTGCGCCACGACGATCACGATCGCGCCCACGAGTTCCTCGGCCATCGTCGGCACAGCAAGGGCTGGCTCTGGGAACTCGACGGCCGCTGGCTCACCCGCGAGCAGTTCCTCGCCCAGTGGGGCGGCCGGCGCCACGAGCTGCGTTCCGAGCACTGGCGCCTGCAGGCCGACGCCGGCTTCCCGCAGGCGGTCGGCGCGCTGCTCGACCTGGAGGCCCTGTATGCCGACTGGTTCAGCCGCTTCGGCGAGGCCCTGCGCCTGCAGCCGGCGCTGGCGCCGATGGCGATCGAGGTGAGCCGCGACCTCGGCAGCTTCGCCAAGTGGGGCATGCGGCCGCTGCCGTTCCACGTCCCCGACCCGCACGGCGACGTCGGCCGCACGTTCTACGGCGCCGATCCCGAACGGCCGCGCCTCCTGTTCTTCCTCGGCACCCAGGCCATCCTCTACCACTGCCTCGCCGGCAACCCATCGCTGCGCGACGACCGCGACCGCGTCTGCCCCTGGCTCGAGATCGGGCTCGGCATGTGGGCCGAGTCGCGCTTCCAGGGCCCCGCCGGCCGCGCCGCGCCGGGCGATCCGCGCTACCAGGACCTGCAGGCGATGGCGGCGCTCGGCCGCAGCTACCGCCTCACCCACCTGCTCCACCTGCCGATGTACGGCGGCTACTACCTGATGGACGACACGCCGACGGCAGTCAACTGGAGCGCGGCGCAGATGCTGGTGGCCTTCCTGCTGCGCCCGGACCAGAAGCCCGACCTGCGCGGGCCGTTCCTCGAGTACGTGCGGCAGGCGTTCGCCGAGCGGAAGGGCGACAGCAGCACCGCGTTCGACAAGACGCTCGGCCGGCGGATCGAGGACATCGAGCCGGAACTGCAGGTGTGGCTCAACAAGCTCGCCGGCTTCTGAACTGCGCCACCTGGTGTTGGTGGACGTCGCAAGTGGTTGTCGAGAATGCACTTGTGACGCGATGGCCGCAGGAGGCGATTCGGGACGCAAGCCACTGCCGGCCAGAAACTTGCAGCCGCGCCGCCAACAATTCCCGGTGCACTCACAGGTCGAGGCGCAGCGTCTCCGCGCGGCCGTCCAGCGCCACCTGCACCAGGGTCTCGGGCCGGCCCAGCAGGAACACCTCGTAGACCCCGGCGGCGCGGTTGGGGAAGTGCGCCACGCCCGAGTCCTCCGACTCGGCCACCTGCAGGATCGCGCCGTCCCGCTGCAGGACGACCATCTGGCCGGCGGTGCCGTCGTGCACCGCCACCTCGAGGCGGGTGCCGCGGGACAGCACGACCGGCAGCGGTTCCCGCGCCAGCACGTCCTGCGGCAGGCGCAGGGTGACGGTGCGCGGCGCGAAGCCCGGTGCCACGGCCACCAGGGTCGGCAGCGCTGAGCTGACGCCGCCGAGCCGGAACAGGCCCTGCGGATCGGTGCGGCCCGGCGGCGCGTGGTCGCGCAGGTCCTCCTCGCGGCCGAAGAAGACGGTGCAGCCCGGCACCGGCGCGCCCTGTTCGTCGACGACGCGGCCGAACAGCACGGCGCCGGGTTCCAGCAGCACCTCGCCGAGATCGTGTTCCTGCCCGGCCACCAGGGTGAGCGGGAACACCGCCGGCAGGAGGCCCTCGCCCTGCAGGATCAGCCGGCAGGGTTGCGCCGGCACGAACGGCAGCCGCAGGGCGCCACCGGCCAGATCCAGCCAGCGGACCAGGCTGGCGCGGGGCCCGGCGCCACCGATCGGCTCGATGCGCACCAGCACCGCCGGCAGGGGTCGCCGGCCGACCGTGGTGAGCAGGCGGCCGGTGACCGTCGCCGTCGGCGCCACGTCCAGCGTCACCTCGACGTCGGTGACCTCCGCCGGCACCCGCTGCAGGACCTGGCTGCCGCCGTGGCTGGTCGCGATCAGCAGTTCGACCTCGCGTTGCGGCACTTCGATCGCGAACGCGCCGGCGGCGTCGGTGACGATCGGTGCACCGGATGAGGTGAGACCGCGGGCCGTGACCGCCGCGCCCTCCACGGGCTGGCGGTCACGCCCGAGCACCACGCCGCGCACCGTGCGGCCGGCGCCGAAGCGGAGTTCGACCGGCCCCAGCACGGCCCCTGGCGTGATCGTCAGTTCGCCCTCGGCGAACGCCAGCGGCATGGTCGAGTAGCGGGCGCGCACGCGGTAGCTGCCCGGCGCCAGATCGGTCAGCAGGAAGGCTCCATCGGCGCCGGCCACCGTCGTGCCGGACGCCACGCCGCCGGTGGCCTGCACCAGCGCCCCCGGCAGCGGCCCTTCGCCGCGACGGACCACGCCGCGGATGCTGCCGCCGGGCAGCAGGACGACGTCGGGCACGGTCAGGGTGGCGCCGGGCGCCGGCGCCTGCACCTCGACGCGGCGCGCCGCCCGACCCGGATGGCACGCGGTCAGTGACATCGAGCGCGCCGCCAGGCCGCGCACCTCGAACCAGCCGTCGGCCAGGGCCACCGCCACCACCCGGTCCGGTGCCGGCAGGCGCAGCAGTTCCTGGGAGATGAGCAGCTGCGCCCCCGGCAGCGGCGCGCCGCCGCCGTCCACCACCCGGCCGCGCAGCACCGACGGCGCGGTGACGTCGATCTGCAGGTCCTCGCCGCCCTCCTCGATGCGGATCGGCAGGTCGGCGCCCGACGTGCGCGCGAACGCCACGGCGCCATCGACGGCCTCCAGCGTCGCGTTGCCCAGCGACCAGGTGCCGGGGAAGGCGAAGGTGCCATCCACGGCGACCGCGCAGCGGCCCATCTCGCCGCTGGCCGAGCGCAGCGACAGCAGGACGCCGTCGAGGGCGCCGCCGATCACGCCATCGACGCGGCGCAGCAGGCCGCGCACCGCCGCCCGCGGCAGCAGTTCGAACAGCAGCTCCACCGACGAGTCGCTGACCGCGACCGAACGCGAGCCGCTCGACCATTCCGGATGCGTCACCTCGATGCGCAGGTTGCCGGGCCCGAGGCCCTGGAACGTGAAGCGGCCGTCGCCGCCGGTCATCGTCACCAGCGGCTCGAACAGGGCGCGGTAGGTCACGTTGGGCAGCGCCGTGACCCGGGCGCCGACCAGGGGCCGCTGGCTGCCGCCCGCCAGGACCCGGCCGGTGAGCGACAGCGGCGGCCGTTCGAAGCGCAGTTCCAGGCCGCGGCTGGCGCCCACCGTGACCTGCGGCTGCACCGCCGGCTGCCACGCCGGATGCCGCGCCACCACGCGCACGCTGCCGGCGGGCACGTTGTCGAAGCGGAACGCGCCGTCGGTGCCGGTGTCGACGCCCACCGTGCGCCGCCATTCGCCCATGGTCGGTTCCAGCGTGACGCGGCAGCCGAACTGGCGCCGGCGGTTGGCCACCACGAAGCCCGACACGACGAAGCCCGGCTGCAGGCGGAGCTGCACGTCACGCACCAGGGGCGAGGCCTCGATCAGGTCGCCGGCGAAGTCCGGGTGCTCGAACTCGAGCAGCAGGTCGGGTCCGCGCGCGGTACGGAAGCGGAACTGGCCGCCGGCGGTGGTGACCGCGACCTCCAGCGCCTGCCGCCGCCACTCGGGCCACGCCGTCTGGGCGCGGTGCAGGGTCACGCGGGCGCCGGTGGCCGGCAGGCCATCGGGCCGCAGGACGGTGCCCGCTACGCCGCCGTCGTCGCTGGGCGCCGGCAGCGGCCCCGCCGGCAGGGCCGGCACCGGCGCGACGCTGGCGCCGGCCGGTGCGCCCGCCGAGGCCGGTGCCGCGCGCCGCCCGGTACCGCCGCCCTGGACCAGGATCCACGCCGTCACCGACGCGATGGCCACCAGCACCAGCACGCCGACGGCCATGGCCCAGGCGCGCCGCCGCCCGCTCCACGGCGGCGTCACGTGCCGGCCTCCGCGAACACCGCCGTGACCCGCTGCAGGTAGATCTTCTCGCCGAGCATCGCCCGCTCGGTGGCGGCGGCGAACAACGCCGCCACCGCCCGCGCCGCCGTCGCGCGGTCGGCGGCGAACTGCACCGCCGCCATGCCGTCGTCGACCGCCTGGGGGAAACGCCGCAGCAGCAATCGCGCCTCCAGCCGGCAGAGCAGCGCGTCCGGATCCCGCGGCGCCGCATCCACCCACGCCTGGGCCAGCGGCTCGGTGAGCTGGCCCGCCGCCCGCCGCACCAGCGCCGCCGTCCGCGGCAGCCCGGTGAGGTCGCCATGTTCCTGCTCGAACCGCACGAACGACGGCAGCCAGGCGGCGACCCGGAAGCGCGCGGTGCCCAGCAGGGCGAACCGCTCCCAGGCCGCCAGCACCAGCGCCGGCGGATCGTCGGCGCCAACCAGCATCGGCGTGTCGGCGCTCGGCGTCTGCTCGATCAGGTCCAGCACCAGCCGCCAGCACTGCAGCGGCGCCTCGGGCGCCACCTCGGCCAGCAGCGCGCGGCCCCGCTGCAGCGCGCCCTGCAGGGCGAGCAGGTCGCCGCCGTGCCGCGAGGCTTCGATGGCGGCGCCGAGCAGCTGCGCCTCCAGCGACGGCGCGCCAGCGGTCACCGGCAGCACGCTGCCGGCCAGCAACGCCTCGGCGGCGGCGGCCAGCAGGTGCCGGTCGGGGTGGGGCAGCGGCAGCGGCAGCAGATTGGCGCCCGGCGGCTGCGGCAGCGCCGCCGCGGCCCGCAGCAGCAGCCCCGCCACCCGCCGTTCCTCGACGCTCCGTCGGCCCAGTTCCTGCTCGAACGAGAGGAGCGCCGTGCCCACCGCCCGCGTCGTCACCACGTCCAGCACCTCGCCCAGCAGCCGCGGGAACGTGGCGCCGGGCCGCAGGAACGTCGCCAGGGCCAGGTCCATCCGCGCCGCCGGCAGGTCGCCCACGGCGCCGGTCAGGTTGGCCACCGCCCGCAGCAGGTAGAGCCGGTAGAGCCGCAGTTCCACCGACAGGTCGCCGCCGGTCCGCTCCGCCAGCGCGCCTTCGATCGGCGCGCGCAGCCGTTGCAGCGCCGCCAAGCCGCGTCCCGCCCGCAGCAGCCCGCTCACCTCGGGCGCTGGATCCTCCCGCCACGCCGCCCGCAACGCCGCCGGCACCGGGTCGTCGGGCACCTCGGCCTGGGCCGCGGCGATCGCCGCCAGCAGCGTCGTGTTCTCCGTCGCCTGGGGCAGCGAGGTGCCCGTCAGGCACGCCAGCAGGCCCGCCGGGCCCGCCGGATCGCCGGCCTCGCGCTTCACGTCGTTGGCGATCTGCACCAGGTGGTTCTGGTGCCGCGACACCAGCCCCTGGCCCTTCTCGCGGCGCAGGCCGCTCCACAGCCCCAGCGTCGCCAGCAGCAGCACCGCGGCGGTGACCATGGCGCCGGCCAGCAGCGGATTCTTCCGCGCCCGTCGCCAGGCCCGCACCCACACCGGCAGCCGCCGGATGTGCACCGGCTCGCCGTCGGCGATGCGCTGCAGGTCGCGCGCCAGCGCCTCGCCGTCCTGGTAGCGGTCGCCGGGCTCCCGGGCCATCAGCTTGTCGAGCACCAGTTCCAGGTCCCGCGGCGGCCGCGGCAGCAACTCCCGCAGGCGCCGCGGTTCGCCCTCCAGGATCTCGCGCAGCACCGCCTCCGTCGTGCGCCCCCGGTGCGGCAGTTCGCCGGTGATCGCCTCGAACAGCGTCACGCCGAGCCCGTACAGATCGCTGGCCGGCCCCACCTCGCGGCCCAGCGCCTGCTCCGGCGAGCTGTAGTGCAGCGTGCCGAGGAAGCCGCCCGACTTCGACGTCAGCCGCAGCGACGCCCGGTCCAGCACCTTGGCCAGCCCGAAGTCGGTCAACGCCAGCGTGCCGTCCTGGCCCACCAGGATGTTGCCGGGCTTGATGTCGCGATGCAGGATCCGCCGCCGGTGGGCCAGCCCCAGCGCGTCGGCCACGCCGGCGAAGCGCCGCGCCGCCTCCAGCGGCGCCATCGGCGGCTGTCCACGCCGCCGCGCCGCGGCGATGTGCCGGTCGAGGCTCAGTCCGTCCACCCGTTCCATGGCGAAGTACAGGCTGCCCTGCGCCTCGCCGAAGTCGTAGATCGGCACGATGTGCCGGTGGTGCAGCGCCGCCGTCGCGCGCGCCTCCGCCCGGAACCGCTCGCGCATGGTCGGATCCGCCGACCAGTTCGGCGACAGCACCTTCAGCGCGACGATCCGCTCGAGCTGCTGCTGGAACGCCAGGTAGACCGTGCCCATGCCGCCGCGGCCCAGCAGGCCCTGGATCCGGTAGCCGCCGATCGCTGCGGGCAGGTCGACGCCGCCCACCACCGCGTCGACGAACTCCAGCGCGTTCACCCGCGCCAGCAGATCCTCGCGATCCGGCGCCGCCGTCGCGTCGCCCTGCAGCCGCCGCCGCAGTTCCGCGGCACTGCTGGTGTCCGCCAGCAGGTCCGCCATGCGGCGGTCGGCGCTGCTGTCCGGCGGTCCCGGCTCGGGCGCCTCGGGGCGGGCCTCGGTCATGCTCAGAGCTTCAGCTCTTCCGCCAGCCGCTTCAACGCACGCCCGAGCAGCAGGTGGATGGCGTTCTCGCTGCGCCCCATCCGGTCGGCCACCTCCTTCGCCGACTGGCCCTCGATCTTCATCCCCAGCACGACCTCGCGGTGATCGTCGGACAGCCGCTGCAACGCCGCCTCCAGCAGCTGCAGGCGATCGCCCCGATCGGCGGTGGTCACCGGCCCGGTCCGCCGGTCCGCCACCGGGAAGTCCGTCTGGATCGGGTGCTCCCGCCGCGGATCCCGCGCCGCCACCCCCACCTGATCGCGCAGGATGCGCGCGATCTTGCGTCGGGCCAGGGTCACCAGCCACGGCCCGGCCAGTTCGGGGTCCGACAGGGTGTGCCAGGAGTTGAGGGCCTCGATGGCGACGTCCTGCAGGACATCCTCGGGATCCATCCGGGTGCGCAGGTCCGGCCCCATCCGCAGGTAGATCACCGACAGCAGGCGCTCACGGTGGCGTTCGAGGGCGATCTCGGGGGCAAGCGACATGGGCGGGCGGGAATACGGGCGAGGGCGAGGATACGCCGGGTTGCCGGCATTCGAGCGGGAACCGGCCGGCGGCGCCACTTCCGGCCGGGCGGATGGGTGGGTGGGTGTGGGTGGGCGCGGGGCTGTGGGGCGGTCTGGGGTGTACATGGCGCAGGGGTCGATCGCGGGAACGGGGTGCCTTCACCAGCCGTACTCGCGGAACCACTCGAACTCGAGATGAGTGCCCAAGGCCCACAAGGCCGACGCGATGCACCAGGGACGGACCAGTGACACGCGCCCGGGCGCCCGCCATCGCCCAACGACTGCCAGCGCGACCATGACCATCAGCCACAGGATGGTCCAGTTGGCGACGTACGCAACGACGCCCTTGTCGCCGTAGAGCCCCCAACACGGGTCCCGGTAACGCGATCCTCCCTCGACGACAATCGAGCCTCTGTACCACGCATCGGTTACCGGGTCTCGACCCTCCACACCCCATATCGACCATCCTGCCACCACCCACGTCGGCCGATTACTCGCCCCCACCCACGTCTGCTCCCAGGCCTCCCGTTGCGACCAATTGAGGTCCTTGTACGCCACCGTCGTCAGGTGCAGGAGGCAGCCGGTCCCGCCCCATGCGACCACCACCGCGAGGGACGCTCGGAGTGCCCATATCCCACACCGCCGCAACAGGAACGGCAGACATGCCCACACCAGGAGCAACGAGACGACGCGGATGATGAGCAGAAACCCCGCGTTCAGCATGACCGCCAGTGCAGCAGCGAAACCGAAGAGAAATACCCACATCACGGCACGGATCCGGATCGACACGCCTGGCTCCGTCACCGTGTGCTCCAGGACTCCTCTCCGATGCACCCCGACATCATCCATTGTGCAACCTCACATGCTGGCAACTCTGCCTTCCGGTCGCCCGGGTTGCGGTTGGGCGACCTTCATGCCGGCCTGAGTTCGCCACCCGCGTAGACCGTAGACCCGGAACAGCCACTGCTCCGGTCCGTGGCGGGTGGCACGGTCGTGTCGGACGCCCCGCCGCCACTCGGCTACGGGTCCGACCGGCCTGCACAGCCACGCAGCCAATCGGCGACGCCGGCTGCCGCCTAGACATTACCGAGTGCATTCCTCCACAGCCAATACACGGACCATACCACCGCAACGGCAGCAGCCGCGGCACACCACGGCAGCGCCAGAGTCACCCATCTGCCCGGCATGAGGATGGCCAGCCCCCATCCACACCATGTCAGGATCGCGAAGTTGATCCACAGCACCCATACGCCTTTAGATGGCGGCACGCGCCAGGGCTGCGTCGCTTGACTGACAATTATGGGCCGCTCTCCCATCCCTTGCTCCCGCCAGGATCGTCGTATCCAGTAGAAGTCGTCGTGACCTTCCACTCCGCACACCGGCCAACCTGCCACGACAGCAGTGCGCCAGACCTCATGAGGATCATGGTGTTCAAGATAGGCCTGATCCCACTCCAACTGAGCCTCGGGCGACAGTTCGCGATAGCACGTGCTCCCCGCAAGGACGCCACCCCATGTCACCGTGAATCCCAGACAGGCCCCCACCACCAGACTCTTCGCCTTGGCCGATACCCTGCTTCCGCGAGGGCACCGTAGTCCACAATAGGCAACGACCCCCATAAGCACCGCCAGCATCAACGCCGTCGTGACACTGACGGCAAGCAGAAGGATGTACGCTGCCATTGCTCCGACGGCCAGCCATACTGCAATAGATTCACGACGCCGCCTCCAACCCAGCCAGGCAGATCGAGCGGTCCCCACACGCCCCGCTGGCGCTTCTCTCGTATTGCTCCCGGACTTCACCGACATCAGGGGGTCCCGCCGCTGCATCCGCCCCTGCATCCGCAGGAGCCGCCGGCAGAGCAACCACAGCCGGCCTTTCCGCCGGAGCCGCCCTCACTGCCGTGGCCCTTGTCCGGCGCCATCCTGCGGTCCCAGATCTGGCCCATGCCTTCGTCGGGAATGGTCCAGTCCCCAGCTACGGACCCGCTGTCATGTCCGGCAGAACAGCCCATGGCGCTCCGTGACCCTGCAAGCGAGCAAGTGCTGGTCCGTGGGGACGCACAAAGGCCTTGCCATGATGCCCGGGAAATCCAGGGAATCCACGCGCTTCGTGTAGCAACGTGCGCCCGCACCATCAGCGTGCCTTGACGAACCAAACAACAGGAACAGCAACTACGGGGCTCTCCTCGGGGATGCGCTGCGTCAACGCCATGCTCGCTGGACCGTCATATCCCTTCAACCTCATGGCCGAGATCCCACGAAAATCCGGCAGTCTGAATGCCCCGGCCTGCCCAGAACCGAGCAGCGTAGCTAGTTCCGGATGATCCTGCGACTCGACCTCCCGACCATCACAGGCCAGCCATTCGGAAGGCACAGCCTGATGGTTGGCTCCAATAAACGGAATGATGCTTCCAACGGCTGCGCTCGCGCCGAACAGGGCTTGTCCATACTCCTGACATGGGCTTACCGTCCCACAAGTGTCCGATCTCTGGCGTCCGCACCAGATGAATGCGATCACCGGCAACAAGGCCACCAGGACGAGAAGTCCGATCCTGGATGTTCGATTGGTGATCACATCGGCTCCGCGGGGATCCAAGGGCACCTGCATCGAATCTGGAATGTCTTCATTCCTGATGGGGCAATGGCGACTGCCCAGTATGCCTTCACTGTGCCAGCATGCGTCTCACCGCTTGCAAGGATGCTACATCGGGAGTCGTTCGAGTTCAGCACCTGGAAGCTCACCGGGTTGGTGCTGCTGTGGATCGGAACACCCTCGCCGCTCTCGTCGGCGTTCTTGGTGATCACCCGGATCGTGACCCGGCAGCTGCCCGACGCCGTGGAGGCCACCCGGTCCGCCCGGATGATCATGTTGTCCCCTCCGCGCGGGGCCCAATCCGTCAGGATCTTGTCGTTGTTGGAGAACCGCCTGCCCGGGATCTGCATGGGAACCTCTTTGGATTGCACGGAAGAAGATGGAAGGCGCGGCCAGCGCCGCGGACGACCCCATGGACGCAATAAGATGCTGCGCCACAGCCCCTCGCCCTGCGGCGGGCCTGTCCCTCATCCAACGCCACCATCGCTCGCCGATGCAGGCACTCGGCCGCATTCGACGACGGCAGCGCCATCACGGATGCCACCTCGTCGAAGTCGCGACCCTCGGCACGAAGCCTCAGGACCTGCTCGTGCTGCGGCGAGAGTGCCGACAGCAGGCTGCCGACCCACTGGATCGCCTCGCCTCGCGCAACCGCCTGGTCTGGCGGATCCTCACGGCCGACCACGTCCGCTGGGTCCGCCGGATCCCGTCCGCTGAGCGACCGCCGCCGCGCCTTGGTCCGACGGTACTCATCCTCGACGACGTTCGCTGACACCCGCCAGGCCCACCGCAGCAGGCCGCCCACTTCGCTCGAAAGCAGCCCCGGTAGCCCTTCGTGGATCCTGATCAGCGCCTCCTGGGTCAGGTCCTCTGTCCCGAGCCAAGGGCGACGCTGCCGGCGCGCCCGGATGATCCAGCCGAGGACCAACGGCGTCAGCTGGTCCAGAAGCCGCGCGGCAGATCCTTCCGCGCTTGCCCGAAAGGCATGGAAGCTGGCCTCGAGACCCGGAGACTCGGAGACCCGGAGAGAACGTCGGCCATCGCAGCAGTTTTCACTTCCATGGCAACCCTGGTCTGCACCCGCGTCCTCGCGCGGATGACCCAGACCGCCAACGCTACGTCACCCCACCGCAGCGCGTCCACCCCCCCATACCCCATCCACGCGCCGACCCGATCACCCCGCCTTCACCATCCCCACCCACCTCACACGCCTGCCGGTAGCCGCCGCACCTTGCCGTCCCGCCCCACGCACGCCAGCCGCGTCATCCCTTCCGCCACCAGCGCACCGTCCTCGCGGGTCGCCCGGTACGCCACCCGCACCGCCACCTTGCTGCGCTCCGCCGCCCACACCGCGATCACCACCACGTCGTCGTAGCGCACCGTGCCCGCGTACCGGATCACCAGATCCACCACCTGCAGCAACTCGCCGGCGTCCTCCATCTCGCGGTAGGTCCGGCCGCGGGCGCGCAGCCACTCGGTGCGCGCCTCCTCGAACCAGGCCACGTGGCTGCCGTGGTGGGCCACGCCCATCTGGTCGGTCTCGCAGTAGCGCACGCGGAGGCGGTGGCGGAAGGCGTCGGCGGGGACTTCGTGGTACATCGGAAAGAAGCTAGCGCGGATCGTCGGCGGCGGCACGCCGACGCCGTATGTTCCGGCGCGTGATCGTCCCCCGCACCACCCGTTCCCGCATCCTCGACAAGCTCCGGCAGAAGGTCCGGCAGCGCCTGCCGGTGTTCATCGCCAGCGCCGGCAGCGGCCTCGTGGCGCAGATGCTGGAGAAGGCCGGCGTCGACTGCATCAACACGTTCAGCGGCGCGCGGCTGCGGGCCAACGGCATGGGCACCATGTCGATGCTGTGGCCGATCCTCGACTCCAACAAGCAGACGCTGGACTACACCGAGCAGGACATCATGCCGGCGCTGAAGGGCGATTCGTTCGTGTGCGCGTGCGTCAACGCCAACGATCCGCTGAAGGACATGATCACGGTGATCGAGCGGTGCAAGGCGATGGGGGTGATGTCGATCTCCAACATCGGGCCGTCGATCAGCTACGTCGACAAGGACAGCGAGATCTACCGGGTGCTGACGAAGTCGGGCATCACCTTCCAGAACGAGATCGAGCTGCTGAAGGCGGCCAAGGAGATGGACATGGTCACCATCGGGCTGGCGTTCGACGAGGAGGACTCGGAGCGGCTGGTGGCCGAGGCGCGGCCCGACGTGTTCTGCTTCCATGCCGGGACGACCAAGGGCGGGCTGAAGGGCTACGACTCCGGCGAGACCATCGAGGAGACGGCGGCGCGGACCGAGCAGGCCAACCAGCGGCTGCGGAGGATCATGCCCGAGGTGATCCTGGTGGCGCACGGCGCGGCGATGGAGACGCCGGAGGACGCGCAGTACATGCTGGATCACACGTCGTGCGACGGCTTCTGGACCGGCTCGTCGACCGAGCGGATCCCGATCGAGAAGGCCGTGTTCGAGACCGCGCAGCGCTTTGCCGCGCTGCGCTTCCACCGCTCCTGAGGAACGCCCATGCCGAGCCCGAAGACGATCGCCATCCTGGCCACCCTCGACACCAAGGCCGACGAGGCGTCGTTCGTGCGCGACCAGATCGCGGCGCTGGGCGGGCGGGCCCAGCTGTACGACATCGGCGTGCTCGGCCGGCCGGCGGCGGCCGGCGACGTGACGCGGCAGGCAATCGCCGAGGCCGGCGGCAGCGGACTGGCGAAGCTGCAGCAGGATCCGACGCGGGAGAAGGCGCAGCCGGTGATGGTGGCCGGCGCCGGTGGGCTGCTGCGGCGGGCCATCGATCGGGACGAGGTGCACGGCGTGCTCGGGCTGGGCGGCCTGCAGGGCACGGCGGTGTGCTGCGAGGTGATGCGGACGCTGCCCTATGGCGTGCCGAAGCTGATGGTGTCGACGGTGGCGTCGGGCAACACCGCGCCCTACGTCGACATCAAGGACATCACGATGATGCCGTCGATCGGCGACATCCTCGGCCTCAACCTGTTCCTGCGGCGGCTGCTGGCCAACGCCGCCGGGGCGATCTGGGGCATGGCGCAGGTGGGCGGGCCGATCCGGGCCGAGCAGCGGGAGAGGCCGCTGATCGGCATGACCAATCTCGGTGTGCTGACCGAGGGCGCCCTGCACGCGGTGCGGCGCTTCGCCGAGCGCGGCTATGAGGCGATCGTGTTCCACGCGGTGGGGACCGGCGGCCGGGCGATGGAGCAGATGATGAAGGAGGGCATCATCGGCGCGGTGTTCGACTATGCGCTGGGCGAGATCAGCGACGAACTGCACGAGGCCCTGCGGGCCGGGACGCCGGAACGGCTGACGGTGGCGGGCCGGCTCGGGCTGCCGCAGGTGATCGTGCCGGGCGGCACCGAGCACGTGGGCCTGCTGGTGCCCGAGCACCAGGTGCCGCCGGCGTGGCGGAACCATCTGCACGTGTTCCACAGCCCGGTGGTGCTGGCGCCGCGCCTGGACCGGGCGCAGTTCGAGGAGGTCGGCCGCGAGATCGGCCGGCGGTTGCAGCACACCAAGGGCAGGGCGGTGCTGTTCCTGCCGACCGCCGGGACCAGCCGCTATGGGAGGGAAGGCGGCCCGCTGCGCGATCCGGCGGGCGATCAGGCGTTCTTCGCGGCGCTGAAGGCGAGCCTGCCGGCGACGGTGACGGTGCGGGAGATGGCCACCCACGCCGAGGATCCGGCCTTCGTCGACGCGGCGGTGGATCAGCTCATTGCGCTGATCGAAGGCTGAGCGGCACGGACCACGCCGGCCTCGACCGCACCCTTGCGTAGCCGGATCCCACTACGGCTCGGCGCAAGCCCGGGCTCCATTACAGCCACTGGTCCCGCCCAGTCGCTCCGCTACTCTGCGCCCCCTTCCGAGACCCCTCTCTCATGCGCAGCACCCTCCTTCTTGCAACTCTCTCCTCGGTCATGTTGTCGGTGATGATGCCCGCCCAGGTCCTCGTCGCCGACGACTTCAACGACGGCAACGTCAACGGCTGGCAACTCCTCGACGGCTCGTTCAACGTCGTGAACGGCGCCCTGCACGTCCAGAGCCTCACCTCCTGCGGCGATGCGCGGGCCACGATCGGATCGACCACCTGGACCGACTACGCGATCGATGTCGATTTCTACATCGACTCGTACGCCGGGAACCGTCACGCCTCCGTGCTCTTCCGCATCGAGACGAGCACGCCTGGGTGCGATGCTGGGCGGTACTACCAGTTCCACATCTTCGACTCCGGCGTCGGCATCTGCCGGATGAACTACAGCAATGGCGCCTGCTCCGTGCTCAGCTCGAGCCCGTTCTCGACTACCGCCCACGCGTGGCACCATCTCCGGCTGGAGGTCGTGGGCACGACGGCCAACGCCTTCATCGACGGGCTTCCTGCCCTGTCATTCGGGGGCCTGACGCATTTCGCCAGCGGCTACATCGGGCTCAAGGCGATCAACGGCAACACCAACCGCTATGACAACGTCGTGGTGACCCAGCTGCCCGGCAGCCCGTCATCGTATGCATCGTTCGGCACCGGCTGCGGCACCGGTCCGCTGGCCCTCTCCGCGCTCGGTGGATCCCTGCCGATCGTCGGCCAGAACCTCCGCACCCGCATCGACCACATCCCGGGCCCCGTCGCGATCGCCTGGGTCGGCCTCTCCAACACGACGTCGGGCGCCTATTCGCTGCCCCTGGATCTTGGCGCGTTCGGCATGCCGCAGTGCCGCCTGTATGCCGATCCGATGCTCAGCTTCGTGCTGTTCGCGAACGCCGGGTCGGCGACGTGGGACTTCCCGATCCCCGCGGTGACCGCCGCCATCGGCGCCAACCTCTACCAGCAGGCCTTCGCGCCCGACCCGGCCGCGAACGTGACCGGGATCGTCTTCAGCAACGGCGGGGCGGCCCTGATCGGCACGCACTGACGCAGTGGCCCGGCCGCCCGGGCGTTCAGGCCGCTGCGCCTGGGCCCGGCGGACGGAGGCCCAGGAGCCAGCGCACCACCGCGGCGGCCATCGCGTCGTGGGCGCCGGCGAAGCGGTGGTCGACGCCGGGCAGGGTGACGAGGCTCGCCCGGGGGGCCGCGGCCGCCGCCGCCGCCGATTCGGCGTGCGGCACCAGCTCGTCCTGGTCGCCGTGCACCAGCAGCCAGGGCACGGTCACCTCGCGGGCCCGCGGCAGGAGGCTGCCGAGCGCATTGGCGCCGTCCCGCAGGGCCGCGGAGAACGGGCAATTCGGCTTGTCCAGCATCGGCTCGCCCGGCCGCAGATGGCCGAAGACCCGGGAGATCAGCCCCGCCGGGTCGATCACGCCGGCCAATGACACCAGCGCGACGATGCGGGGGTCGCGCAGCGTGCGCAGGAGGCCCACCGCGGCGCCCATGCTGTGGCCGCAGTACACCACCGGGCGGCCGGCGCAGGCGTCGATCACCGACCCCAGGTCACCGACCTCCTTCTGGATGGTGGCGTCGACGAAGCGACCCTCGGAGCCCTCATTGCCGGCGAACGTGAAGCGCAGGGCGTCGAAACCGGCCGTCGCAAGGCAGGCGCACAGGGTGACCAGCCACGGCCGTTCCTTGTGCGAGGTGACGCCGTGGGCCACCAGCACGAGCGGCCGGGCCGCCGCGGCCGGCGATGCCGAGGGCACGAACGTCGCGTCGAGCCGTTCGCCCTGCGCGTTGCGCAGGAGCCCGGGATCGCGCGGGTGGCTCATCGGCCCGCCGCCAGTCGTTCCTGCGCCAGCGCCAGGGCCACCTGTCGCGGCGGCCGGTCCTCGGCCCGGCTGCGGTCGAGGATCGCGCCGGCGGTCTCGCCGATGGCCGCGACCCGGCCCGGCGCCGGCGGCCGGCCGGTCAGGTTGCGGGTGGCGCCGACGATCAGGGCGCCGGCGCTGGCGACGAAGTCGGGGACCATGGGGATGCCGCGGCGGTGCAGCAGGAGGCCCGCCGCCTCGTCGGCCAGCACGTTGTTGGCGGCCCCGCAGACGCCGCGGCAACGCAGCGCCGCCACCGCGGCGCCGTCGAGCACGCCGCCCAGGGCGCACGGCGCCAGCAGGTCGCATGCGGCGGTGACGATGGCGTCCGCGGGGACCACTTCCGCGCCGCAGGCCCTGGCCACCCGGGCGGCCAAGGCCTCGTCGCGATCGGCAACCAGCAGACGCGCGCCGGCCGCCGCCAGCAGGGCGCACAGCCGACCGCCCACCGCGCCGGTGCCCTGCACGGCGATGCGCAGCCCACGCAGGTCGGCAAGGCCGAGGCGCACGGCCAGGGCCCGCAGCGACGCAAGGACGCCTTCGGCCGTGGCGCCAGCCAGGTCGTCCTCGCCGTCGCCGATGGCCACGTGCGGCGTCACGGCGGCCACCTCGCGCAGGTCGTCGGCGGTGGTGCCGACGTCGGGACCGGTGAAGAAACGCCCGCCGAGCTGCGCCACGGCCTCGCCCACCAGGCGATAGGCCTGCCGGCGATCGAGGTCCGGGTGGTCGAGGATGACCGCCTTGCCGCCGCCGGCCGCCACCTCGGCCAGCGCGCACTTCATCGTCATCGCCTCGCCCAGACGCAGGGCGTCGGCGATGGCCGCGGCCAGGTCGGGATAGCCAGAGCGCCGGATGCCGCCGTGGGCCGGCCCCAGCGCGGTGCTGTGGATCGCCACCACGGCCGTGCAGCCGGCGCGGCGGTGGATCTGCAGCTGCTCGAAGTCGGCGTGGTCCAGCACGAGGGCCATTGTGACCCCCGTGACGCCGGAATTCATGGATGGACGCTTGACAATGCGAAATGAGTCGCTACCCTTCGCCGCCCCTTCCCCCACCCCCATGAACACGCCCCGCCCCAATCCATGGCAGATGTGCTACCGGCTCGAAGTGAGCCCGTCGCACCTCTGCGACATGCCTGCGGCGAGGCTGCCGCGCTGAGGAACCCCTCAGCACCCCTGCACCGCAGGGACCACGAAAGCCTCGCCGGGTGCGCCCGCGCGAGGCTTTCTGCGTTTTCCGGCATCCCCCCAGCCGTCCTCTCCCCAGGAGGCAACCGACCCGTGAATCAACCCAACCCCCAGCATTCCGTCTGACGTCGTCCGGCGGCGCGCTCCGGCTGCATCCGCATCGCCGGGGCGCGTCCCGCATCCGGGTTCATCCGGCGTCCGACACGCGATCGATAGCTCAAACTGGCAGAGCACGAGACCTGTAATCTCGAAGTTGCGGGTTCGAATCCCGCTCGACCTCCGGCCGCAAGGCCACCCTTTGACAGGGTCCCGCAAGGGAAGCTCCGCGCGTGTCGCCGTCGCCGAGGAACTGACGGCAGGTCCGGCGCGGATGGCCTCGTGCCATCCGCAATGAACTGGTGAGTCGCTCTGCAGCAGGCAATCGTGGCCGCGGGTCACGGTGACGGCCGATCCTCTGTCCAGTGCAGGAGTCCGCGGCAGGTCGCGCGGGACGGGACGGGGCGGGGATCGCCGGCGCCGGAACCCGTGGCCACCTGCCGGCTCCGCGGCAAACCAGGACCTGTCCCAGCACCTCGGCGGCGGCGCACCTTTCCTCCGACTTCCAGCAATGACATCCCACCTGTGCGCGATCGGGAACGGCGCGCACCGGTGTTCCCCCGATCACGTTCCTGACCATCACAAGTGCTTCCCATCAGGAGGCAATCCCATGTTCCGCACCCATATCAAGCAGAACGAGCTCGGCCTGCTGTTCCAACGCGGCGACTTCCGTCGCGTGCTCGGGCCGGGCACCTGGACCCTGCCGGGTCTCTGGTTCGGCCTGCAGAAGCTCGAGATCGTCAACGTCCTGCAGACCCGCTTCCGCCACCCGCTGCTCGACCTGCTGGTCCGCCAGCCGGAGCTGCAGGAGCGGCTGCAGGTCGTCGACCTCGACGAGGATCAGCGGGCGCTGGTCTGGCGCGATGGCCGGCTGTTCGACTTCGTCGGCAGCGGCCGCTTCGCCTACTGGCAGCAGCCGTGCCGTCTGCGCATCGAGGTCTTCTCGGTCGCCGACATCTTCTTCCGGCACCCGCAGCTCGACGCGGTGCTCGCCGTCCCCACCGCCAAGGAGCACCTGGTGGCGGTGGACGTCGACCCGCACGAACGACTGCTGGTGCGGCGCGGCGGCGAGCTGGTCAACACCCTCGGTCCCGGCCGTCACGCGTTCTGGAACCGCAGCTCGGTGATCACCTGGAAGGCGCTCGATCTGCGCGAGCAGATCGCCGACGTCCAGGGTCAGGAGATCATGACCGCCGACAAGGTGACGCTGCGGCTGAACCTCGTGGTGGCGTGGCGCATCACCGATCCGGTGCTGGCCACGACCGTGGTCGACAACGCCGGCATCGCGGTCTACCGCGAGGCGCAGCTGGCGCTGCGGGCCGCCGTCGGCGGCCGCGACCTGGACCGCCTGCTGGCGGACAAGGACGCGGTGGCCGGCGAGGTCAGGCAGGCACTCGGCCGTCGCGCCGCCCAGTTCGGCGTCGCGGTCGCCAGCGCCGGCGTCCGCGACATCGTGCTGCCCGGCGACATGAAGACGATCCTGAACCAGGTGATGGAGGCGCAGAAGCAGGCGGAAGCCAACCTGATCCGTCGTCGCGAGGAGACCGCGGCGGCGCGTTCGCAGGCCAACACCGCCCGGCTGCTGGCCGACAACCCGGTGCTGCTGCGCATGAAGGAGCTGGAGGCCTTCGAGGGCATCCTCAAGGGCGCCAAGGTCACCTTCGTGCTCGGCCAGGGCGACCTCGGCCAGCAGCTCAACAGCCTCGTCGCCGGCAAGGGCGACGATTAGGAGCCGATCGGCCACGCCGGTCGGCTCCGTTCCCTATCGCACCACCGCGGCGCTCGGATTGGACGCCTGCAGGCCCGTGGCCAGCAGGCTCACCGACTGCCACGCCAGGCGGACGCCGTCGAACGCCGGCAGGTTCGGCACCGCCACCGTGGCGGTGAGCGGCGCGCCGTTCTGCGGCACGCCGATCGCCGCGAAGTGATGGCCCTGGACCGCCATCCAGAACGGCTCGGCGATGCCCGGCACGAACGCCTCGGGCCCGGGCCAGCCCACCACCAGCACCGCGAGCGCGCCGGCGGGCCCCAGCGCCGAGCCGGTCATGCTGCCGCCCGGCCCCGCCCCGCCGCTGCGCACCGCCGGCATCGCTTCGTAGCGCACCGTCGCGCCGACCACCGGCGGGTTCACCGCCGAGCGCACCGTCACCAGCGGATCGATCCGCACATGACCGCTGCCGGCCACCGCCGCCACCGGCGGGATGCCGAGCCGGTCGCCGGCATTCAGCACCGAGGGCGCCAGCACCCGCACCGAGCCGCCGCTGCACAGGATCGCCGGCTCGTTCGGGATCAGCGGGTAGAAGAATCCGCCGCCGCCGATGCCGCCGGTCAGCGTGCAGTCGACGATCTGCACCGCGCCGCCGATCACCGTCAGCGTCGGGAAGCCTCGTGTGCAGACGCCGTGCGCGCAGGACGCGCCAGAACCGTTCAGGTCGCAGCCCTCGATCACGACGTTCGAGTCGAGCACGAAGACACCGCGCGCGATGGACTCACGGATCTGCACCTGCGCCGACGTCCAGACCGAGAACGTCGGCAGCAGGTTGCAAGCGCACCATTCCTGGGAATGGACGCCCTCCAGCAGCACCGGCCCCTGGCACTGATCGACCCCCACCGTGTCCAGGGCACTCGACAGCGGCAGGCCGCGGATCACGACCGCCTGTGCCGCCGTCGTGCCGCGCACGGAGAAGGCACCCGCGACGCGTGCGCCGGGCTCGCCCAGGATCACCAGGCCCTTCCCCTGCACGGTGAAGCCGCCGTAGGAGCCGGCCCGCACCCGCAGCGTCGCGCCGTCGGGCACCGCCGCCACCGCCGCGCTGATGCTGGTGAAGTGGGCGCCGGGCCCGTTGGCGCCATCGACCACGTAGGTCTGCGCCGGCAGGCAGCCCGCGGCGAGCAGGACGAGGAACGGGACCCGGGTGAACCTGGCCATCCCGCCATGGTGCCGGGACCGGATCCCGTGCTCAACGGGCCCTCGCCGGCACAGGGGCGAGCACAAGGCCACTTGAGCATTCCATTCACGCCGTGAATGATTATCATTCATCGCATGAATGGATCGCTCACCAGGGCCATGCAGCTCCCCCTGCTTCGGGCGCTGCGCTCGGCCCCGGTGGTGGTGGTGACCGGCGCCCGCCAGACCGGCAAGAGCACCCTGGTCCAGGCGGTCGGCGGCGCCCGCCGCACCTACCTCACCCTCGACGACCACTCGATCCTGGAGCAGGCCCGCACCGATCCGGACAGCCTGCTGCTCGACCCACGCCCGGTGACCCTGGACGAGGTCCAGCGGGCGCCCGACCTGTTGAGCGCCATCAAGCGCGCCGTCGATCGCGACCGGACCCCCGGACGATTCCTGCTGACAGGGTCGGCCAACCTGCTCCTGATGCGGCAGGTCAGCGAGAGTCTGGCGGGTCGAGCGGTGTACCTGACCCTGTGGCCGATGGCCCGCGCCGAGCTGCAGGGCCATGGTCGCGTCGGTTGCTGGAGCACCCTGTTCGAGCGTCGACCGACCGACTGGATCGGCAGCCTGCGCGACCGCGGCAGCCGCGGTGATTGGCGTGCCACGACCCGTCGCGGCGGGTACCCGGTGCCGGCCGCGCGCCTCCGCACCGGTGAGGAGCGTTCGCTCTGGCTGGCCGGCTACGCCCGCACCTACCTGGAGCGCGACCTCCAGGAGATCGCCAGTGTGTCCTCCCTCGTCGACTACCGACGACTGATGCAGGCCTGCAGCCATCGGGTCGGCCAGATCCTCAACCAGACCGAGCTGGGTCGCGATGCCGGCATCCCCCAGCCGACCGTCCATCGCTGGCTCAACCTGCTCGAGGCCTCCTACCAGCTGGTCCGCCTGCCGGCCTTCGCGCAGAACCGGACCAAGCGCCTGATCAAGTCGCCGAAGGCCTTCTGGGCCGATGTCGGCCTGGCCCTTCATCTCGCCGGCAATCCGCAGCCCGACGGGCATCACCTGGAGAACCTGATCTGCCAGGAACTGATGGCCTGGGCAGCCCTCGAGCCATCGCAACCACCCGCGGTGATGTACTGGCGGACCGCGGCAGGCGAGGAGGTCGACTTCGTGGTGGAGTGGCGCAATCGTCTCCTGCCGATCGAGGTCAAGACCACGACGAGGCCGGGTCGCTCGGACTGCCAGGGCCTGCTCGCATTCCGCGCCGAGTACGACGATCGCTGCAGCGCTGGCCTGCTGTTGCACGGCGGCACCGAGACGCGTTGGCTGGCCGATGGCGTGCTGGCGGTGCCCTGGTGGCAGGCACTCTGACCCGAATCTGCCACCCGCACGCGCCTACCGCAGGTCCAGGCGCACCGCCGGCTGCGGCTCGCCGCCCGGCGGTCCCATCGCGAACGCCACCTCCTGGCTCGCGTCCGCCCAGGTCTCGGCGCGCAGCACGAAGGTGCCCGCCGGCAACCGGACCTTGCCGCGATAGGGCCGCGGCAGGGCGTAGCTGCCCGGCTCGAACGACCACACCTCCTCGCCGGCCGCGTCGCGGATCCGCAGCGAACGGATCTCCTGGTCGGCCCGGAAAAGCACCTCGATCGGCCGGCTCTCCGCCGCCACCAGGCTCACCGTCACCGGCGTCATCACGCCGGCCGTCACGGTGCAGGCCTGCTTCCGCACGGCGGCGATGCCCTCGCCATGGACCGACAGGAACTGCGTGCCGACGCACAGGTTGTCGATGCGCAGTTCCGACGCGGCGCCGTCCACCGACTCCGACCGGTAGCCGCCGCCCTCGTGGTTCACCGACAGGCTGAACTTGCGCCCCTCGGTGCCCGCCCCGCGCACCACCCGCACGTGCAGGCCGCCGCCCGGCTCGGTGACCAGCGTGCCGACGTCGATGTCGGCGCCGGCCTCCACCTCGAACCACGAGCCGATGTGGATCGGTGCCTCGTTGGACCGCACCACCACGTGGCACCGACCCGGCTCGACCCGGTCGAACAGGAACGCGTCGCCGTCGAGCTTGCCGTGGTACTGCCCCCACGACGTGTTCAGCGTCACGGCCAACGCCGCCGGCCGTTCCAGCCGGCCCGCCGCGTCGCGCACCCGGCCGCGCACCTTGGCCGTTTGCGTCTTCTCCGCCTTGTCGAACGGCGCCACCAGCCGCAGCTCCCCCTGCCCCGGGAACACGCCGCGCCGCACCAGCGGCGGCGTGCCCTTGGGCGGCGACCAGTACTGCACCGACACGTCGTAGCGCACCTGCTGCAGCCGCACGTGCCGGAAGCGCCCCTGCTTGTCGGTGGTGATGACGTGCCGCCCCGACCCGGTGGCGTCGTCGCCATCCTCCGCCGCCGCGGTGACGAACACGTCGGACATCGGCGCGCCGTTGCGATACGTCACGACACCCTCCAGCACGGCGCCAGCATCGATCAACGGATCCCAGGCAAGCTCTCCGCCATCCTCGCCCTGCAATTCGGTGGCGTCCCAGATCCGCACCTCCTCCCGCGCGCTGCGCTCGGTCTTCGGCGCCGCATAGAGGTGGATCGTCCCCGGCGCGATGTGCTCCACGCGGTAGCGACCGGCGGCGTCGCTCACCGCGAACGCGCAACCGAACACGCTGTCGAAGTCGAACTGCCCGAACTGCAGGAAGTCCTCGCGCAGCTTCTGCGGGTAGGCGCGCACGACGGCTGCCGCCAGCGGCACGCCACCGCTGCCCCGCACGGTGCCCGAAACCGCAACCCCGGCGCGGAGCCGCACGACCAGTTCGCCCGTGGCATTCGCGGTGATCTCCACCTCGCCGCGCCAGATCGGGAAGTCCTCGGCCAGCGCCTCCACCGGATGCTTGCCGGGCTCGAGACCCGCCAGTGCGAAGCGCCCGTCGGCGCCGGTCTCCGCCGTGCGCGGCTGCCAGAACTCCCGCGTGGTGTGGTTGCTGCGATAGTCCACGTAGCGGTCGCTGCGGCCGACGGCGATGGTGGCGCCGGCGACCGGCTGGCCCTGTGGATCGAGGACCAGGCCCTGGAGCCCACCGCCGGGCCGGGTGAGACGGAGGTCCACCGTCACCGGCTGTCGGGTGACATCGCATTCCTCCAGGTCGACCAGTTCCGACGGCGCGAAGCCCGTGGCCAGCGCGCCGAGCGACTGGTCCTTCGGCACGTCGCGCAGCGCGAAGGCTCCCCGGTCATCGCACTGGCCGACGATCCGACCACCGGCGGGCCCGCCCTGATGCGAGGTGAGCCAGATCCAGGCCGCGGCCACCGGCGCGCCGGCCTCGTCACGCACGGTGCCCGTCACCGCGAGGCCCGCGGGGATCGGGAAGGTCATTTCCTGGGTCTGCCCCGCTTCCACGGTGACCTTCACGTCGCCACCACGATCCGAACGCAGCCGGTAGGTCCCCGGCGGCACCGGCAGGCGCGCCGTGCCGTCGGCATCGCTCACCGCGACGGCGGCCACACCGTACGGCTGGCCCTCGCCGCGGAACGCCGCCAGCCGCACGTCCGCCGCCGGCGTCTGGTCACTCCACTGCACGTGCACGAGCAACTGGCCGCGCGCGGGAACGGCGACGCCGGGATCAACCGGCCGTTCGGCCGTGGCCGGCGCGAGCGCCGTGCGTTCGCCATCGACGGTGCCCGGCGCGGCCTCCGCAGTGCCTGCGGCGCTCGCCGCGGCCGGCCCCGGCGCCGCGGGCTCCGGCGACGGCAAGGTCGGCCCACCGCCGGGCCAGAAGGCCCAGGCCAGGAACGCCACCAACAAGCAGGCCAGGGGGACGAGCTTCCGCACGATGCACCTCCGAAGGGAGATTGTGGCTCCCGCGGCAGACCGGCGCGACCCCGGGGCCTAATGTGCCCTCCCTCGGCGCCGGAAGATCCCGCCGCCGCCGCCGTCGGAGGCCCCCGCGATGCCCAACAGGAACCCGTCCCCCCGGATCACCGCCCTGCTCCCCCTCGCCCTCGCCACCCTGGGCGCCTGTTCCGGCTCGCCGACGGTGCGCCGGGAGGCCGACCCCACTCTCGAGCAACGCGCCGCCGAGCAGCAGGCCGCCGACCAGAAGCGCCGCGCCCTGCCCGCGGCCCTGGTGCAGATGGACCAGCTCATCGACAGCCACGTGCGCGCGGTGGCCAACCAGGGGGTGCTGCGGGCCGACCGCCAGGCGGCGACCATCGAGAAGACCCTGCGGGACCTGGCGATCGAACACTACGACGCCCTGGTGACCGCCGCCGCCGACGCCGCCGAACCGGCCCACCAGCGCATCGCGCTCGGCGCGCTGGGCTACTCCGGCAAGGCCGATGCCATGCATGCGATCCTGCCCGGCGCCCAGTCCGGCGACGAGAAGCTGGTCAACGCCGCGGTGCTCGGCCTCGCCATCCTGAAGAACCCGCTCACGCCGCCCGGCGTGCTGCAGGCGGTGATGGAGAACGCGGCGTTCCGCCCGGAGTCGCGCATCCAGGCCGCCTGGGCCCTCTATCGCATCCAGGAGGCCAACAGCCTGGGCAGCCCGGTGGCGGCGGAGATCCTGGCCATCTGGCGCAGCCTGCTGGGGCGGCCGTTCCACGACGTCGATCCCGGCATCGTCGCCAGCGCGGTGCGCGGCCTGGGCCTGGGCCGCGAGCCGACCGACGGCGCGCTGGCGGCGCGCTACACCACGCACCCCACGCCGCGGGTGCGCTGGATGGCGGCGATCGCGCTGGGCCGGATGAACGCCCAGGAGCAGCACGAGGCCCTGATCGCCCTGCTGGAGCCGGCCGAGACCAACGCCAACGTCCGGCTGGCGGCGCGGAAGGCCCTGGAGGCCCTGGCCGGCGGCACCGATCGCGGCTACGACGTTGCGGAGTGGCGCGCGGTGTTCCAACGCAAGGGCTCGTGAAGCGGACGGCGCTCGCCGCGCTCGTCCTGCTGACGGCGTGCGGCGACCCGCGGCCCGAACCCGGACCGGCGCCACCCGACGCGCCCACAGCGGTCGATACCGGCGGCATGACCGCCGACCAGCTCGCCGCGGCGATCCTCGAGCACTGCCACGGACCGCTGCAGCTCGGCATGGACCGGGTGGCGGTGGAGGTGACGCTGCCCGACGGCGCCCGGCTGGAGGCGTTCACCGCGCTGCCCGACCACCTGCGCGTGCAGCAGGAAGGGGCGCCGCCGCAGATCCTGACCGGCGCCGACGCCTTCCTCCTCGCCGGCGAGGTGGCCCAGGCCGTCGACGCCACCTCGCTCGAACGGCTGCGCGCGCTGCGCCTGCTGCTCGATGCCGCGACGCTGGGACCGCTCTATCGGCGCACGGCCGTGGAACGGCTGCCCGACGGCCTGCTGGCGCGGCAGGGCGACGGCACGGCCTGGGAGATCCACCTGCAGCCCGGCACGCTGCTGCCCGAACGCCTGCAGTCGGGCGCCACCGCCGTGCATCTGCGCCAGCACCTGCGCACCTCGGCGACCTGGATCCCGCAGCAGGTCGAACTGGCCCCGCTGGGCCGCTGCACCCTGGCCTTCCGCAGCCTCGACGTGAGCTGGGACGAGGCGTTCTTCGCCCGCCCGGGCGCGGTGGCGACGCCGGTCGTCGTCACGCCGCCGCCGACGGTGCTCTCGACGGGCCCCGAGGCTCGCTCGCGCACGCCGCAGCCCGGCCGCAACCGCGCCGCCTCGTGGATCGTGGTCGACGACCCGGGTTCGTGGGCCGAGCGCGCGGCGGTCTACCGGCGCCACGCCGCGGTGCTGAAGGAGAACGGCCAGTCGCTGGCCGGCTTCGGCGGGTTCCTGCGCGAGGGCGGACGCGACCGGATGGTGATCCCGTTCCGCCCACGTCAGGGCGCCGCGCCGTTCACGCCGCCGGCGGACTGGCAGGTGCGCCCGCAGCCCGATGCCAACGTGCTGGTGGTCTATCCGGAGGGCACCGACTTCGCCGACAAGGTGCGCAACGGGCAGCAGGCCCTGCAGGCGGCGCTGCAGGCCGCCGGCCACCCGGCGACCGGCCCGTTCCTGGCGCAGCCCTTCGTGCATCTCGAGGATGGCGAGCCGGCCGCGGCCAAGCTCGCCAGCATGGAGGTGCGGATGACGGTGGTGCTGCCATGAACGCCAGGGCGGCCATGCTCGCGCTCGCGCTCGCCGGCCTCGCCGCGGCGCAGACGCCAGCACCGCCCACTCCCGCCGCACTGGCGCGCCGGCTGCTCGATCCCAACGAGCGCACCGCCGCCAGCGTGGCCCTGCTGCGGCTCGGCGCGCCGGCGGCCGAGGCCCTCGCCGGGCTGCTCGCCGACGAACAGGTCGGCGCCGAGGGCGAGGCGCTCGCCGCCCGGCAGGCCGCCTGCGAGGTGCTGTGCGCGCTCGGCCCCGACGCGGCGCCGGCCATCGACTCGGTGCTGGACTGCCTGAAGCGCAAGGACCACCAGGGGCTGCGCGGCCTCATGCTGCAGGCCATCGGCAACTGCATCCCGTGGCACCCGGACCGCATCGCCACCGTCGCCAAGGCGGTCGGCGCCGCCGCCGAGGACCACTCGTTCCTCAGTGACGACCTGTTCCGGGCGCTGACGCGGCTGCAGTGCGATCCGACGAAGCCGATCCCGAAGCTGGTCGAGGACCTGCAGAATGCCGGCCCGTTCGCGCGGGCCTTCGCCGCCGAGGCCCTGGCCCGGCGGCTGCGCGACGGGGCCACGCCCGGCGAACGCAGCGCGGCGCAGAAGGCGTTGCGCGAGGCGGTGAACGGCGACCATCCCAGCGACTTCAAGCTCAACTGGGACTGGAACGGCAGCCAGGCCAGCACCAGCGGCAGCTGCAGCGAGAGCGACGCCATCCGCGCGGCCGCGGCGCGGGCGCTGGCCGTGCTCGATCCCACCGATCCGGACGCCCGGCTGGGCTACGGCGCGCAGCTCCGCCACCTGGACCCGCGCCGCCGCCAGGAGGCGGCCCGCGGCCTCGGCCTGCTCGGCAAGGCGGGTGCGGCCTCGGCCGGTGCCCTGATGCACGCGCTGGACGACGCCGAGCTGGCCGTGGCCCGGGAGGCCGCCACGGCGCTCGGCATGTTGGGAGAGGGTTCCGACGAGGTGAGGGCGGCCCTGCGCAGGGCCAGCGGCAGTACTGACAAGCAGCTCGCAGCTCGCGCCACGGCGGCGCTGCGCCAGCTCGGCAGCTGAGTGGTGGAGAACGCGATCCCCAACACGGCCGTGCTTTGCGGCACTTCTACCCCTGCTCACGCCGATGGCGAGTCATCACCTTTGAGTCCTGTTTGGAACTTGAAATCCTGCCCGCAATCAGTCCCTTGATCGTCGATACCGCAAAGCAACAGGCGGCATGCAGCAACAGTGGAATGGCCGGATCCAATAGACGCGGGGCGCCAATAAAGCAGATGCTTGCACTCCACGGAAGTAGAATGGAGATCCCAGATAGCAGCAGGATGCGATGCTTGCGCGCCAGCCATATCATCCCAATGGCGCCCAAGATCAGCTGACCCACGCCTCGATCCGGAAGCCAACGTGCAACCGGACTCTCTGCGAGGGGCGATCGACGCACCCTGGTGAGCGCCACGGTGTCCTGGAGCGTCGAGTAAGCAGCCCGCGATACGGCTCTGTACGCGAATTCGCCAGGATTCTGCGTGATCCAGGCCCATGCGATCATGCGTGCTGCGCACATCGACTGGTAGTCATTCTCGAACTCCGATCGATGATCGATCTGGAGCTTGGTCAGGCTGGTGCCGACCTGATGTCCGTCAATAACAACTGAGAACTCTCCGAGTTCGGACAGAAAGGAGTAAGGTGCCTGGGTAGTAAGCGGGAGGAACGCGCCGTAACGCACGGCTCCGCGGATGCACCATGGCGCCCATGCGAGGAGCAACCCCGCCAGTAGCGGACCCAGTGTCCGCCAGATTGAGACCCTTCTCCGAATGGCAAGGGCGACGGCCACTGCGGGAACTATCAGAGTCGCGCAAGCCGGGCGGTTCAGCGTTGCGGCGACTGTTATGCCACCTACTACCAGCCAAGTCAACCCGGACTGCGTCCGATGAGCGCGCAGCAGCGACGCGAGATACACATAGAGAAGAGTCTCAGCCGTGTTCTCGGTGGCAATCTTCAGACTCCAGAAAATGGATGATGCCGTGCACGCCGCCATCAAGAGCAGCGCCACAGATTGGAATGCGTCGCGCGTGACATGCCAAAGCTCGCGGCACAGCCAAAGGCATGCGCAGTAGCAAAGCACGGCGGCCTGAATCCGCCAGCAGAACATGCTGTCTCCGCCTGTTGCCTCGGCAAGACACAGGCTCAATGCGCGCAAAGTCGGAGTTACCGGAGGCCAATAGGATGCCCAAAACGGGTCGACGCCAAAGAACCTTCGTTCAACAATATTATGCGCTATCGTATCATAGTCCTGCATGTCGGAGAACGGGACTTCGTGCACCGCACCCCAATACCAGATCCGGATCATGAAAAACAACGCTGTAGCAGCAAGCACGATGAGCAGAACAAGTGTCCGAGGCACGCGCGATCCACCTGTCGAATTGGAGTGATCCGCGGGTTCCACTTGAGACTTGCCAGCAAGATACCCAGATCGCGATGCGCCGTGCCGCTGATTGTCGAGACCTCGGAGGATGCCTGGAAGCCGACTCACAAACACTCCGGAAAGGGTCCGCGCGCCGACATTGTAACGGCATTGTAGGCGGCATGTGGCGCACGATCCTGGGTGCCCCGTGCGCCGAGTAGCGGCTCAGCCTCGAAGAGGCCCATCCTCGACGCGTCCTTCAAGGGCACGAACAGTGGGGCAGAGCAGTTCGGCTCTCCAGGCACAGAACGGGTTCGAATCTTGACGCCTGGCTGGTCATTGCGATCAGGAGTTTTCAAGACCCCTTCGTAGCGCCGGCACCTTCGAAAACTTGCGGCCGGCCAGTTGAGCGACTGCGGACGCTGTGCTCCAATACGAATTGGGCGAGCAGCGCAAGAGGCCATGAGATACGATCCCAAGGAGCACAAAGGGCCAGGGCCATTATCCGACATTGGGGGGGGGGGGGGGGGGGGGGGGGGGGGGGGGGGGGGGGGGGGGGGGG